>JAISJO010000070.1 GCA_031261485.1 Propionibacteriaceae bacterium | reverse complement strand
TGAGGCAAGCGGGTGCGCGGAGACTCACGTCCCTGCGCACCCAACTCTGCCACTATTGGGTCAAGATGATGACACCACTTTCATGCAGGTTACGACCCGAAAGCGGTCTTGATCTTCTCAGTCGCGTTGGTCGAGTCGATGAACCCTTCCACCGAGTAGGTGACCTTGGCGATCGTCTGACCGGCCTCAGCCTTCTTGATGAGATCTCCGACCTGCGGCCCCAGGAGAGGATCGCACTCGGCGATGACGTCAATGAGTCCGTCAATGACCATCTGGACTGCCGACTTGTTGCCGTCGAAGGAGATGATGATGATGGACTCGACATCCTTGCCAGCGGCCTTGAGGGCGTCAATGGCGCCATAGGTCATGTCGTCGTTCTCAGAGTAGATGACATTGAAGTCCTTGCCCTGCTGGAGGAAAGATTCCATGACTTCTTGGCCCTTGGCCTGAGTGAACTCGCCGGTCTGCTCGAAAACGATATTCCATCCAAGTCCTGGCGCTGCGTCTGCGAGAGCCTGGGTGCGGCCCTTCTGAGCGGTCGATCCAATAGTGCCCTGGAGATGCACGATATTGATCGGATCCGTGATCTTGTTGGCCGCGATGTAATCCTGCAACCACTGGACTGCCGTCTTGCCTTCTTGTTCCATATTGCCACCGAAGTAGGTCAGGTACAGGTCGTCGGAAACGGAGAGTTGACGGTCAGAGATGATGAGCGGAATGCCCGCATCTTTGGCCTCTTGGAGAACGGGCTCCCACCCGGAATCTGTCACAGGAGCGAGGTCGATGACTTCGACGCCTTGGGCAATCAAGTCACGAACGTCTTGCTTCTGCTTGTCGGCGTCCTGATTGGCGTCGGCAAAGACCAGCTTGAACCCATTGGCAGCCACAAAGTAATCCTTGTAGCTCTGGGTGTTGGCTGTCCTCCAGCCAGACTCTGCGCCGACCTGTGCGAATCCAATGGTGATGACACCGTCACCATTGGTGTCCTTGGGGACCAAGTTGTAACCGCTCGTGCTGCCTCCGGTGGAGCCGGAACCTGCAGTGGTTGTACCGTCTGATGTGCCGCCGCCGCAGCCTGCCATCGACAGGGCCATGAGACCCGCGAGACCGGCTACGATGATGCTTTTCTTCATTGCAAAATCCTCCCTGGGGCGACCATCCTTGGAAGCACCCATCGTATTGTCGATCAATGCCGCAACTGGCACTGACGTCTCCGAACTTCGCATGGCGAGTCGGAACTAATTGATATGTTAGCGCTCACACTCTCAAGCCGACAACCCACTTCCCGGTGAAACTTCATAACAATCTCATAACGATCACAGGTCGAGATGGCATCTGTGTGAGCGCAACCATTGACAGCCATCATAAGAGGCAGGTCCTGCTGTCCAGCATCACCGCCATCCGACCCCAGCCGTGCGGGCTCCACCCACGAGGGCCTAGAATCATTCTGTGACGACAACCACAGCGACTGAGACCAAGCCGGATGCGCCCAAACAGGCATCGGGATTGGGCATCGCGGCCCTTGCCCTCGCCCTCGTTGGAACACTCATCTTTCTCGGAGCAAGCGTCGTGTTCTTTGTCTCCACAGGCAACCCGCTGGCCGAAGGGCAGGGCCTCACGCATGACGAGGCTGCCAATGTGTGCCGAATTGGCATCATCGTCGGACTCGTCCTCGACCTTCTGGGCGTCATCGGTGGGGTTCTCGCGGTCGTCTTCAAACGGGGCCGGACGTTCGGCGCAGCAGCCGTTGGTTTCGGGCTGACCATTCTCATCCTCTTGGGCGGCGGTTTGCTTCTGCTCACCGTCTCCGCCGCCTAGGGAACCACTGACGCTACCGAGCCAGGGCCTCGTCCACGCGCAGATCCCTATCGCCAAGCACTCTGGCGCCGAAGAACACATCAAGAATCATTTTGTAATCAGCGGGGATTTCACGTAAGGAATACTGGAACCACTTGGCCGGGTCGGTTGACTTGCGGGTCTCGTCGCCCACGCCCACAGCATCCAGTCCAATGAGGCGACAGGTCGTGACGGCTCTGTGCAGGTGATAGGTCTGGGAGACGAGGATCGCCGAGTCTAGCCCGAAGACATCCTTGGCTCGCGTGCATGTCGCGTAGGTGTCGAGGCCCTCGCCATCGGTTACGATCTTGTCTTCCGGCACACCCTGGTCGACCAGCCACGCCTTCATCCCGCCCGGTTCATTGTAATTGTCCTCCCGATTGTCACCGGATACGAGGATGACCTTGACCTTGCCCGCTTGATACAGCTCCAAAGCGACTTGCAGGCGGGATTCCAAATAGGGGGAAGGATGGGCGCCCCACATGGCCGCACCGAAGACAATGGCCACGTCGTGGGTCTCCACATCGTCCACCGATGAAATCCTGCCCGCTTGGCCAATCCACACCACGACGAAGGGTGCGAGCGCGGTCACCAGAACCAAGACACCGGCGATGGTGGCCACGCGCCTCAGAACCGGGTGTTTGTGCTTGCGGGCCGGGGTTTCCGCGTGTCTGGCCTTAGCCATGCGCCCACTGCACTTCGGAGATGCGGATGGTGGACTCGGGCGTCAGTTCGGCCACGACAGGTTCGCCGGGAGGCGGAGGGGGGATCGGCGGAAGGTCCTTGGGCTTCTCGCGGCGAGCCATGCGAGGACTGGCCATGAGGATGTCTCGTACAATCTTGTCCGCAATCAGCCGACCCGCGACCGTGCACACCAAACGACTGCCAGTCAGGACGAGGTGACCTGAGCCCAGGTAATCTTCGGCCCGCGCGTACTCCGCATCGGTGAGGTCCGCGACGCTGAGCCCCTCCCCCAGCCGAATCTTGAGCATGAGTTTCTCCTCGTGCCTCTCGTCGGCGGTGAGCGTTTCCGAGCCCTGAGAAGGGGATTTGCCCTCGTTCAGCTTGGAAATGTACGTGGCTGGGCGCCGGTAATTCCACCAGCGCGTCCCGTCCAAGTGCGAATGGGCGCCGGCGCCGATACCCCACCAGTCACCCGAACGCCAGTAATTCATGTTGTGTTTGCATTCGCGGTTCGGTTTCGACCAGTTACTGACCTCGTACCACGTCAGCCCACCGTTACTCAGCAAGGCCTCAGCGAGAACGTACTTGTCAGCCAGCGAATCGTCATCGGGATAGGGCAAGAGCCCGGCAGCCATGCGCCTCGCCAAAGGGGTCCCGTCTTCGACGATGAGGGAGTACGCGGAGACGTGGTCGGGCTTGGCCGCCAGAGCAGAGACCAAAGTGGCCTCCCAATCCTCCATCGACTCTCCCGGCGTGCCGTAGATCAGGTCGAGGCTCACCTGATCGAAATCCGCCTTACGCGCCCATGCAACCGACTCCAAAGCGCGACCGGGGGTATGCACACGATCCAGAGTGGCGAGCACGTGAGGCACTGCCGATTGCATACCCAAACTCAACCGATTGACCCCCACGCCACGCACATCCTCCAGATACTCGGGACTCAAGGTTTCAGGATTGGCCTCCGTGGTGATTTCCGCCGAGTCGTCCAGGTCGAAGGAGCGTCTCACCGTCGAAAGGATGCGGCCCATGTCCACCGCGCTCATGAGGGTGGGTGTGCCACCGCCGAAGTACACCGTCTTGACCCAGCCGCCCTTGAGAGTGGCTGAAGCGAGGGCGATTTCCTTGCGAACAGCCTCAATATAGGGCGCGGTATTGGCCGAATTGGAGGTGTCCGTGACGTACGTATTGAAGTCGCAATACCCGCAGCGCACCGAGCACCACGGAATGTGGATGTACAGGGACAGCGGCCCACTCGACATCACGACCTCCTCATCTGAAGCAAGACAGCCCAAAAGTCAGCGGGCGAAACAACCCAATCCTCTGCGGGAAAGTGGCGCATGTTGCCCGTCACCAGGATACATGCCGCTGCCTTGGCAACCTCGACGAACACCCTGTCGGACTCATCCACCATGGGCTCAGTCCACACAGTCGGTTCAATCGCCCAGCCACGATTCATGAATTGGGTGATGAAGCGGTCCACATCCGTGAGGTCGAGGCCGAAACGAGGCCGACTCAAGACCGTTCTATACTCGGCAATCACTCTGGCATCGTAGGCTGGAATGAAGGCTCGCCACCCCAGCGCTCCGAGGATGCGTCCTGGCGGACCGCCCGGAGTGAGGAAAGCCGACACCACTACGATCGTGTCGAGCACTGCGACGATAGGCGTTGTCATTATTCGGCTCGCGCTGCTGCGATCTCAGCGTTGATTTCGTCCAAGGACATCTGCCCCGCAGCAGCAGAAGCCTTCGTCTGCATAGAGGTAATCAGGGAAGTCCACTGAGCCTGGTCCACCGCCGCCAGAGTATCCATGAGGGATTCTCCATCGACCTTCAGCATGACCGCCGTTGGTTGGCCGTGCGTGGTGATGACGAGTTTCTCTTCAGATTCCAGCGCGCTCCACACAGAAGCTGAGTTCACGCGGAAGTCTCGCACTGGTACGAACTGCATAACGCCCTCCTCATGTAGGCTTTTCTGTCTACAATTATCCTACAGTAAGAGGGTCAGCGCTAGATGCGATGGATTCGGCCGCAGGACAGAAGGTGGATGAAGAACTACTCGCGGGTGTGGTGGGTGTCACTCAAGGCCAGAGGACGCTGCCTTCGAGCAGGGCGTCAACGTCAGCAAAGGCGTTGTCCAGTCACAACACGTCTGCCCGCGCGCAGGGACGACCGAAGAATCGGAGGAGAGTTCATCCGCGATTTCTCGCAAAGCCTCACGTTTTTCAAGTCGGCGCCGCGGTTTCACCCGAAACATCCTCTTAGGCTTAGTTCCGGCAAGACACAACCAACAATCCCCAGAATGGCCAACTTCGTTGTCTCCGGTTTTTCTGATCTTGAAGTTTCTTCCTTTGGGCATATTCGCGCTACCGCCAAACATGCCACAAGACTTAGGAAAATTGCGTTTCATTGTGTGAGACATGGAACCCTCGCTTCGTTCAAGTCATAGACAATATCATCGGCGGAGAGAGCAGTACTTGAAACTCATGGGTTACCCCACGCTCCGCTTAGCAGGCGGACCCAGCAGTCCTGGCTGGTTCACTCTCCAATACATGACTAAATGGCACTAGCCCTGGCTCGCCAGATAAATCCGGTTGCCAGGTCGCGGAATCGCACCGCTTTCTCGTATTCTAGAACACGCCCGCTCGCGCGCGGGGACAACTTTTCCACGCACCCGCGGCTCGACGACCGAACTAAACGGTCGCGCGACAATGAAAATGAGTTCTAGAAATCAAAGAAATCGCCCTCGGACAATCTGTAGGCGATCTTGGTCTTGCGACCACTATTATCCTAAATGTTCTCCGGTCTTGACAGAATATCTGTAATTATCTCCGATACATTTTTCAAGTAATCATCTGTGCCCTGACAATAGCCAACCGTAGTAGAGATACCATAAATATAATCACCGATGATTATGGCTTTCCGTGGTCCGATACCACTGTGCCAACCGTAGTCGCGATCTTGGCTATCGGGCGTTTTCTCGCCTCTAGTTATTATGTTTACAGAACAGTCGCGAATGGTCGGTCCTGGGTATCCGCCAGGCTTTTGCGCCTCAATTTCAGATCTTAGCGCCGCAGTCAGACCGTATTCCATTCCGCCGTTATACCATGCCGACCACCCATAACCGGCCAGTTCGTCTGAGAGTTTATATTTGACTCCCCAGTCTGGAATAACGAAGTAATCGCCGTCAATATAGGGTCCGCTCTTAGCAACTGTTGCCGGTATCTCATCTTGCACACCCGACGTTGTATCACTCGGTCCCGACGTTGTATCAGTCGGTCCGTTATCATCAATATCAGTTGTTTGGCTGAGGCTAGTCGAATCATCTGTCTCTGCAGACTTATTATTCGAATTCAACACTGCGTATGCTATCCCGCCCACAAGACCCAAGACTAGTAAGACTGATAAAATAATCGTAGCAATCCTGAACGGGTTACGTTCCTGTTTTAATGGTTGACTATTGTTGTTTGAACTCTCGTTCATATGTTCTCCTCTGGTTGTTTAGCTTATGTGGGCGATTTCCAACCAAACACACGCTTGCTCGCGCGCGGGGACGGCACTTTCTGACAACGGGATACATGTTGAGCTGATGTTCGTCCTCATGGATTGGTGACATCGCTGGCCTCCAATGGCGCATTCTTCCTCCGACGAGGCAATGCTACCGGATTGGTGCGACAATCAAGCCCTTTCTGCCCGGATGACCCTTCCGCTTCTGGCGCATGGCCGCAGTGATCTTGAAGGTGGCAATCGCTGAGAACGACTACTACGACCATGGCGGCGGGAATCTGGCCGAGGCTGCTTGCATCATTGCCCATGAGACGGGACTTGGGGACCCTACTTGCGCTCGGAATCGGTAGACAGCGCGGCGACGAAAGCTTCTTGGGGGACCTCGACTCGGCCGACCATCTTCATGCGCTTCTTGCCCTCTTTTTGCTTCTCCAGCAGTTTGCGCTTGCGGGTGATGTCACCGCCGTAGCACTTGGCCAGGACGTCCTTGCGCACAGCCCTGACGGTCTCTCGGGAAATGACGCGAGCTCCGATTGCTGCCTGGATGGGCACCTCGAACTGCTGGCGGGGAATGAGTTTGCGCAGTTTGCCGACCATCTCGACGCCATAGCTATATGCCTTGTCTTTGTGGACGATGGCGGAGAAGGCGTCGACCGTCTCGGAATTGAGCAGAATATCCACCTTGACAAGCTCGGATTCCTGCTCGCCCGCCTCTTCATAATCCAATGACGCATACCCCTTGGTGCGCGATTTCAGGGCGTCGAAGAAGTCGTACACAATCTCAGCAAGAGGCAAGATGTAATGCAACTCGACACGGTCTTCGGAAAGGTATTCCATGCCTGTCTGGCGACCGCGACGTTGCGTACACAACTCCATGAGCGTGCCGATGTACTCCGCAGGCGCGAGGATGGACGCCTTGACGATGGGCTCGAAAACCTGAGCGACCTTGCCGTCGGGGAACTCGCTCGGGTTGGTGACCCTGTGCTCCACGTTGTCCTCGGTCAGGACGCGATACACCACGGACGGCGCGGTGGAAATGATGTCGAGGTCGAACTCGCGGTCCAGGCGCTCGCGGATGATCTCCATATGCAACAGCCCAAGGAAACCAATGCGGAACCCAAACCCCAGGGCGGCGGAGTTCTCCGGCTCGAAGACCAACGCCGCATCATTGAGTTGCAACTTGTCGAGGGCATCGCGCAATTCGGGGAAGTCGTTGCCCTCAATGGGGTATATCCCCGCGTACACCATGGGGTTGGGGTGGCGATACCCCGCCAAGGCCTGGGACGCTGGCTTGGTTGAGGAGGTAACGGTGTCGCCGACCCGCGACTGGCGTACATCCTTCACGCCGGTGATGAGGTAACCGACCTCGCCCACGCCCAAGGCATCGGTCTTGACCGGTTCCGGCGAAATGACGCCAACCTCCAATACCTCATGGGTCGCGCGAGTGGACATCATGAGAATGCGCTCGCGGTGGCTGAGTTCCCCGTCCACGACCCTGACGTACGTGACGACGCCGCGATACGAGTCGTACACCGAATCGAAAATGAGAGCCCGCGCTGGTCCTTTGGGATTGCCTTGCGGGGCTGGTATCTGGCGCACAATCTCATCGAGCAATTCGGTCACACCGTCGCCTGTTTTGGCGCTCACCCGCAAGATATCGGAAACGTCACAGCCGATGACATGAGCCAATTCAGCAGCATACTTGTCCGGGTACGCACCAGGAAGGTCTATCTTGTTGAGGACCGGGATGATGGTCAGGTCGGCTTCCAGAGCAAGGTAGAGATTGGCGAGCGTCTGGGCCTCGATACCCTGGGCCGCGTCAACGAGCAATACTGCACCTTCGCAGGCCGCCAGCGAACGGGACACTTCGTACGTGAAATCCACATGACCAGGGGTGTCGATCATGTTGAGGACATGCTCGGTGCCTTTCACACTCCACGGCAGACGTACCGCCTGCGACTTGATGGTGATGCCGCGCTCGCGCTCAATGTCCATTCGGTCGAGGTACTGGGCACGCATGGAGCGCTCGTCCACCACCCCCGTGAGTTGCAGCATGCGGTCGGCCAGCGTCGACTTGCCATGGTCGATGTGCGCGATGATGGAGAAATTGCGGATAAGGGACGGGTCAGTCGAACCTGGGGTCTGGACCACTCGTTTCCCTCTCATGGACACGTACGGGGCACGGTGCCCCGGATGTACGTCTATTCTCCCATACCCGCCGGTATCGTCATCCCCGTTGAACCACACTGGCTCGGCCATAAGGACCCCTGCGTTCAAGTCCGAAGTGCGGCCATCGTGACGTGTGCGGTCCGGGGGGGTCCTCCGGGCGTGAGCCTACTGTGACGAGACTGGGCAGGAACGAGTGGGACGCACCTAGCTACGTAACCCATCCGCAAACGGCATAGTTTGGGTGTGCAGGAACGTTTCCGGATGGGTCATGTCGTCAAAACCGCCATTCTGGCGACATTTTCCATCCACAAACGTCTGGAAGTACGGAAAACAGGACGTTTTCGGATGGGTTGTGTGGGCCCGATTTAGGACAGGACACGACTACCCTCATGCAGGCTTGAACGTGAGGACCGTTTGGCCTGCGGACTTCAGTTCAAGCTTGCCTTCGACCAGAGCGTAAGAATCTACGCTGGCCAGGAGGGCATGGTACACGGGCTCGGCATCGCCCAGAGGGCCAAGACAGGCCATGAGTGTGGACGCCACCGGACCTGTGAGTTTGAACGTGGAGTCGTCAATGTCCACCGGGCCGCGATAGGAGTTGCACACCTTTCCTACGGCGAGAACACCCTGAATCTCCAGCGAAATACCAGGATTCGTCGGCACGGGCGAGTCGTCGGCCCACGATTCCAGGATCCAGGCAGTGGCGTCGATAGTGGTCGGCACAGACTCGCGGGGAGCAGACTCGTCAGGGGCAGCAGCGTCCGCAGTGGGCGACTCGTCCGAGTTATCCGAAGTAGTTGTGTCCCAAGGGCTGGCTTCATCATCGTCAAAGTCCATGTAGAGGTCTGAGCCTTCGTAGGCCCGCATTCTGGCAACCGCGTAGGCCACCAGAATTGCGACCACTGAGACACCTGCGACAACGCACAGGCGGCGAGAAGTATGCGACATTGTTATGCTCCTTTCTTCTTGTCGAGCAATAAATATGCGTCTATGGGGGCTCTGGACCCTGTGTCCCGCGCCCTGCGACTTGCTCGCAGGGTGACGGCACGCGGTGGCAGTGCGGCATGACCAGTCCCATCATCCAATGTTTCTTCTGCGCATCCGCAGGATCTTGATGCCCGCCACCGAGGCAGCAAGCGCCAACAGCAGTCCAACAAGGGAGACTCCCTGGGCGGAAAGGGCGTAGCCACCCGTGTCGGATGTCGGACCGTGGGGAGGCGTCGGAGGAGGCGTATACGTGTTGACAATCGTGCAGGTCACGGTCTCACCATAGCCCAACGCCACCGTGCCACCGCCGGTCACCACATGGGCGCTCCCATCACCGTTCACGCAGGTCCAACCCGACGCCACATAGCCCTCTGGCCCATCGGACTGCGCCAGAGTGTATGTTCCGGGACCGACTGAACCGCTGACGCCTGTGTGGCCAGTCAACTCGTCGATCCCATCGGCATGCACCAACCAGTCCTGAGGATCAGCGGTGCCGCCATCAACCTCGACGACCAATGTCAGCACGGGAGTCGGCGGGTTGTACGTGTTCGTCGCCGTACACGTCACCTTGTCACCCGCACTCAACTCCAGCGAGTCAGCATCTTGCATCGACCACGAGCCGTCTTCCGAGTTCACGCACACCCACCCGACGAGGTCGTACCACTGCGGCCCAGCCCCTTCAGACAGGGTGTAACCGCCAGGGCCAACCGGAACGCGAGTCACGCCAACAGCACCGCTGGCACCAGTGAGCGTCACCGGGCCAACCGCAGACAACTCCCAATCACCCGCAAGTGCGGAGCCACCGTCGACTACCTTGACCAGAGTCAGCCAAGGAGTCGGCGGATTGTATGTATTCGTCGCCGTACACGTCACCTGGTCTCCATAGGCCAACGTCAGAGTATCCGCACCAGACATCGACCACGACGCATTATTCGGGTCCACACATGACCAGCCCACCAAGTCATACCACTGCGGCCCTGCCCCTTCAGACAAGGTGTACGCCCCAGGCCCTACAGCAACATCTGTCACCGCAGTTGTACCGCTGACACCGGTAATAGCGGTGGGACCGGTCGCAGTCAATGGCCAATCAGCAATGGTCGCGGGGCCACCGTCGACAACCTTGACCAGAGTCAACACGGGAGTCGGCGGATTGTATGTATTCGTTGCCGTACACGTGACCGAGTCTCCATACGCCAACGTCAGAGTATCCGCACCAGACATCGACCACGACGAACTATTCGGGTCCACACAAACCCAGCCCACAAGGTCATACCACTGCGGCCCCAGTCCTTCAGACAAGGTGTACGCCCCAGGATCCACATCCACCCCGGTCACCGCAGCATCACCAGAAAGCCCAGTGACAGTGTCAGGCCCAGTCGCAGTCAACGACCAATCAGTGGGCAACGCCGTACCCCCATTCACAGACTTCACCAACGTCAACACAGGAAGCGTCGGATCGAACCTATTCGTCGCCGTACACGTCACCTGGTCTCCATAAGCCAACGTCAGAGTATCCGCGCCAGACATCGACCACGACGCATTATTCGGGTCCACACAGACCCACCCATCCAAGACGTACCACAAGGGACCAGCGCCCTCGGACACCGTGTAATCCCCTGGAGTCACCGAAACCCCGGTCACCGCAGCATCACCAGAAAGCCCAGTGACAGTATCAGGACCAGTCGCAGTCAACGACCAATCTGTGGGCAACGCCGTACCACCATTCACAGACTTCACCAACGTCAACACAGGAAGCGTCGGATCGAACCGATTCGTCGCCGTACACGTCACCTGGTCTCCATAAGCCAACGTCAGGGTATCCGCGCCAGACATCGACCACGACGAACTATTCGGGTCCACACAAACCCAGCCCACAAGGTCATACCACTGCGGCCCTGACCCTTCAGACAAGGTGTAATGACCAGGCCCTACAGCAACATCTGTCACCGCAGCCGCACCGCTGACACCGGTAATCGTGGTGGGACCGGTCGCCGTCAATGGCCAATCAGTGACAGTCGCGGGACCACCGTCGACAACTTTGACCAGAGTCAACACGGGGGCCGGGGGGTCGTACCGGTTGGTCGCCTTGCACGTCACCTCGTCACCGTCGCGCAACGTCAACGTGTGAGAACCGGTCATCGCCCACGTGCCGTCTCTCGCGTCTGCACACTCCCATTCGGCCAGGACATACCACTGCGGCCCTGACCCTTCAGACAACGTGTAATCCCCAGGAACCACCTCGACTCCTGTCACACTCGGGTCTCCGACTGCTCCGGTGATCGTGGTGGGACCAGTCGCAGTCAACTCCCAATCGGTCGGGCTCGCAGGACCACCATCGACTTCCTTAACCAGAGTCAACACAGGCGGCGGCGGGTCATAGGTATTCGTCGCCGTACATGTCACCTTGTCATTGGGGCCCAACGTCAGGGTGGCGTTGCCAGTCATCGACCACGAACTGTCTGTCGCGTTCGAGCACACCCAACCGGCAAGGACGTACCACTGCGGCCCGTTCCATCCCGGCCGTGTCACTTCGGACAAGGTGTAATCGCCGTCATTGACTTGGACGCGCGTCACCTCAGTCGAACCACTCACCCCAGTAATCGGCGTGGGGCCGTTCGCAGACAGCACCCAATCGGTCGCGGCTGCAGGACCACCGACAACACTCTTGACGAGTTCCAGCCAAGGCGCCGGTGGGTCATACGTGTTCGTCGCCGTACACGTCACCTGGTCGCCATAATCCAACGACAAAGAGTCGCCACTCATCGACCACGTGGCGTCTTCCGAGTTCACACACGCCCACCCGGTGAGGTCGTACCATTGAGGTCCCGTCTCTTCAGACAAGGCGTAAGTCCCAGGGCCGACCGAAGCATTGGTTACTGTCCCATCACCACTGACGCCAGTGATCGTGTCGGTTCCCGTTGCTTTCAAGACCCAGTCGGTTGCGGCTGCGGGACCACCGACAACACTCTTGACGAGCGTCAGGACCGGAGCCGGAGGGTCATACCTGTTGGTCGCCGTACACGACACCGCATCGCCATAATCCAGTACCAAAGAGTTGCCGGTCACCGGCCACGGGGCGCCCTGGGAACTGACGCACTCCCAACCATCCAGGTCGTACCACTGCGGCCCCGTCCCTTCGGACAAGGTGTAGGTCCCTGGGGTCACCGAGGCATTGGTCACGGAAGGGGCTCCCTGGGTGCCCGTGATCGTGGTCGGACCAGACGCGGTCAACACCCAGTCGACTGCGCTCGCAGGACCACCACCAACGACATCTTTGAGCAGCGTCAGCACAGGATATGTCGGGTCGAAGGTGTTCGTCGCCGTACACGTCACCTTGTCGTCGTAGCTCAACTGGAACGTGTCGGCACCAGTCATCGCCCATGAGTTGTCTTCCTGGTTCACACACACCCAGCCGGTGAGGTCGTACCACCGCGGCCCAGAGCCTTCGGACAAGGTGTACGATCCGGGAACGACCGGGACGCGCGTCACTTCAGGAGCGCCACTTGTCCCAGTGATCGGGGTGGGACCATTAGCAGACAGCACCCAGTCTCCGGGCACAGCAGGACCGCCCGCGACCACCTTCACAAGCTCCAACCAAGGCGCCGGTGGGTCATACCTGTTGGTCGCTGTACACGTCACCACGTCGTTGAAACCCAGGGTCAGTGTGTCAGCGCCATCCATGGTCCATTGGCCATTGTCGCTGTCCTCGCACACCCAGCCAACAAGGTCATACCACTGTGGCCCCGGCCCCTCGGACAGGGTGTACGACCCAGGGCTCATCGCCACTGATGTCACCGAGCCATCACCACTGGCCCCAGTGATCGGGGTGGGACCATCTGCCGTCAACACCCAAGCATTCGGGAGAGCCGGACCACCGTCGATTGCCTTCACTAGAGTCAACACTGGTGGGTCGATGACAAGACCACACGCCTCATCGGTGTTATTGTCGATATTCGGGTCCAGAGCCGTGGAACCGACAATGCCAGAGTTGCACAACTCACCTGAGTAGTCTGGGTCCGCCGCCAGGGTCGCCGCATCATCCACAGCAAAGGTCACGAGCGCCGACGCTGACTCTCCCGGATCGAGCGACCCCACCTCGCAGTTGAGGGTATGGCCACCTTCGGGATCGACCACAGGTTCTGGGCAGGCACTACCGCCCACAATAGTGCCGTCCACATAGGTCAGGTGCCCGGGGACGGCATCGGAGATGACAACGTCATGCGCTACAGATGGACCATTGTTCGTAACCGTCAGCCTATACGTTGCCGACCTGCCCGCAATGAGCGGATCAGGCTCGACCAGTTCCTTGACAATGGTCGTATCGGCGACAACGACAACGTTCAGCTCTAGAGGCGCAGAGTTGTTCGAGTAATCCGACTCGCAGGTTCCCGCTGTGTCAGGACGAGGCACGCTGCCTGGCGGCAATGCACATTGGTCAGTGGAACGAGAATAGGCTTGATTGTCGATTGTGTACGTCCCCGCAGGCGCGTCAGCCGGAATATGGACGGTCACATTGCCGGGGAGGGTGACCCCTGGCGTGAAGGTGTCCCAGTGCGATGAATCCTTGATACCCACGCAGTGCATGGAATACTGTGCCGGATTACCAGAATGCGACAATGTGCAGTCCAGGGCCGGAGTGTTGACCGACGTGCATGCCGACGTGACAAGTCCATCGTCACAAGGGGTTCCATCGGACTTGAGGATGGTCCACCCCGGCGGCCAGGTGACGTCAACTTCGGGATTGTCGGCAGACGATGGCCCCATATTGACGCCGGTCAAGGTCGTCACGACATCGGTGCCCGCGCTTGGGGTGGTCGTCGAAGCCGAAGACGTCACAGCGATGTCGGCCAGCCAGTCGATGACCGAGTCAGCGGTGGCAGTGTTATTGTTCATGTTCTGGTCGATGGCCTGGGATGTCACCGTTGCCGTGTTCGTGATGGGGCGAGGATAGTCATCGCTCAAGTCGGCGGGGGGCAGGATCTCGGGACAACTCGCATCGGGGTCACCGACGTGGCCGACGCACCATGTCGGACGCAAATCACGATCATTGGTGGTGGCCACAATACGCACAGTGGCACTCGCGTTGGGCGCAATGATGCCTCCTTCGGAGAGGTCACCGGGGTCAAAGGGTGTGCCGACCGCACACACGACGACCTGCTGGCCGGTGTCAAGGTCGGTCGTCAAGGCCGCATCAACCCAGCAAGCAGGTGAATTGGCCGTGTCCAGAGTGAGCCCCAAAGGCAGCCTGTCGGTGATGACGGCATGTTGAACCTCGGACGGCCCGTTGTTGATGGTGGTCAGCGTGTACCCCACGGAGTTGCCCGCATAGGTGACAGGAGCATCAACCAACTTGTGCAGTTCCAAGTCGGAGTAGCGCACGATATCCACGTTCGCCGTGGATTCCACGTGCGAAGCGCCGCCGCCCAGATCAGGCGTGGAGGATTCAGCGATGGCCGTGTTCGGCACTGCTTCTGCGGTGCCATGGGCAGGGTCCACCACGCCGTACACCGTGATGCGAATCTTCTGAATGTCTGTTCCCAGACCAGGGACTTTGCCCAAGTCACAGTGAATCTGTGTGGCTGGGCTGAAGGTGCACGTCCCAGCGCCGGTGTTGACCTGAGTGACGGTCAGCCCGGCGGGCAAAGTGTCATCCACGGTCACGTCCTGGGCGTCGGCTGCGTCGGGACCGACCCACACGTCGATGGTGTACGCGAAAGTCCCACCCGCGACGAATGCTGGGTGGGCGTCAGTGTTGGTGATGGCGCTTTGCACTGCCTTCTCGATGTGCAGGTCCGTGCGAGGCGCACCGACGTTCAACGGCGCTGTGTCGTGATTGTTGACAGGGTTGGCGTCGGTTTGGTCCTCGGTCACGGTGACCCAAGCCCCTGGCTCCTCGCAGTAAGCGGTGCGCGGATTGCAGGCTGGATAGTCTTTGGCTGGCTCGGAAGGCGCCACAAGACCTTGGGCAGTCAGGGTTTGCGATTGTCCCGGCTCAAGTGGGTCAGTCAAGGTGCAACTAATCCAACGATTGACAATGATGCACGTGATGGGACCACTGGTTGGCAGTCCGGGATCCCCCACCAAGGCCGTGATGGTGGGGCCCGCCGTGAACTGCACCCCTGTGGCCGTTGATGGACCAATGTTTGTAATGACAATAGTCACATCTCTAGTCGACCCTGGGCCGTTGTACGGTCCGGTCTCATCGACTTGGATCGTCGCCTTTACGTCAACCTGGGACTCGACTGTGTCAGTCACCGATGCCGTGTTGTTGGTTGTCGTTGGATCGGGTGTGGTGGAGGTCACCGTGGCAGTGTTGGTGATCTGAGTGCCAGCGGCCAGATTCGGATCCGTCGCGGTCACCGGAATCTGGATAGTCCACGTTTCTTGGTCGTTCAGGACTGCGTCGGGATAGGTGCAGGTGACGTCTTGCCCACTGGCGACACATTCCGACGGAAGAGCGTCAATGGACAATTGAGCCGGAATGGCATCGGTCACGACAGGGGTGGCGGCATCAGAAGGGCCGTTGTTCGTCACGACAAGGGTGTACAACCCAGAGGCGCCAGCAACGATGCCACTGGAGACTTTCGTGATGGCAAGATCGGCCTGCGAACCCGCATTGGTCCAACTCGATGTGTCGTTGGCGGGGTTCGTGTCGTGGGGGGACGACACCGTGGCGGTGTTGACCAGCGAAGTGGGTATCCCGTTCGGCCAAGAGCTCGGAGCGACAACGGTAATAGTGAAAGACAGGGAGTGTGCGGTTCCAGACATGAGCGGGGGAATGTCGCATGTCACGTCGTTGCCCGTGTGCGTGCATCCCGAGCCAACAGAGACAATGGACAGCTCAGCGGGGACGACGTCGGTCAGAGTCCCTGCCTCGGACTGGGATGGGCCGTTATTCGTCACGGTGACCGTGTAGATCATCTCCTGATCCTCGTTGAGCATCCGTGAGACGTTGGCCGTCTTCGTCACGGCCAAGTCGTAGACCTTGTCGACCGGCGTCGGTGGGTTGACCTCATCTTCATTGTCACCTGGATTGGGATCGTTGGTGTCCGGAACGGACGCTGTATTGGCGAAACTCGATCCCGAGAAGTCCGCTGGGACGAGGACTCCAGTGATGGTGATGGTCGCTGTCGAATAGTCCGTGCTGCCAGGCGCTCTCGGGCCAGGCAAGACGCCAATGTCGCACGTGATCCCTCCGCCAGAACTCGTCCCTGTGCCCACTCCCTGTATGACTGTGCAGTCGCCACGGTCGGACGTGGCCGTGGTCGAGCCGTCCGCCACGATTCCGACGGGCAGCCAGTCGCTCATGGTTGTGCTGGCTGAATCCGATGGGCCCTTGTTGGTGACCGTCATCGTGAAAGAGGCTCGATTGCCGGCGATGACCGCCGACGTCGGACCGGTCTTGACAAGGACCAAGTCAGCCGAGGGAACACCGACTGTCACGGTGGCGTGCGCGATGTTGTTGGGCTGAACGGGATCGAATGTCGAGGCAGACACACCACCCGTGTTGCCCACGACGGTTTCTTGCGCGACATTGCTCGGCACGAACGCAGTCACCGTGACCGTCGCCGTGTCCCCCGGTTCCATGACAGCGTTGACTGAGCAATGCACAGACACTGGAGAGAGCAGGACACTGGGGCACGTCACGCCTGTCCCGCCTGTGGCGCTCAGGAGGACCAACTGTGCAGCATTGTCCACCGAGTCGTAGATGTCGACATCATGGGCATCAGAAGGACCGTTGTTAGTCGCTGTCAGGGTGTACGTGAAAGTCGAACCGGCAGGGCCAGAAGCTGGTGAGACCGACTTGGCGATGGCGACATCGGCTTCTTGGACCATCTGCAGCGAGACGGTGTCCACATTGTTGCTCATGTCTGGGTCGAAGGACGAGGTGGTCACAGTGGCGATATTGGACAGACTCGTGGCCGTCGAAGAAGGCGACGGCTTACCCTTGATGGTCACGACGACAACTGCACCAACCGGCAAGTCCGACGCCAACGCACATGTCACGGTCCCGCCCGCAGAGGGCAAAGCGCCACAGGACTGGGGTGGACCGCCGTCGACGGTGTACGTCACCGACGTGGGCATGTAGTCGGCAGGCAGAGGGTCAGTGATGACCACGCCTTTGGCCGGGTTGGGCCCAACGTTCGTCACGGTCAGGGTCGTCGTTCCTGGTGCCCCGGCGATGGCCTGAGTCTGAGGCGGATCGGGAACCATCGTCTTGTCAATTGCCACATCTGCCATGTACCCGACATTGACGCTGGCCGGAGGCGTGGTGTACTTCGCGTTGATCTTCGTGTCATGAGTGGTGTAGTTGAGGTCAGCCAAGTTGGACACAGTCGTGCCGCCAGCAGAGTCGAGGACCTGGACCTGGAACTGGATGTACGCGGCATCGCCGATTTGGAGTGTGCCACCCGAGGGGCAGGGGTCTGTGGCGGGGCACGTGCGTCCGAAACGCACAACGACCTGCCCTGTTCCGTTCGACCCGCCCGCGGCCACGAATTCGCCGCCATCGTCACCGGAGGCATCCGTGTACACCCTTGGCGCGCCCGAGCCGGACCACGAGGTGGAGGTCAAGGAGAGGGAACCGGGCACGTACGCCACATTGGCAGGCAGATCGTCGGTGGCGATGGCATTGTCCGCCCAGTCCTGGCCAGTGTTGGTGTAGAACAAGGTATATTGCAGAACGTCGCCAGGCATGGCGTCGCCCACGCGGGTGGTGTTGACTACAGACTTCGTTGAAGCGGTGAAGTCGGGGGCATAAAGGTTGATAGCCAAACCGACCATGCCGGGGTAATAGACATCGCCATTGGAACTGAAGGTGAAGGTCGCACTCGTCGCAGAGTTGGCGATGGCTCCAGACGCACCAATGTTCTTGATGTCGAAACCGAACAAGTTGCGATCAGCAGGGTCACGGGTCGTGTTGACGACGCCATTGAGCCCGAACGCCGAGTTCATGAAGTTGGTTCCAGGGCTAAGCACAGTTGCCAACTGTGTGTTGTTGAGACGGGTGTAGTCACCTGTTTGCGAAATGTCGCCTTCATAAGCAAGCATAGTCAATTGCACGTCCACGGTTCCGGCTGTGGGCGCCTTGAACCCGGAGACGTTGATGGTCTGAGGATTGCCTGCCGACACCGTGTTGAAGCCCTGATAGACAGTCAAGTTGCGAAGGGGCAAGCCAGGGGCAGTGTAGACAACGGTGATGGCCCATCCTGCGTAGCGGTCCGCGCCTGTTGCCGCCTGGACGTTGGCTCCCCAGTAGTAACCATTGCCTGCCGCCTGAACCAGTGAGGTGACGTCAGCATAGCTCTGATAGGCGTTGTACGAGGACGTGTTGCGAGCGAGTTCGGTGCCCGTGATGGTCTGATAGGAACTCGAACCGGGAGGTTTCAAGAGCATCTTGTTATCCTGAGCGGCGCTGGCATTGTTGGCGTTGCCGCTCGTCCCGGCCGTGAGCCTGGCTCCCCAGTAGAGGCGGGCGAAGAGGACCTGTGCTCCGGCGGGCAAATTGAGTGCCGAGGAGGAGGAGTTGAACGTGGTGGGGTCGGTGTCTTGGTCCACGAAGGTCATGGCGAAGTAGTTGTTATCGTTTTGCGAGCCCGAGGCGGTGCCTGCCTTGGCCGCAGTGCACACAGCTCCGCCGGTCGAACAGGTCATGAGATTGTTGCCGAAGCTGATCATTGCGCCATTGGCATTCACATCGAATACTTTGGTGAACGGCGAAGACGAGGCGGCCTTGGCCAGTGGAGGCGCCTGCGCAATCTGGCCAGCCACCACCAGTGCCACCGCCGCAACCAGCGCGGTGATCCGCCAATTCTTTGCCATCAATTCTCCTTCGCATTTCCTGGAGTGCGCCACAGACGGCGCCACAAGCAACATTACGGTCAGTCTAGTACCGGATTTGCCCGTATTACTAGAGGACAATGCCTATACGTTTGCGACAAGGGGAAACGGTGGAGCGGATAGCGGTCCACGCCTCGTTTGCGACTGCGGGTTTGAGCGCGAAAGCATACACTTGAGCCATGAGTGTGGCACTGATTCTGTCTGGCGCGGGAAGGTATTCCGACCCCTGGCATCCCTTCCCCCGTACCTCCCCCCTCCTGGCTGATATCGCTCGCAATGCCGGTTGGGAAGTATCGATCAGCGAAGACATTGATGGGCGTTTGGCTAGCGGGCTAGGTGACGTGGACCTGCTCATTGTCAACGCGGGCGACCCATGGCGCGTGGGCGATGAAGCGAATCCAGCCCATCCGGGCCCTGTGGATGAGGGGCTTGTGCGCGACGGAATCCTCGGATTGGAAGAGGCGTTCGCCCGAGGGATCAGGGTTCTGGGCATCCACAGTGCCGCGTCCTCCCTGCGTGACTACCCGCAGATGCGCGAGGCGCTCGCAGGCGAATGGGCCCCGGGACACTCGTGGCATCCCCCTCTGTCTGAACTGGTCATCACCCCTGTGGCCGCCGTGGGGCTGGAGCCCTTCGCCGTTGAGGATGAGAGGTACACCGACCTCGTGTTCACCGATGATGTCGAGGTCATGGCCAACTGCATTCAGGAAGAGTCCACGTACCCTCTCGCGTGGAAGCACACCTTCGGCTCCAGCCAAGTCGTCGTGGACACACTCGGACACGACGAACGGTCGTACCAGTCGCCAGGACACGTAGACCTACTCACCTATATCTTGGGGTTCCTGGGGAATTGAGCCTAATCGTGCAAGTAGTGGAACTTGTGCATTCCTTGGGGCGCGACCGTGGTACAACTGTTTCATGACTTCCACTCTCGATACTATTGCCGCTCGGTTCTCCTCCCGCTCATTCACCGGCGATCCCGTGCCTGTCGATATCCTTCAGGCCATCGTCACTGCTGGTCTGCATGCGCCTTCCGCCATGAATCGCCAGCCCTGGCGGCTCATCGTCATCTCCAAGAAGGAGGAAGTCGACGCCATCGGGGCAGTCGGCTTGGAGCGCCTCAAGGATGCCGACCCGGCTGGATACGAACGCATCCTGGGCCGTGGTGGCAAGTTGCTCTATGACGCACCTGCCATGATTGTCGTCGCTTTGGCCCCGCAGCCTGGTGCATTTTCGGCTGACCTTGATGGTGGCATCCTCACCTCCCACCTTCTCTTGGCCGCCCGCGACCTTGGCGTCGATTCCTGCACAGTCGGACTCGCTGGCTTCGCCTTCGCGGACGAAACACTCAAGACGAAGTACATCCCCGCCGGCTTTGAGTTCGGTATCGCCGTTCTCCTCGGGTATGCGACGGCTCCTGGCACCGGTCACGCCATCGATGAGAGCAAAGTAATTTGGGCGTGAGCACCCACGCAGCCAGGCGGGGCTACCAACCCCGCGTTGCGCCGTGCTTTGGGACACCTTCAGATTTGAGTTGCCTCCCCCGTACCTGGTAAAGTGGTTCGTCGCGCGTGAGCGCACTTCGAACCGATAAGGATAGCTCGTGGCAAACATCAAGTCGCAGATCAAGAGGATCAAGACGAACGAACTCGCACGTCAGCGCAACAAGGCTGTGAAGTCACAATTGCGGACCGAGATTCGCCGTGTCCGTGAAGCTGTCGCCCTCGGTGATGCTGACAAGGCGCAGTCCGCTGTCCGTGTCGCCTGCCGTTCTCTCGACAAGGCTGTGTCCAAGGGTGTCATCCACTCCAACAATGCAGCCAACCGCAAGTCGGCAATCTCCAAGTTGGCGGCTTCCATCTAGGCACAAACCTCTCTTTGTAGGAGCGACAGTCGAAAGGCTGTCGCTTTTGCGTTTACTGAGGCTATTCAACCAAGGACGACCCGCACAGCGTCGAGCAGCGAATCCGCGACCGGAAACCCCGATGCGACCAGCCGCCTCTTCGATGTGTCGCCTGTCGGGACAAGAACGACGTGGACTCCCGCTTCAACCCCTTCGCGGCCGTCATCGGCCATGTCACCGATCATCGCCGCCTCATCCGGGCGTATCCCCAAGTCAGCCAGTTGGCCGTCCACTTCGTCGGCCTTGGAAGGTCGGATACCAGCCCCCATGTCCTGGGAGCCACGGATGTGCGTGAAGCGGTCGGCTATGCCCAGGGCTTCCACATGGGCGCGAAGTTCAGTCTCCAAGTGCAAAGACACAATGGATGATGTAATACCTCGTGAGGCCGCCTCGTCGAGGGCGGGCAGGGCCGTTGGGTTCAGACTTACCGTTGAAAGACTGGACACATACGTCTCCAGCCACACGTCTTCGACGATCTTCCACTGGTCGAGATTGAGGGGCGAACCCACGAGTCGCTCATAGATGTCGTGCAGCGGGCGTGTGGCAATTTCTCGCCAGCTTTCGACGGTCAGGTCCACGGGATGCCCGATGGCGTTGAGTCCCGCCATAGCCGCGCGGACGGTCGCAGGGGTGTCGTCGAGGAGAGTGCCGTTCCAGTCCCACACGATATGTCGAACCATGGGCCTCCTCCCAGTAGTGACCTCCCATTTTCTAGCCTCGGTCCGCGCGAGTGGCCTCGACACGCCGGTGGAGGGCCGCCCTGGAGGAAGACACGGGCACATGGACACAAGGCGTCTCGGCCGCACGGCTAGGTGATGAGTTCCTGTCGCGCGCATCCTGCGGTTTGGCCTGCCGACATAGTGGCGATCACGCACACCTGAGCCTGGTGAGAGTCGCGGACCACCACATTGTTCAAGGTCGTGGTGCCGGTGTTGGTCACCGTGTACGTGAACCACACCAAGTCGCCAGTCGTGAGAAAGGAGCCTGTCGGAATCTCGGTCGCCGATGATGCGATGATCGCGTCATGGGTGGTCACCCCTTGCGGCACGTTCGCCCAGGCGCGCATGGTGATCTTCATGTCTGACACACAAACAGTGGGGGCGCCGACAGCGACCGTACGGGAATACTGAGAGGATTCCGGCTGCCCACTCCCGGTCCCCTGGGTCTGGATTCGGATATAGCCCGCAGCAGGATTGGGAACAGGAACGGTGTACGTCCCGGCGCTCGTTACACCCTCGATACTGCCGAGATAGACCTCTGCCGTCTGTTTTGTCGTGTAATAGAAGTCCAGCGTCACAGGCTTACTTGGAATGTTTCCGCTTGTCGGAGCGGCAACTGTCACTTGCAGCGCACAATTGCCCACGGTCGCACTCGTCGGATACCAGGTGAGGATCTTGCGGTTGGCCGAGTTGGCGTAGTTGGTCAGCATTGCCGATGAGGTGGCGGTCTCTTCTGAAGTTGTCGTCGATTGTGAGGCGCTGGCGGTTCCGAATGTGTTGCGTCGAACGGTGACAGTCCCTGTTTTCGTCAGGTAAATCGAGGACCCGCCATAGCCATTGAAGAAGTTGTCCTGGATGAAGAGATTCGATGCTGTCGTGGAGTTCGCCCCTTGGGTCCCATCCCACGAGATTGCATAGTTTTGGCCGGTGCTGGTCGACTTCGTGGTGTTGTCAAAGACATTGTTCCTGATGTAGTTCGTCCCACTCAGGTCCACGCCCGGTAGCAAGATAGTAGCGTTTGACGCGGAAGTCCCAGCGTTGACGTCGACGAAGGTATTGTCGTGGATGTCCCAGTTCGAGGACGCGACGGCCCCCGTGCCCCGGATGGGCATGTTCCCTGAGGGGAAATACCTGAATGTGCAGTTGCTCACAGTCATTCCGTTGACCGCGATGTCTCCCGTGATAGTGATGCCATGGGATGCGCAGCCGCCACCATGCGTTCCGTCACATCCACCGACGGAATTGGGAGTGTTGTCGAAAGTGACATTGGAAATGGTCAGATTGGAGATCGCCGCGCCATTCTTGTTTGCCGCCGAGATGGTGATGCCTGCGTCTTGAGTGCCACCGTTGTTCATCCGACCAATCGTGTAGTTCTGAATTGTGATGTTGTTGGCGCCACCCACGATGCCCACGGTGCGGTTGGCGGCGTCATTCGCGGATTGGAGGTTCGATCCACCGTCGAGCATCGACCCAGACGAGTTCCCCGAAAAGATGATGACGCTCTGGCTGGAGTAAATATCCGTGAAATTGAGCAGTTTCACGTTGGGGGCATCCACCCAAAACGCCGTATAGTTGTGCGCTGTCCCAGCCGACACATGCAGACGGTTGTCCAAGTCTATGGTCATGGTCCGTTTGATCCAGAAGAAGGCTCCGGTCGCGTCCAGCGGGGTCGGCGACGTTGTGGTCATCAAGTTGGCGTTCGACGAAGGGGCCGTGATTGTTCCAGTGAAACCAGGGGCAACGTTGATGAGTACATCGATGGCGGCACTGGTGGCATTGGCCTCCTCGACGGCCGCACGCATGGAGCAGGTCCCTGTGGCCGTGGCGCATATCCCATCGCCTGGTTTGGCGTCCGTGCCACCTGTTTCGGCTGAGTTGACCGACAGAGTCAAGCGCGTGTCCGCTGCCGAAGCAGAGGGGGTTTCGGCAGACGTGCCAGTCAAGCCAAGAATGGAAACACCAAGCACTGCTGCCAGCAGTGCCAGCCCAGGTTTGCGAAAGACAGTGGAAATCTTCACTTGGTCGCATCCTCTCGTCGTCTCGTTACCGTGGGGAGGCGTTCATTTGTGCTGTGCTTCCCTGGGTCCCAACGGAGAATGGGCATGCCCATGTGTCAACTTCTCCGTCTTTTCGAGTGTACCTGGGGGATTTTCGTATTCAAGGGGTGCGACTGCGGGTAAGTGGTGGGTCCACGTTGGTGGCCATCGCCTCCCTCGAGCGAAGAAACACGTACACTAGGCGGGACGCTACCCATGCGCATAAGGAGTTCACATGTCAGATCAGGCAACCACAGACCCAATACCCAAGGCCACCCTGAGCCATGCCGAGCGACTCGACCGTCTGCCCTTCACCTCCATGCATGCGAAACTGCTTGTCGGGTCGGGTATCGGCTGGGCCATGGACGCCATGGACGTCGGGCTTATCTCCTTCGTCATCGTCCAACTCAAGCACTCCTGGAACATCAGCAATGGGACTGCCGGCTGGATTGCCTCGGCGGGTTTCATTGGCATGACCCTGGGGGCATCCATCGGCGGACTGCTCGCTGACAAGATTGGTCGCCGCCAGATTTTCGCTCTGACCCTGTTGGTCTATGGCCTAGCCACAGGCGCATCTGCGTTCTCTGTCTCTGTCGGAATGCTCATCGCGTTGAGAGTCCTGGTCGGGCTGGGTTTGGGTGCAGAACTGCCCGTCGCCTCCACCCTTGTCTCCGAGTTTTCCCCGGCCCGCATCCGAGGCCGAATCATCGTGATCTTGGAAGCATTCTGGGCCGTGGGGTGGACCTTGGCGGCGCTCATCGGTTATTTCGTTGTTCCTGTGGGAGAGTATGGCTGGCGCTGGGCTTTGGCGATTGGAGCCTTCCCAGTGGTGTATGCCCTAGTCATCCGGCACGGACTGCCCGAATCGGTACGTTTCCTGGACCGCAAAGGCCGCCACAAGGAAGCAGAGGCGATTGTCGACAAGTTCGAGGCCTCCGCAGGGCTGAAGCCAACGGATTCTCCCGTTGCCATGGTCGCGTCGCAACAAGATGGCTCTGCTGACGGTGCGGACGTTGTCGCAGAATCCACGCTCGAATCTGTTGTGGAAGTCAACATCCCCGAGCCAACTGCGCGTACGTCGGCTTTGTGGGCACCAGCGATTCGCTGGCGCGCACTCGTCATCGGCCTCATCTGGTTCTGCGTCAACTTCTCGTATTACGGGGCCTTCACCTGGTTACCATCTCTGCTTGTCGCAGATGGTATGACGATTACCACGTCACTGAAGTACACCTTGTTCATTACTCTCGCCCAACTTCCTGGGTATGCGGTCGCAGCCATCACCATCGAGAAGTGGGGACGTCGAGGCACCCTCGGAGTCTTCCTCCTCGGCTCCGCTCTGGCAGCGGTCCTCTTCTCGCAAGCACACATCCCCGCCGCCATCATTGCGGCAGGATGCGCGATGAGCTTCTTCAACCTGGGGGCGTGGGGCGCTTTGTACGCGACGACTCCCGAGTTGTTCCCCACCCATCTGCGCGGTGCGGGTGCAGGGTGGGCTGCCGGATTCGGGCGCGTGGCATCCATCATCGCGCCCCTGCTCGTGCCGGTTCTGCTCCCCCACGGGACAACCCTGCTCTTCATCATCTTCGGAGCAGGGTTCCTCATCGCCGCTGTTCTCAGCCTCGCGTTACCCGAACTCAAAGGGCAAACTTTGGAAGAAGCAGCCTCCTAACCTAATTTGCGGGCGAAGACAGCGGCGAAGATACCGACCCCGATTGCGGCCAGCAGACCCGCCAAGCCGGAGAGCACTCCAGTGGGAGCGACCCTTCCGCCAGTATTCACTGTCACTGTCGCGGACCCACTGCCTTGCGTCGGAGGTTCGGTCGGGGTCGCAGCCACTGCGTTGAAGGTGGCCGAAACCGTACCCGAGGTCGCACCAACGAACTCCACAACATGGCTACCAGCGCCAACAGCAACAGGCACAGTGAATGTTACTTCCACTTTCCCAGTCCCATCTGCGACATGCGTGCCCAGGGCGACGGGGTCAGACTTCAGCGTGACAACCACCGATTCGCCGGGCGCGAATCCGTGGGCCGTGGCGACTTGGGTCTCTCCCAAGACGACGCTCGGATAATCCACGTCGGCAGTCAACACCGGCGGGGTTACGTAGTCGTAGAACGACACGAGACTCGGAGAGCCAGCAATGGCTTGACCATTCACGCTCGCGCTAACCTCGACATCACCGACGACCGATGCCGACACCTGGACTGAACATTGCCCCGTGATGTCGGTCGTGCAAGTCGTCGCGCTGAGTTCGGCATCACCGGTCGCAGTGAAGGTCACCACGATGCCGGACAGCACGTCGCCAGAAGAATCCTTGACCGTCGCGGTGGCCGACACCGAAGTGCCAATGCGCACCGAGCCCGATGTCAGCACGACTGACGATTGGTCAGGGTCGGGCACCTCAGGCGGCAATTCGCCACCGAAGGTCAAGCCCAGCGGGGAACCTGTGGCATGCGTGCCGACCGGATAGAACGAGCTATCCAGGAGAGCATACACAGTGACTGTCTCTGCAGCGGTGTTCGTGATTTCAAGAGTTGCCACTGCATCGGCACCGGTGTCCAGAATCCAGCCATTCACCGTTTCACCACCGGCACCAACAAAGGTCGCAGGTATGAAGGAATCGGACGACGTGATCTGAGCCGTACCGGTCACGTACACCCACACCGGACGGGTCTGGGGAACTCCGCACTGGGTGAAGGTCGACACCAACACTTCATGGGATGAGGTTCCATCGGGCAGCACCACGCCCGAGGTCAGAGCCTCGACCGTTGCCTTGTATGGGCGCAAATCAATGATGTTGGTGCCAATGCGCACCGACGCAGTCCAATTCTCGTCGCCCACGGTGGCCGTCACAGAGGTGCTGAGACTGCCCTTCCATCCGTCAGCGGTGTCCCCACCCTCGGCCCACTCCAGGAAGACAGTTGCCTCGCCACGGCCATCTGTAACAACTCTCGTTGCACTTGGAGCAAAGGGGTACTCCGCCGCGAAAGACACTTCGACGCCGGGTATTGGATCACCAGCCGCATCCAGAGCGGTGAAGATGACGGGGGTCATTGTCGACAGCACGAAGACGTGTTCATCAGTGGGGCAGACAAGCGACTGGACATGGATGTCCCCACCATCGAGCGTGGACTTGTCAGGGTCAGGCTCAGCGGGCACTGGCACCTCTGCAAATGTGATGTAATCGCTGCCCAGGGGCAGTGCCGTCAAGAACACTTCGACTAAGAAGTCACCGGGAGTGGTCGAAGTGAAGGTCACGGTGTACGTCCCATCACCATGGTCGGTGACACCCGACATCACAACAACATCCGCAGGATCGATGACGACAGTCACCAACGACGGATTCAGACCCGGTAATGGGACACCATCACCGTCAAGAATGGCTACTGTCCCCGTCCACGAATCGACACCATCAGCCCAGACAGCCCCAGACCCCTTGGTCGGATGCAAATCGTACGTCGGATATGGCATCTGAGGAACATCCAACGTGACAGTAATCGAGCGAACACCAGCAGCATCAGTGGCATATGCACTCAACGTCCCACCCAAGACAATCGTGATAGGCGAAGTCATACTCCACAGACCATCATCACCAACAGGAGCCGTGAGTCGGTCGCCGTAGGGAGTAGTCACAGTCACTGTCGTACCAGGTGTGCCCGTCCCCGAGATTCCAGCCAGATTCGCCGTGTCAATCGTTGGCGGGGCCACACTCGATACCGGTTCGAAAACCAAGTGGAGGGGAGAACTGGACATTTCTGTGACCTGCGGGACGAGTGCGCTGAACGGATTCATTCCCACGTGCAAGATTGCTGTTTCCGCTGTGGTGTCTGTAACCCGCAGAGTTGTCACCACATCAGAGCCCGGATCCACAATCCACCCATCCACCTCTGGGCCTACGCCACCAATGAGGAACCGCCCAGGGATGAGGGCATAGGGCGACGTTACTTGAGCCGAACCCTCGACCCACACAAAGACTTGGGCGGGGACGGGGATATTGCACCCGCCGAAGGTCGATATCTGTACCTCGTGGGCTTGCGAGCCATCGGCAATGACGCTGCCCGAGGTCAGAGCCTCGACGGATCCGAAGAAATGAGCAACAGCAGGCTCGCTCATCCAATTGATCAGCACCACGAAGGTCCACTCCAAATCGCCGACACGTACGGTGACAGATGGGCCCGCGCCCCCGAAGCTCCATCCACTGTCAACGTCACCACCCTCAGCCCATGCCAGGGTCACTGCCGCCCACCCATCGGCGTCAGTGGTGACCGATGCCGCACTCGGCACAAAGGGGTACACCGTCTCAAACGACACGTCGATGCCCGGCATCGGATCACCATTGGAATCCACCGCACGGAAGGAGATGAGACCACCCCACTCCATGTCCCACACGGGACCATCAGGGTCCGGGCACTGAATAGCCCCAATGAGCGGAGATGCGGTGAGCACCCCGGACTTGTCAGGGTCCAGTGTCCCAGTGGGCACTGGCACCTCAGCAAAGGTGATGTACCCCCTACCCAGGGTGAACCCCATGAAGGACGTTGTCACAGAATAATCATCGGGAATAGTCGACGTGAACGTCGCACTATACGTCCCATCACCATGATCAGTGACATCCGACATCGTCACACCCTCAGGCTCGATAGTGATCGTCACCAACGACGGATCCAAACCAGGTAGCGGATGATCGTAACCATCAACGATGGTCACCGTCCCCGTCCACGAATCGACACCATCAGCAAAGACAGGCTCGGTCCCCTTCGTCGGCTCCAGATCGTACGTCGGAGACGGCATCTGAGGCACCTCGATACTCACAGTGTCAGACTCATTACCCTCAGAATCAGTGGCGTAAGCGCTCAGTGTCCCACCCAAAGCAATCGTGACAGGCGGAGTCAAACTCCACTGGCCATCAGCACCCACAACAGCCGACTCAAGTTCGCCATACGGGAAATGCACAGTCACCGTCGCACCAGGAGTACCCGTCCCCGAAACCACAGCCAAATTGGCCGTGCCAATCGTCGGAGTATCCACATGTGATGGCGACACGAAAGTCAACTGGAGAGGGTCACTGAGCTCCTCTCCATACAAAGAAGAGTACTGATTGGCAAAATGCACAACGACCGTCTCCACAACAGTGTCCGTGACATACAGGATCGCTACTCCGTCAGGTCCGGTGTCGAGACCCCATCCGTCGACATCGTGGCCGCTTGTGCCCCAAAGCCAATCCTGGGAATTCGCAGGAACAAGGGAATCGGACGAGCTGATGTGAGCAGAACCTTCCAGACCTACCCAAATATGGTCAGCAACGGGAACTCCACAGCGATTGTAGGTCGTCACCCGCACTTCGTGGCCCGACGTCCCATCCGCCAAGACAGTACCAGTCGTCACGGCTTCAACAGCAGCTCCGTAGTAGAAGCTTTCATTGTCCAAGTACACCTCGTGCACCCCCGACACCCACGTGTGACCAGCCGCGCTCGCCGTCACCGTGATGCTAGAGGTGTCCCAAACTGCTGTCTCGTCTGCGCCCGCAGCCCACACGATGTCCACACTCGCCACACCATGCTCATCAGTCACGGCCGTCGCCGCGCTCGGAGCAAAGGGGAAATCGACTGTGAAGGACACTTCGAGGTCGCGGATCGGGTAACCAGAATCGTCCAACGCAGTGAACCTGATGGGCGCAGTTGGAGTAATCTCCCACACACGGTCATCAGTCGGACAAGCGATTTCCGTGAGAGTCATCCAACCACCATCCAACGTGGACTTGTCAGGGTCCGGCGTCCCAGCGGGCACTGGCACCTCAGCAAAGGTGATGTATCCCCTACCCAGGGTGAACCCCATGAAGGACGTCGTCACAGAATACTCATCGGGAGTAGTCGACGTGAACGTCGCACTATACGTCCCATCACCATGATCGGTGACATCCGACATGACGACACCTTCTGGCTCGATGGTAATCGTCACCAACGATGGATCCAAACCAGGTAGCGGATGATCATAACCATCAACAATGGTCACCGTCCCCGTCCACGAATCGACACCATCAGCAAAGACAGGCTCGGTCCCCTTCGTCGGCTCCAAATCATACGTCGGAGACGGCATCTGAGGCACCTCGATACTCACGGTGTCAGACTCAATACCCTCAGAATCAGTGGCATAAGCGCTCAGAGTCCCACCCAAAGCAATCGCGACAGGCGGAGTCAAACTCCACTGGCCATCAGCACCCACAACAGCCGTGACAGTCTCGCCATAGGGGAAAGTCACGCTCACCGTCGCACCAGGAGTACCCGTCCCCGAAACCACAGCCAAATTGGCCGTGCCAATCGTCGGAGGATCCACATGTGATGGCGACACGAAAGCTAGCTCAAGAGGAGTGCCCTCCAAGTGGAAGGGGTTCTCGATGGAGAAGGCGCTCACGCCCAGATGCAGGATTGCCGTCTCCGCTGTGTTGTCCGTCACCTGCAGGGTTGCCACCACATCAGAGCCGAGGTCCAGAATCCACCCGTCCACCTCTGTATTCTCAGGGAAAACGGTGAACCTCTCAGGAGTAAGAGAATGCGACGACGCCACTTGGGCCGAACCTTCGACCCACACATAGACGCGGACAGGAGCCGGCACATTGCAATAGTCAAAGGTCGACACCTGAACCTCGTGGGCTTGCGAGCCATCAGCAATGACGCTGCCCTGGGTCAGAGCCTCGGCAGATCCGTGACCCCCGGGAGTGTCACCCACCTCGAGCACACGAATGCTCACAGCGGAGGTCCACTCCTGATCGCCGACATGCACAGTGACAGGTGCGCCCTCGCTCCAGCCACTCAAGCTACTATCCGCATCAGCGCCTTCAGCCCACGACAGAGTCGCAGTCGCCACACCATGGGCGTCAGTGGTGACCGACGTCGCACTCGAGACAAAGGGATACGTCGCCTCAAACAACACGTCGACACCCGGCACAGGATCGCCGATGGCGTCCACCGCAGTAAACGTGACGCGCGGACCTGACCCCAGGAACCAAACGGGACCATCAGGGTCTGGACACGAGACAGACTCAATGGACACCGTTCCACCATCCAATGTGGAGTTGCCAAAGTCAGGGGTGGGCACGTCGGCAAACGTGATGTATCCCCTACCCAGGGTGAACCCCATGAAGGACGTTGTCACAGAATAGTCGCCCGGAGTGGTCGACGTGAACGTCGCACTGTACGTCCCATCACCATGATCAGTGACATCAGACATCGTCACACCCTCAGGATCGATAGTGATCGTCACCAATGACGGATCAAGGCCCGGCAACGGGTCCCAATAACCATCAACAATGGTCACTGTTCCGGTCCACGAATCGACACCGTCAGCAACGACGGGCTCGGTCCCCTTAGTCGGCTCCAAATCATACGTCGGAGACGGCATCTGAGGCACCTCGATACTCACAGTGTCCGACTCATTACCCTCAGAATCAGTGGCGTAAGCGCTCACAGTCCCGCCCAAAGCAATCGTGACAGGCGAAGTCAGACTCCACATACCATCAGCACCCACAACAGCCGATTCAAGTTCGCCATAGGGGAAAGTCACACTCACCGTCGTACCAGGAGTACCCGTCCCCGACACCCCAGCCAAATTAGCCGCGTCAATCGTCGGTGGTCCGACCGTTCCTGGAGAAACAAAGACCAACTCAACAGGGGATCCGTACGCGGTCGCGTCTTCAGGGCCGAACATGGACTCAAGGAACACACGCAAGCCGACAGTCTCCGCGTGCGTGTCGGTGACACTCAGAATCGTGACATTGTCCGAACCCGTGTTCAGGAGCCACGCTTCCTGCGGGGAACCACCATAGCCAAGATCAACACTTGAGGCCGTGAGAGGATCAGACGACGTGACCTGAGCAGCGCCCGTCGTGTACACCCAAATGTCGGCCGGCGCGGGGACGCCGCAAAGGTTGTACGTGGACACCTGCACCTGATGAGTCGACACTCCATCGGCCGATACCGTACCAGTTCCCAGAAGCTCCACCTCGGCGTAATAAGGGTAATAATCGACAACGACATGGCCGATGGGTACCTGCACAGTCCACTGTGTCTCGCCTGCGCTCGCCGTCACCGTGAAGGTGGTGTCCCAGCCGTACCATCCACCTGTCCTGTCCGCGCCCTCAGCCCACACCAAGTCCAGGGTCGACACACCGTACCAATCGGTAGTGACAACAGATGTTCTCGGTGCAAAGGGGTAGCCGACCGTGAAAGTCACGTCGACGCCTGGCATGATGTTACCCCAGGCAGACACGGCGGTGAATGTTACGGGACTTTCCACTGACATGTGCCAGACAAGGTCGTCAGTCCTGCATACAGCACCCTGGACCTCCACAGACCCAGGACTCAGTGTCGAAGCGGTGTAATCCGGCCCACTGTCGGAAATCTCGGTGAACGTGATGTACCCCCTGCCCAGGGTGTACCCCAGGAAGGACGTCGTCACCGAATAGTCACCGGGAATATAGGACGTGAAGGTCGCACTGTACGTCCCATCGCCATGGTCGGTGACATCCGACATCGCCACATCTTCAGGCTCGATGACCATCGTCACCAACGACGGGTCGAGACCCGGCAACCGGTTCCCGTCACCATCAACAACGGTCACTGTTCCGGTCCATGACTGTACGCCGTCGGCCAAGACTGGCTCGACGCCATTGGTCGGCTCCAAATCGTACGTCGGATACGGCATCTCGGGCACAGACTTAGTGACAGTCTCCGACTGATTACCCTCAGAATCAGTGGCGTACGCACTCACAGTCCCACCCAAAGCAATGGTAATAGGCGGAGTCACAGCCCACCGACCATCAGCACCCACAAGAGCCGACAGAGGCGTACCAACAACAAGAGAGACAGTCACCGTCGTACCAGGAGTTGCCGTCCCCGACACCACAGCCAGATTAGCTGTATCAATCGTCGGTGGCAGAACGACACCAGGAGCAGCTTCGACTAGCTGCGTGGCATTCCCATCGAAGTACCCGGTAGTGAAACTACAGCCAGTACACGGCACATCGGCATTCCAGCGCAAAAGATACGTTGCCGCAGTGCTGTACGTAATCGTGCCAGCAGCCTCGTCCACAGTGTAATCACCACCGGTGATGAGAAGAGGACCATCAGTCCCCGGCAACAACGCCACCCCGACTGAATCGACAATAGGCAACGGATACGCAACCCCCACCGTCTTTGCCGGCAAAGTCGCGGTCTGATCACGTGCGTCCACACGATAACCCGCCGCAGTAGTCGCCAAAGGAGACAAATCGGTGATGTGATTCCCGATGGCCAGAACACCGCTCAACGAAGAAAGGCCAGCAAGAGGAGTCAAGTCAGAAACCTCATTGTAGGAAATATTCAACCAAGAAAGCTGGTCCAGACCTGCCAAAGTCGACCAGTCGCTAATCTGGTTGTGGTCCACAGACAGACTCGTCAGGCCGAACAGCCCACCAATCGGAGTCAGGTCGCTGATTTGGTTGCGGCCCGCAGACAGATCCCTCAGATTAGACAACCCACTGAGAGGAGCCAGATCACTGACCTGATTGCCATCGACGGCAAGGCGCCTCAGCACGGACAACCCACTGAGAGGTGCAAGATCACTGATCTGGTTATCCATGGCGAAGAGTTCCACCAGGTTAGTCAAACCGCCAATCGGCGATAAGTCACTGACCTGGTTGAACGCCATCATGATCTGCCTCAGGCTGTTCAATCCACTCAGGGGCGTCAGGTCACTGACCTGGTTGCCCCAGATGTCTAGCCCCTCCAGGTTGGCCAACCCACTCAAAGGTGCCAAGTCACTAATCTTGTTGCCCATGACCGAGAGAATCTCTAGGTCAGTCAAACCGCTAATCGGCGACAGGTCACCAATTTGGTTGGAGTCCAAGATGAGGGTCCTTAGCCTGGTCAACCCAGCCAACGGAGTCAGATCCGAAATGTTGCTCTCAACAAGCATCACCGACGAGAGCTTGGTCAACCCAGCCAACGGAGTCAGATTGCTGATGTTGCTGGAATTGAAGCCCAGGCTCGACAAGTTGGTGAACGCTTCCAGGCCAGTGAGGTTGGCTACCATCTTGTCTGAGAAATCAGTAATATCTGTCAGCGTGCGAGCCTGCTCGTAGGTGATATCAGCAGCAGCATCCTGCCCCAAATACCCATTGACAATCCCCCGCAAGACAGGATCCGGCATGTAAACGAATACCGGGCCGGGAGGAGTTGTCGGAGGCTCTGTGGGCACAACGCCGTCTTCGAAAACCAAGGGAAGCGGGTACCCGAGTTCATTGTCCATCGAGGCCGAGAGGTAATTCGCAAAATGCGCAATGGCTGTCTCCGCAACAGTGTCCGTGACATGGAGAATCGCCACCCCATCAGGTCCAGTGTCGAGAACCCATCCGTCCACTTCGCCGCCACCTGAGCCCCAACGCCAGTCATCGAAACTCGAAGGAATGAGGGTATCGGACGAACTGATGTGAGCAGAACCTTCCAGGCTTACCCACACTCGGTCACCAACGGGAACTCCACACTGATCAAATGTCCTCACCTGCACTTCGTGCGCCGACGTCCCATCCGCCAAGACCGCACCAGTCGTCAGGGCCTGAACATCACCAGATAAGTAGAAGGCATCACGCCACATGCGCGAAGCGCCCACCGTCGACACCCACGACAGACCAGCCGCGCTCGCCGTGACCGTGACATGAGAGGCGTCCCAGTAGTGGATAGAGTCAGCGCCCTCAGCCCACACGATGTCCACACTCGCCACACCATGCTCATCAGTCACGGCCGTCGGCGAACTCGGAGCAAAGGGGTAATCGACCGCAAAGGCCACTTCGAGGTCACGGATCGGGTAACCAGAATCGTCCAACGCAGTGAACCGAATGGGGGCGGACCAAATAATCTCCCAGATCCGGCCATCAGTGGGACACTCAATCTCCGAGTAGTACAACGACCCGGCATCCAGTGTGGACTTATCAGGGTCCGGCGTCCCAGGGGGCACTGACACCTCGGTGAACGTGATGTATCCCCTACCCAGGGTGAACCCCATGAACGAGGTCGTCACCGAATACTCACCGGGGGTGGTCGACGTGAAGGTCGCAGCGTACGTCCCATCACCACCATCGGTGACATCCGACATCGTCACACCCTCAGGGTCGATAGTGATCGACACCAACGACGGGTCCAAACCCGGCAACGGATCCCCAAACCCATC
>JAISJO010000054.1 GCA_031261485.1 Propionibacteriaceae bacterium | reverse complement strand
TCTCGATCTCCATGTCCTGCAACCGCCGGTCAGCCGCGATACCTCGAAGAAGACCAAGGAACCGTACCGTCTCCTGCGCGATTGTGGCCGTCGCCTCGTCACTCTCGATGAAGGGCGATGTCACTTCCATGATTCTGTTGGCCTCATCGGCGGTCAGAACACCGTCCGACAAGACTCCCTCCACGACATTGAAGCACTGAGAAAGAAACGGCTCTTCCCTATGGTGTCGATGCGTGTCCACCCAATCAGTGAAGGCCGCCATCTCCTCGGGAAAGAGAACATGATCGAGACGAATCCCCATCACCCGACCGTACAGGTCATTGATGGCCGTCACCGTGGACGTCGAGGGAGTCGAGTGTTTGCTGGCGTTTCGGGATGCACCAGTCTCGTAGAACTTGCCGCAGGTCGCACTGACACCGAATCTCGCATCGAGCTCCTGGAATATCGCCCGGCACGCAAGGGTGTCTGACAAGGCATCATGGTGGCGCCCCATCGGTATCCCCAGCGCTGAGCACACATCGGGAAGACGATAGTTTCCAATAGCCGGCAGAAACGTCCGAGACAGCACGAGGGTGTCGTCATAAGTGATGTCGGGCATCTCCAACTCATAAGCAGCGAGAGTCTTGGCCAACACGGACAGGTCGAAGGCCGCATTGTGAGCAATGGCTATAGCAGACGAAAAGACCTCAGCCAACCCAGAACCCCAGACATCCATGAACCGAGGCTGACCAGCCACCGCAGACGGAGTGATCCCATGGATACTGACGTTCACCGGGTCGAACCCAACCCCCGGGTCAATCAAGAGATGCTGCCGCCATCGCTCCCCACCATAAGGGTCGACATAGACCAAACCAATTGAACAGATACGGTCATTCCTCCGATTCGGAGTCTCAACATCGAAGAAAACAAACCCATCCCTGGCGGCCGACCGTGCCCCGCCGTACGACTGCTGTGTCATGGAAGGAGCCTAGTTCAAGGAGTAGCGGAAAGCCAGATATGGAAAGAAATCGAACGTCTGTTCGATTTGGTGTAGCGTAAGGAAGGCATAGAAAAGGGCCGCTGGGGGATCGTGGAAGAACCTGACCCAACGGCCCAACGACACCATCCCGAAGGAGGCACCATGCGTTAGCTTACCTCATGCTCCGTGGCTCGCTCCAAGGCTTCACCGACGAGGACGGCAGCAGTAGTCCCAAACGCGAGGGCGATTGCCTGTATCTCGTCGACACCGATTTCACGTTCTTCTGCAAGCGTGCGCGAAAGTGAAGACTGCTTCAGTCCCGTCATTCTTGCGATGTCGGCCTGGGTAAGGCGCAGCCTCCCCATCCGCTCACGGATGATAGTAACAACTTCCCTTCCTAACGGACCGGGATCTCTGGGTGCTTTCGGACTCATGCTCCAATAGTCCCACAACTGGGTAATTCATTCAATTTCGGAAAGTCTTGGCCATATGGCTTGACATTCAATAAAGGATAGACGATGCTAATCAGCATGAAAGAGTTCACTGAACAGGTCGCAGCGAAGGTTCGTGCCGAAATGGCATCTCGTCGCATGACTATTACCAATCTCTCTGATGCAACAGGAATCGCTCACAAGACGCTGTCCCGACGTCTGTCGGGCAAGTCGGCGTGGACGACTGACGAGTTGTACTCAGTAGCCAAATCGTTGGGAGCGCCGATTGGCCAGCTCCTTGATGTCGGTACCGCCCCCTCAAAGAAGGAGGTCCTCCGATGAGTGCAACGTTTCCTCCTCGTTGTGAGGTTTCGGCGTCCGAGGCCGTCGAGCTCGACATCATGTGCGACCGTGATTGTGTGATGGCCGAGGGCCACGCCGGTCCTCATGCTTCCCAACTGTACGAACTGGTCTCAGGGGTCCTGAGACCCGTGGATCTCGTGTTCTGGTCTGACCCGTTGGACGCGGTGGTTTTCGCCATTGATGGCCTCGATCCCGACAGGATGGCCAGTGCAGCGGTCTGCATCGTTGACGTCTTGCTGGATGCTACTCGCGCTTGGGAGCGTCATCGCGACGTGTCACTTCTTGTTCGTGCGTTCGTGGGCAAGCAGGACGACGACAGAAGCAAGGTAGTTGACCGCCTTCGCCAACTCTCTGACCTCCTCGTTGGCAGTGATCCTTTGGATCTTGGCGGCCTTGCTTTGGGCAGCCTCGGCATTGTTGATTGCATCCGCCGGGTTGATCATGATTCTTTCCTATCTACTGGGTCTGAGGTTGCTCCCTCAGACGTCGAATCTAGGGTAGGAGAGACCTCCGACATTTCTACTGGTGTCGGGGATGAGGATGCGCCTGGGCTGGCCCGCTTTCCCTTTTCGGGTGAGGCCCAGGTGCCTCCGCCTTGCTCTCCGGAGCATGTCGGTACCACCCCCTCAAAGAAGGAGGTCCTCCGATGAGTGTTGTCCTTGGAACTCCTGGCCGTCTGCTCTTCATGGCCGTTGACCGTTCTGTGACGGTGGACGTGGGGAAGCGGAGGCTCAAGGTTGCTTTGAGCCCGATCTGGCTCAGGTTGTCGGAACGTGAGTACACGAAGCGCCGACCGAAACTGTGGCGTGTGGGGCCGTTCTATGTCGGCTTCTGGGGACGAGGGGTGTACTGAGATGTCGTCATTCTGCGCGCGTCAAGAGTCCTTGGCGTACCCATTCAACAACCGTCACTGCTTGCAGCACGACAGCACGCGCCTGCTCGATTGGGAGGTCCTCCGATGAGTGACTATGAGCGTCTTGTGGACGCTGACAGGCATCTGGAGCGAGCAAAGAAACTCATTCAGGGGAAGAACCCCGGCTTGGTGAGAATCCTGTGGTCACTTGCTCACGGTCTCATCGCGAGCGGAGAGTTCCAGAGTGCCCAAATCTGGGAAAGCTGGTTGTCTAAGAACGGGCTCTATCGGATTCGCGGCGAAAGATGACTCGTTTCCAGACCCCTTCTGCCGGGGCGGCGATGACCTTTGCCGGGGCAGTCTCCACGAGGACTGGTCGGTGCACTTGTTCGCATGACACGAGGATTCGTGTTGGTGCCATGGCACCACGTCCAGGCACATGCCCTCCTTACGCGCGAGTCCGGCACAATGGAGGGATCTGCCAAGGGTGTGGATGCCCCGCTTCTGTGGGCCTGGTCCGCGTCAGCCGACCTCGCTCGAACAGCGGCGCACGGTGGTTGTGCTTGTCTTGCATGGTCTCCGCCCTGGAGGTCGATCGATGAGCCTTGGCACTATGAAGCGTGACCCTTTGTTGAAGCCGGCCGAGGCTGCGCTTCTGCTTTATTTGTCGGAACGCGAGACCCGTGCCTTGTGCAGGAGGGGGGAGTTGCGGCATGAGACGCAGAGGTCGACGGGGGGTCGGACGCGGTATTTCATTCCTGAGTCGGCTGTCCGGGAGTTCCGTACCGCCCGGGCGAGGGAAGGGGAGAGGCTATGAAAACCAACGACTTCGAGGCTGCGGTCGACCGCGCCATCCTCGCCAATGACGCGCTGGACGTGGCCATCAGTGAGGGGTACTTCGAACTGACATGGTCGAACCTGCTCATGTTCATTGACGAGTTGTATGTGGATGTCGCCAACAAGCCGACGACCACAGGCTGGATGCGCTTGGCCGGGATGTGTCTGGAGGCCGCCCGGGTATCGACCCCGGCACCGATTCCGGTTCCAGTTGTGGAGGATCCATCATGAGGCCGAAACATGCCATGGTGGGCAGGTGTTGGGTGTGGCGTGGAGATCCGTCGTCGACTCCTGCCCGTCGTGCTGCTGAGATAGACGAGCTTGAGCAGCTGTACACCTTTGACTCCCCGGACGTCGACCCAGAACTCGATGCCCGGGTCGTCACACCCGATGTGGCGGACGACCTGGGGGAGGCGGGTGCTTTGACTTCATCTTCAGCCCGCCTTTCCCGGGCCGTCGACATCCTGACCGGTGTCGCTGTGGTCCTGGCCGCTGTGGTCATCGTCAGTTGTGTGGCGGCGGTCACTGCCGTGGGTCTTGGCCGGCCCGCCGTGGTGGAGGTCTTCTATTGGGTCCTCATCGCCGCCCTGGCGCTCGCTGTGACGTCAGGGATCGCCGCCCTGGTCCTGTATGTCACGGCATCGAGGGGGGCCGTCTGATGAGCCCGCTCGCGCCTCCCATGGCTGGGGACTCCTGGCCTCGCAAGAACACGGTGAACCATTGGAGGCCGCTCCCGTCGGCGACGTACGATTCGGTGAAGTCGACTCTCAGGAAGGCTCACAGGTCTCAGACTGCGATCGCACGAGTGAGGGAGTTCTCCTGCGCCGTGTGCGGCAAGACAGTGACGTTGGTGGCGTCCGAAGGGAAGTCTCCTCTGGACCAGGCCCTCGCTTTCGGGTGGGCCCCGACTGCTGCCGGACGGTGGCTGTGCAAGACATGTTACGAACCATGGGCGAAGGCCGCGCGAGCCCAGCAGATGGCCAGAGAGGCCGCTGCGGCCCGTGCCAGACAAGACCAGGAACTCCAAGCCGCAGCCGATCTCGCAGCGGCCAGAAGGGCCACACAGGCCCTGGAGGAACCTGCACCGACGCAGGACACGTTCGAGGACTTTGCGGATGATAATCCCGTCGATTGGAGGTTGGGAAGATGGCCCCAATAGCCCAGCCGCTCGACGCGCCGACGTCGTGGGTGAAGCAGAAGTCACAGGAGGCCAAGGCTGCCGGTGTGTCTCTTCGGGAGTTGACCGAGGGTCAGGCGTTGCACAAAGCCGCCAAAGCCGCTGAGGACATCGAAGACCAGGCGTCGAGGGCAGAGGTGGCACGCATCGAGGCCGAGGACTCAGCACGCAGAACCAAACTCGCCCTGAGACGCACAGAGAAGGCCCTGGCGGAGATCCTCGCTCTGAACAAGGTCGGCAACATGGCCGTCACCGTCGCACCCGCCAAACCCGTCCCACCAGCCGCGCCTGACAAGTTGCTCAAGGCCTGGTTCGACCAGGGCTGGGCACTCATCTGTGCCGGCAACCGCCCCGGGAAGCTGGACCTGCTCCACGACTACCAAGACCTCTACCTAAAGATCCTTCGAGATCTTTCAGATCTATCACCAAAGGAGATGCCTCATGTCTGACATTGAGGACAAGATCACCATCGCGAAACACATCGTCTGGAATGCGGTCGACCAGTACTTCATCATGGGAATATCGTGGGGAGCCGACTATCCGGACATCGGGGAGTACGACTTCGAGGACATTGAGAGGATCGCCAGGGCCCTCGTGAACCCGCCGGCCGTCGCCATGTATCAGGCGGCCTATACGTATCTCAAAGAGAAGGCCGAACTGTGGGCGGCAGAACTCCCAGACGGGGTGTCTGCGTCATGAGAGAAGCCATTCGTGGTCTGAGCATGGGGGAGTTTCAACTCGATGACGTTCCGCCCAGATCTAGTAGGAATCTGAAGCCTGGCACTCGGCGGTGGAAGTGTGGGACCCAGGCAGGTGTGAACGCCCACAAACGGACTCTTGAGCTGCTCTGCTTCGAGTGCGAAGCGTTCGCGGCAACAGGTTCTCCTGTCGAGCCGATGGCTGTGCAGGTCGCGCCGACTGTGAAGGTTCCCCGGGGCAAGTACATCAGGAAAGAGACGCCGGTTCCGCCCGACAACGACTGTGGTGAGAGGGCGGGAACAACCGCAGGTGACCATTGGCATCGAAAATGGGGATTCCCGCTGTGTGACGCCTGTCGGCTCGCAAAGAATGAATACAGTAGACAACGGTATAGAGAGTGTCCTCCTCTTCGGCGAAGGTCTCGGAAGGCGATGCCATGACTGCCCAGTTCGAAGACTATGACGGGTTCTCCTATGACGAGGCCCTCAAGAAGTGTGTCCGCGACGGGCTCGTGTTGCCTGATGGTCGGATTGTGCGGGTCGAGGCGGACCCGCCCCGCACCAAACTCGTCTCCAAGGAAGCTGCATCGACCTCCAGATGGCCCATCGCCCGACGGGTCGCCGTCATCGACAATGGGGCGCCGATCGATGGACGGCGGGAACTCGCGGCGAAGAGGAGCGAGCATCGCATCTCGTTCGATTCCCCGTACGAGTACGACTACTACCTATACCTGTTGGGTTTACCGACCATCGCTGCCGTGATTCGCAACACTGCACGTTTGCGTTTCAAGCAACCGTCAACCTGCACGATCCCTGAGACGGGCTACACCTGGACGGCGGACTCGTACACACCTGATTTCATCGTCTTCCACGTCGATGGGCATGCCACCGTCGTGGAGCTGAAGGGCTGGAACAATGCGCGTGGCGAAGCCGCGAGACGTGGCGTGAAACGGGACTATCCCCACTTGACCGTCAGGCGTGTCGAGGTGAAGGAACTCAAGAGCATCCAGGCACGGCAAACAATCGACGGGTGGATTCGGATATGAGCGCACAACAAGTCTTCGCTTACTGTTTCGACTGTCGGGAACTCAACTACGGGATCTCCGACAAGAACGGCGTCTACACCCGTGACTCGGCCTCATCTAACCACTTCAACTGTCCGCATGTGCATTGCTTCGGATCGCCCGACTCTTACACGCCACCCATCAGGCAGGTCTTGGCGAAACTCCAGGCCGGTCTGGAAGTGACCCACGACGAGATCGTCCTCTTCAAACTCGCCATCACCCTGGGAGACCTCGACCCATGCACCGGTGCGGGAGAGTCGCTGCAACAGCCGCTGGTGGGTGTGGCATGACTGTGCGGGAGGATCTGGAGTACATCGTGAGCTCGTGGGAGTTGCTGTCGTTCGCGGCACTGACTCGCACCGCGTCGGGCGGACTGTCGCGCCGGTCTCCTCCTGGAAGTCGGCCACCGTTGAACCTGGACGCACTGGCTGACATTGTGGGCTCGTCCAGGGCCCCGGCGATGTACACGGCATGGCCGGACCCACAGGACTACCCGCCGCAGGTCGCTGGGTTCGGGCGGTGCCTGCTGTGGTGGCTGCCCTCGTGTGTCGATTGGGCTGTCGTTGGTGGTGGGTATGTCAGGTACCCGTCGGATTTGTCGGAGGCTGAGATCGAGGACCCGACACCGTTGATCGCGGCCCGGATCATGCTCGCCAACGCCCTCGTCATCCACACTGTGGTCCCGCTGTTCGACGCGGAAGCCGGACAGGCATGGGAAGACCACATGCGCGTCATCGCCCACGAGATACGCAGACTCATCGGCGAAGACCAACGCCTGCGCTGCCCACGGGTCGAAGCAGGCCATTCATGCCACCGCAGGATCGTCCAGGAAGGCACGGCATGGATCTGTCCAGTGCATGGGGTCCTGAGCCCGCAGACGGCCACCATCACCGAAATAGCCCGACGACTTCACGTGCCGATGTCGACTGCACACAACTGGCCAGAGCGAGGCTTGCTTGTCCGCGTCGGGTGGACCAAGCGAGGCAAGCCGCTCTACTACATCGCTGACGCCCGAAGATTGAAGGAGAAGAGACGATGACATGGTTCAAGTCCGATGACCGGATTCCGTACAACAGCAAGTTCAGGAAGTGCTCACTGGCCGCTGTGGGCCTGTGGCTCTATTCCGGTTGCCGTACCGCCGCACAGTTGGAGGACGGTTTCGTCCCGTATTGGTTCCCGGACACTGTCGGTGCCGATCACTCCCTCGTGCAGGAGCTGCTCGACGCCGGTCTGTGGGAGCCCGCTGACGGGGGCTGGCAGATGCACGACTACGCCGACTGGAACGCCACCAAAGCACAGCGAATGGAAGCACAAGAGAAGATGAGGCAACGCAAGGCCGAATCCCGCCGCCGCAACTACCCGGAAGACGTTCGCCCTCAGCGAAAAAGCACGCCCGAAAAGACCACCACGACATCCACCACTGTTCGCCCTAAGCGAACACGCGCCAAACCTACCTAACCCATATCTGACAAGCAGCAACGCCGGAGGCAACCCCTCCGGCTTACTTGCGTGGGCGCGAAATGTCACACTTCCCAAGCCAAGCCTGCGCGCGCGTAAGCCGAGCCCAGCCGAGCCCAGCCGAGTAACCAAGTACTCCAGAGTCGTACTTGGTGTCTCCTTAGACTCCTACGGAGCCTAAGGACTTAATAAGGGTGGTCAAGACTGTGCCCAACAAGTATCAAAACAACTAACTACGTAACCAAAGATAGCTACCGCGCGCGACACGCCGAACGACGGGCCACCTTGACAAACACACTCAAGTAGTCGTAGCATCTCATTTGTGGGTGACGCAGTACGCCCACAATCCAATCAAACCCCATCAGTCCGGTGGGGTTTTCGCTTGTCAGGGCGGTGATGACGATGGCGTCGAAACCGAACCCGAGACAAGCGAACGGGCATCGGAGGCGCCAAGTGCGAGCCCGAGTCCTCGCCGAAGAAGACCGATGCGCCCTCTGCGGGGAACTCGTCAACAAGAGTCTGTGGCTCGGACCGGATGGGCGACCGCACCCGCTCAGCCCGGTCATCGATGAGATCATCCCAGTATCGAGAGGCGGGTCGCCGTTCGAGCGGACGAACTGCCAACTCACACATCGCATCTGCAACGCGAAGAAAAGCAACAAGCTACAAACAACAGTAGAACCTTCTTGTGGTTTTCCTCTGTCAAAGCCGTGGTGACCCTGGGGGCGTCACCCCCTCCCCGGCTGGCTCGGCACTTACACCCGGCAAGCGCCGAAACTGGCGGGGAGTCACGCACGGGGTGTCACAGAATTGAAGACCTATAGCGAAGATAGAACGCAATCCTGTTGTCCGATGATGGGTTGTGAGTGAATGGTGGTGACCTGATGCCCAAGAAGAGAACCAAAGAAGAGCATCGAGACTACATGCGTTGGTGGCGGGCGAAGAACAAGGCCGACCTGGAGCAAGCAGCCGGGCTCTATGTGCTCCCTTCGGCGCCCACGCTGATGGCGGCCTACGAAGACAGGATCGCTCAACTCGAAGCGGACATCCCCAAGACGGTGCGCTCCGCAGTCCTCACAGACCTTGACCGCCTGGAGGCGTTGACGAAATGGCCTGCTGAAGCGGCCATCGCCTTGAGGACGGCCGACATCCTCGACTCGCCCAGCCAGAAACCTCAACATGTGAACGCTTCGAAAGCCCTGTTTGCCCAACTGGAGACACTCAGGTCCCGGGCGAAAGCCGAATCTGCACCCGACGAGGAAGGAGGGTTGGACATCGATGTCTCAACAGGAACCTTCGTCCCTCGACCAACTCTCAGCCTTGTCGAAGCATGCTAGACACGTCACCTTCCCCGCCACCATCACCTCCACTGACTGGCCATGGATCGAGCAGATTTCGTCCCGGGTCGGCATCGAGTACGAACCCTGGCAGAAAGAACTCGGAGCGCTCATCACCGGTCTCGACGAGAACGGCCTCTACGCCTCCAGCATCGACGGCGCAACAATCTCAGTGTGCCGACAAGCGGGGAAAACATTCCTCGTCTCCGGAATCTGCGTGTCTTTGGCGCTCGTCCGCCCCAAGACACTCATCTTGTGGACCGCGCACCACAACGCGACCTCGGCAGAGACTTTCCGACACGTCTCGGGCGTGACGTCCTCACCACGGATTCAACGATTCATGGCACGCCCGAGTCGGTCACCCGGGCGAGAATCCATCAACTTCCGCAACGGATCGAGAATCAAGTTCGGAGCCCGCTCCCACGGTTTCGGACGTGGCATCCCCGGCGTCGACGTCATCGTGTTTGACGAGGCCCAAATCCTCAAACAGCAAGACATCGACGCGATGCTCCCC
>JAISJO010000013.1 GCA_031261485.1 Propionibacteriaceae bacterium | reverse complement strand
GGGGTTGTGCTCCACGACAATCGCGCCCAAACGAACAATGGCGTAGAAGGCGACGACGTGCTGGGGACAGTTGGGCAAGATGATCGCCACGCGGTCGCCCGCTTTGACGCCCAGTCGGCGCAGACCCTCAGCAGCACGGCTGATTTGGTCGCCGAGGCTGCGGTACGTCGTGGTCGCTCCGAAGAAGTCCATGGCGATGCTGTCTTTGGCTTGTGCGACGGAAGTCTCGTACAACTCCACCAGCGATTGCGTTGGCAACTCAATCTCTGCGGGTACCCCCGGCTGATAGAACTGGGTGAAATCCATGTCTCCTCCTGTGATCGCTCTACCGTGGTGCTCACCTAACCTACGGTTCCGTAAGTAACGGTATCGTAGGTTGGCCATTTCCGCGAGTCGTGCGGGGCATTTTCCTGAAAAGTGGTGATCGGTGCAGTGGCGTCGGCGCGGCGATGCTTCCGGGGCGACACTTCCGGGGGAGTACGCCTGTTGCGGCATGTGAGCGCACATGTGGTCGCCGCTGGTCCCGGGGCTCGTGGGAGTTGTTGGACACAGGCGGGAACTGCGCCGCCGCGTCCACGATGGTCCTGGGGCTCGTGGGAGTTGTGCCAGGGAGGATTGCCGAATCCACAGCGACCAGAGCTGGTCCTGGGGCTCGTGGGAGTTGTCCTTACCCCTCGATTGTCAGCGCAGACAACTGATTGACTCCGGTCCCAGAAAGGACGAGGGTCAGGGATTGGCGCGGAACGCGGAAGGTGACGGTGCCCGTGACGGTTTGGCCCGGCCCGGCGAATCCTGGCTCAAGGGCCTGAGGACCTTCATAGAGGGGGCTCAGTTGGGAGCGGTCGTCGAGGCCGTAGGCGTAGAAATCGTAGAAGAGGGTTCCCGTATCGACCTGGATTTCCAAAGCGACGGTGACAGAGTCGCCCGACCAGGTCGTCTTGGTGATGAGCCAATAGCCGGTGACAGCGCCGTTGTCGAAGGCAATACCGCCTGTGCGGGTGTCCGTGGGAGTCGGATAGTGGCCTGTTGTCGTTGTGGGCTGGTCCTGGGGGGCGGGAATGTTGTTGAGGATGATACCGCCGATGATGGCTGCCACGACGATCAACGCGATGGCGATGTACCAGCCCACGCGCGACTTTGATTTGTAGTTGTCAATGGAGTCGGGGACGGTGTGGGTCCCCGTGATCGGCTGGTTGGGTTGGGCGACCTGTGGTTGGTTGGGTTGGCCGTACATGGGTTGGCCAGGTTGGCCGACGGGGGCGGGAGTTGCGGTGGTGCCTTGTGGGTGCGCAGGGTCGTACGAGCGGGTCGGGTCGTAGGTGTACCCCGACATGATGGGAGGCTCGTTGCTGGGCTGGTAAGCACGGCGCGGAACAGCCCCAGACGCAGACGGGCGTCCGGTGGAGTGTTTCGGCTGGTTGTCATTTGCCATTGAGTCAAGAATACGACACGGCGGCGGGTTTGTGTCTCAAGAAAGTGCTGATTGTCTACACGGAAACGATTTCAGAATCCACGATGGTCCGGTTCCCAACGAAGTTATCCACAGGCCCGCAATTTCGGAACACTTATCCACAGATTGTCCCTTGGCGGTCTCCAGCCCCGCCTGGATCTCCATAGTCTCGGTATGAAGAAGAAGAGCCTCATCTCGTTGCACACTGAGACCGATGTTCTGGAGGCGGTTCCCGCCCTCGTCGGGTTCTGGCCCCAGGACTCCCTTGTGGCGGTAGTTTTCCGCGACCGGCGGGTGTACGTCACTGCCCGTTGGGACATCGCTGCTCTGGACGATCCCCTTGCGGCGCGGTGGCTGGCCAAGAGGCTCACACTCTCGGATGACGGGAAAGTGGCTGAGGCTACGACGGTGTTCCTTGTGGGATATGGCGACAGGGCTCGGGCTGAAGCTGCGGTCACGGCGACGAGCGTGGCCTTGGGTGACGCGGGGGCCGCCGTTGTGGGCTCGCTTGTGGTCGATGGCGGGCTCTGGTGGCGAGCAGGCGAACCTGGCGCAGGCCATACCGTGCCGAATCTCGGAGAGATTGCCCGGCAAGTGTGCGGGCGCGGTCAGGTGGTGGGCTCGCGTCGGGAATTGGCCGTGTCAGTGTCCGCCCCGAAAGGGGAGCAGGAGGACGCGATGATGGGGTTGTACGTGACGGCCCTTGAGGAGTCTGATGAGGACGACTGGGCGAGGTTGGGTGCGAGGGTGATGTCTGCCATGGAGTCGGGGCAGCGAGTGGATGAAGACTATGTCCAGGCAGGTGTGGCGATGACGATCCAGAAGGTCCGAGACCAGGTGTGGTGCGGTCTGACCGCTGAGACGGCGAGGCGATGGTTGCCCTTCTGGGTCGAGGTCCTTCGCCGTACTCCCGTGGGGCTTCGAAGCGCCCCACTAGGGGTGACAGGAATGGTCGCTTGGGTGGCTGGCCAAGGGGCGCTGATGAATGTGTGCCTGGAGGAAGCAGAAAAGGAAGACCCGACCTACCCCCTGATCACTCTGCTGAAGACCATCTCCGAGTCCTGCGCCCCACCAACTCTGTGGGACGCAGTACGGAAAGGAGAAAATCTGAAGTGAAAGAGACGATTGCATTGAGTCCTGGTGTTTCCTCTACTGGGCTGTTTCTTGTCTCAGGAAACACCGCCATCGAGGAAACGAGGCTGATGCTCCGTCGAGCCTGGGAGCGTGCGCGCCCCATGGTAATCTGGCTGAGTGACTGAGACTACTGCTGGAGACTTCATCGCTGACGCTGTGCGCGCGGACAACGCGACAGGAACGTACAAGGGCAGAGTCCAGACCAGATTCCCACCCGAGCCGAACGGGTACCTCCACATCGGGCATGCGAAGGCCATCACCGCCGACTTTGGGATCGCTGAGCAGTTCGGTGGCGTGTGCAACCTGCGTTTCGACGACACGAACCCGGACACGGAGGACGTGGAGTACGTCGAGGCCATCATTGACGACATCGCCTGGCTGGGGTTCTCGCCCGCGAAGGTCCTGTACGCCTCCGACTACTTCCAGGCTTTGTACGACTGGGCGGAAGCTCTGATCGTCAATGGACTGGCCTACGTCGATGACCAGGACCAAGAGACCATTTCTGTTCAGCGCGGTGGATACGGCAAGCCGGGTGTTGAGTCGCCCTACAGGAACCGCACGCCTGAGGAGAACCTGGACCTATTCCGCCGGATGCGCGATGGTCAGTTCGCGGACGGTGAGAAGGTCGTGCGGGCCAAGGTCGACATGCAGTCGGACAACATGCAGATGCGCGACCCGGTGATGTACCGTATTCGCCGAGGCCACCACCATCGCACCGGTGACCAGTGGGTCATTTACCCGACGTACGACTGGGCCCACGGGCAGTCGGATGCGCTGGAAGGAGTCACCCACTCCATGTGTACCCTGGAGTTCGTCTCCCACCACGACCTTTACGATTGGTTCCTCAACCACCTGGAACTGCCCTATGACAAGCCGCAACAGTTCGAGTTTGCGCGCCTGGAACTGACCCACACGGTGACATCCAAACGCAAACTGCGCCAGTTGATCGAGGACGGCATCGTCACGGGATGGGATGACCCGCGCATGCCCACACTCCAAGGCCTGCGTCGTCGCGGGTATCCTGCGTCGGCCATCCGTGCGTTCTGCGCCAACGTCGGAGTCAACAAGACTAATTCCCGCCACTCTCTTGAGGAGTTGGAGGCCTTTGTGCGCACGGACCTCAACCGTGTGGCTCAGCGCCGCATGGGGGTCCTCCATCCACTGAAACTGGTCATCGACAACTGGCCGACGGAAGATGGGCGGACTCTGGCCGAAGCTCGTCAAGAGAATCCCGACGCAGTGGGGGTCGCGCAGTTCTTCGAGGTGGCCAACAATCCCGAGAACAGCGAGGACGGCACGCGCCAAGTCCCCTTCGCTGGACAGATTTGGATCGAGGAGGAGGACTTTGCCGAGGTTCCTCCGCCGAAGTTCTTCCGCTTGAGCGTGGGCAAAGAGGTACGCCTGCGCGGTGCGTACCTCGTGACTGCCACAGGTGTGGTCAAGGACGAATCGGGCCGAGTCGTCGAGGTACATGCGACGTACGACCCTGCGAGCCAGGGCGGCAATGCTCCCGATGGCCGCAAGGTGAAGTCCACGATGCACTGGGTCTCAGCGGCTCATGGGTTGGATGCCGAGGTGCGGTTGTACGACCATCTCTTCGCCACCGAAATCCCTGGTGAAACCACCGGCGACCCTCTAGACGACCTCAACCCGCATTCCCTCGATATCGTGTCGGCCAAGGTCGAACCCGAGTTGGGCAAAGCGCGCCCAGGCGATGTGGTCCAGTTCGAGCGCGTCGGCTATTTCGCCGCTGACAAGGATGTGCCCATGGTCTTCCACCGAACGGTCGGCCTGAAAGATGAATGGGCCGCCCTTCAGAAGCGTGCGGCTTAGGTCTGGTCGGTTCAAGTTTCCAACTCCCCGTCCTGCCTCGGCTAACCCCCACACATCCTCGGGCGGCCCGGCTTTGGGCGCACTAGATATTGCGCGGCCGTCCTCCGGTATGTGGGGACCCCCCGCGCCGGGCGCGGCGGGGTTGGGGAGTGGCTCGTTTTGTCCGACATCCTGTCTGGGGTCAGGACCGACTAAACTGGGCGCGTGACCTATCCGCTGCTCCATTCGGGCAAGGTGCGTCGGCTGTACGAACTGCCTGACCCCTCGCTCCTTCTCATGGTGGCCACCGACGCCATCTCGGCTTACGACTTCATCCTGGACACGACCATCCCCGACAAGGGCGTCATCTTGACCCAGATGTCCCTGTGGTGGTTCGACCAACTGGACGCAGTGGTGGACAATCATGTCGTCTGGGGTTCGCGCGCGCCTGCCCAGCAGAACCCGAACGCGCTTGAGGCTGAACCCCCCTACCCTCTTGACCCCGATCTCGCGGGACGGGCCATTATCACGCAGAAACTCGACATGATTCCTGTCGAGTGCATCGCGCGGGGGTACATCACGGGCTCTGGCTGGGAGGAATACCAGAAAACGGGCACGGTGACAGGCATACCGCTACCTGCGGGCTTGCGTCATGCGGACAAGCTGCCGGAGCCCATCTTCACCCCTTCGACCAAGGCCGACATCGGCGAACACGACGAGAACATCTCCTACGAGCGCCTGCTCGACATTGTGGGGACCGAGACCGCCGAGCAATTGCGTGACCTCACTCTGGCGGTCTTCACCACCGCGTCTCGCATCGCCGAGGAACGCGGCATCATCCTCGCCGACACCAAGTTCGAGTTCGGACGCACCCGAGATGGGCGCATCGTCCTCGCCGATGAAGTCTTGACACCGGACTCCTCCCGCTTCTGGGACATGGCCCATTACGAGCCTGGCAAGCAGATTCCCTCGTTCGACAAGCAGTACGTCCGCGACTGGCTCACCCAGGAATCGGGCTGGGACAAGGGTTCCGGAACACCTCCGCCACCCCTGCCGCCGCAGGTGGTCGAGGCGACGCGGGCGAGGTACATTGAGGCACTGGCCCGGCTCACTGGCGGGGGACTGTAGGATTTCACTATGGCTGAATCGACCTCCCCATCCCCGACACTCGTCATTGTCAACGTGATGCCCAAACCGGAAATCCTCGACCCGCAGGGCAAGGCGGTGACAGGCGCGCTCAAACGCATGGGCCACGAGGGTCTAGCCGTACGCCAAGGCAAGCGCTTCGAAATCTCTGTCGAAGGAGAGGTCACCCCTGAGCGGTTGGAGGAAATACGTTCCTTTGCTGAGTCCCTGCTCGCCAATACCGTCATCGAGAACTTCGAGGTCATCGCATGAGCCTCGCGGCCCACATCCGTAAGGAAAGACTGAGTGACGCATCTCGTCATTCTGCGCGTAGTCGCAGAATCCATGTGACAAGAGTAGATCCGGCGACGGAGCCTGTCCTGCGCGTAGTCGCAGTGCGCGGGATGGCGGTTGGACTGGCCGGTATTCAGCACTTCCCGGACGGGGGAGTTCGATGAAAATCGGTGTGGTCACTTTTCCCGGCTCCCTCGACGACGCCGACGCCTTGCGGGCTGTTCGCCTGACTGGCGGGGAGCCTGTGCCCCTGTGGCACGCTTCGGACGACCTGAGCGGCGTCGATGCCGTCATCCTGCCTGGCGGATTCTCCTACGGGGATTATCTCCGCTGCGGTGCCATTGCTCGTTTCTCCCCGGTCATGGGCGAGGTCATACGACGGTCCCTCGCAGGCATGCCTCTGCTGGGTATCTGCAACGGTTTTCAAGTGTTGTGCGAGGCGCACCTCCTGCCGGGAGCCCTGACGCGCAACGAGAAGCGCCTCTTCACCTGCCTGCCCCAGCGCCTGCGCGTCGAGAATGCGAAGACGGCGTGGACAAGCGCATACACCGAGGGCGAAGAAATCACCATTGCCCTGAAGAATGGTGAAGGCAATTGGGTCGGAGACGCCGAGACGGTGACCATGCTGGAAGAATCGGGCCGGGTCGTGTTCCGCTACATCGACAACCCCAATGGTTCCCTCAACGACATCGCCGGTGTCTGCAACGAGCGCGGCAATATCGTCGGCCTCATGCCCCACCCCGAGCACAACGTCGACCCAGAGATCTCCGACACCCTCGACGGAGTCGGATTCTTCCACTCGATAGAAGCATTTCTAGCGATTGCTGCGTGACCCGGCGCCCCTGCTCCGCCTCCGACTTGTCATTCTGCGCGTAGTCGCACAAGCGATTGAGCCGAGAGGCTCGAAGCTCGCTTCGTGCCCGAGGCGATTCAGACTCTCGTAGGCGGGCTAGCGCCGAACAGAATCTATCTGACAAGCATAGATCCTGCGACTTCGCGCAGGATGACGGGTGCAGGACAACATGCCCCCAAGGTGGTGGGGAGGATTGGTGGTGGAGGCTTGGGGTCAAATCGGCCCACCGCTTTGGGGTGGGCATTGTGTTGCGTGGCGAGAAGATGGCGCAGCCA
>JAISJO010000058.1 GCA_031261485.1 Propionibacteriaceae bacterium | reverse complement strand
CCATCACCCAGATTCGTGACCGCTATGGCTGTGCGATTCTTCTGGTGGAACACGACATGCGACTTGTCATGAACGTCTGCGAGCGAATCTGCGCCATCTCGTTTGGGAAGTTCCTCGCTCTGGGCAGTCCATCGCAGATTCAGAAGGACAAGACCGTTCAAGAGGCTTACCTAGGGGAGCAGGAATGACCACCGCACTATCTATTCGTGGCCTCAAGGTGCGCTATGGCGCCATCGAGGCTGTCAAAGGCATCGACCTCGACGTGGAAGAAGGTAGCGTTGTTGCCCTCCTCGGGGCGAACGGCGCTGGGAAGACATCCACTCTGCGGACTATTTCCGGGCTCACACCGACCGCTGAAGGGACCATCTCCTTCTTCGACAAGGACATCACCCACCTCGACGCCGAGCGCATCACGCGCGCAGGTGTTGTGCAGTCCCCTGAAGGCCGTCAGATATTCCGCGACCTCACTGTGGAAGAGAATCTGCGCACAGGCGCTTTCACCGTGAAAACGAAAGCCCAAGTCAAGGCCAATTTCGAGCGGTGCTACAGGTACTTCCCGCGGCTGGAAGAGCGCAAGACCCAGATGAGCTACACCCTCTCGGGCGGCGAGTTGCAGATGCTCGCCATCGCCAGGGCGCTCATGGCGTCACCCAGACTTCTCCTCCTCGACGAGCCATCGCTCGGACTCGCGCCGCTGGTTGTGCGCGATATTTTCACGATCATCGGCGAAATCAAGGCCGAAGGGACCACCGTTCTGATTGTGGAGCAGAACGCCTTGCAAACCTTGAAAATCGCCGACTATGGATACGTGCTGGAGACAGGTCGCAAGACCATCGAAGGACCGGCATCCGAACTCATTACCGACACACGTCTGGTCGAGGCATACCTCGGCTCGTCCTAACCCATCTTTTACTAGTAAAAGGAAACAAAGGAAAGAAATATGACAACCAAGAAAATCATCGCCCCTGTGGCAGCATGGTTGCTGGCTATGGGTCTGCTCGCCGGATGCGGCACAACACCTAGTGGTGATACCTCCACTGGTGCTGTGACCGATCCAGCCACGACCGCTGCGGCGCCTACTACCAACGACAAGGTCCAAGGTGTCACCGACACTGAGATCAAGATCGCCAACTCGGCAGCCACCTCAGGTGCGTATGCTCCTGTGGGCGTGCCCTTCATCGCTGGCCTTGAGGCTTACCTCAAGACAGTCAACGACGCTGGCGGCATTGATGGTCGCAAGATCACCTTCCTCCACCAGGATGACGAGTTCGATCCCGCCAAGGGTTCGGCTGCTCTGACTGAGTTCGTGGAAGACGAGAAGGTCTTCGCTATCGTCGGTCACTTCGGCACCCCGGTCGTCGCCGCCACAGTGGACGCCCTCAAGGAATACGGCATTCCGTCCGTGTACTTCGCAACGGGTATCGGCCAGCTCTACGCTGACCACGCCACGAGCAACGCTGAGGGTTACAACATCTTCCCCGTTCAGCCCATTTATCGCACTGAAGGCTCGATCATGGTCGCGTATGCGGCTGGCAAGTTCGACGCCACGAAGGTCGGCATCATCTACACCAACGACGACGCAGGCATGGACCTGGAGAAGGGCGCTGTCGCGCAGCTCAAGGAATCCGGTATCGACTATGTCGAGCAGCAGGTCGCCGCTGGCGCTGCTGACGTGTCCGCAGCTGTCACCGCCATCAAGACCGCCAATGTCGATTTCATCATCGTCGCATCCATTCAGGGCACGATGCCGACAATCGTCAAGGAACTGGCTGCTCAGGGCGTCAACAAGGACTGCATCACCACCTACGTGAACGTGTCCTCCGCAATGTCTGAGGCTGTTGTCGCTGACATCACTGGCAAGTTCGACGTGTACGGCCTCGGCTGGGTCGATTACGCTTCCGATGTGGCTCAGAAGTCGATCGCTGAATACCAAGCCGCAGTGGCGCCGGACTATGCGGCGAACACTTATGCTCAGACTGGCTGGATTGCTGGCACCTTCTTCGTCGAGGGTCTCAAGCGCCTTGAGGGTCAGCCCCTGACATGGGAGTCCTACATGAAGGCATTGGAGTCCGCTCCGATTCAGAACCCCTTCGGTGGCACGATTGATTATGCCAATGGCGCTCGCCTCGGCACTCAAGAGATGAACCTGTCCAAGGTTGTTGCGAAGACCGATGCGAATCCGGCCGGTTGGGAACAGGTCGAGCCTCTCCAGGGCGTCGGCTCTCTGTTGGGCAAGTAATACCAAGGGTCTTGGGGCTGGCTGATCGGCTTTCGCCCCCAGACTCCCACTAGAAATCCAGTGGGGATGTGCGTCACAACCCCACAGGAGCAAGGGCGTGGCCCGTCGGTGAACACACCGGCGGGTCATCTGCCATTTCAGAGCCATTCGCGCGGGCGTCACGTCGGCGCGACCATGAGTGACTGAGGGCCATCGTGATGACAGAGGGGGAGTTTCCACGGTCTAGGTCTTCAGTCCAGTGGCCGCAGACGCCACACTAATTTTTCGCCGCCTGACAACGGAAAACTTCTCGTGCAAACCAGTCGAAAAACACAAACCACACGCAACTCCGGCATCTTCGTGTACAATGGAATAGTCGAACGCGCGCCGACCTGAAAATATGGAAGGAGGTTCGAATATGAAAGCTTATTTCGAATCAAATAAATTATCGACAGGTGCAGTCGGAGTATATAATCTCGAGGATGCCAGGTTGCATTCGTATCAGACTAATGATCCGATGACTGATGTAGTGACAGTAGTGGAGAAAGCTGGGCGAGGGGTTGTCATTGATCCCCCTAGTTTCCATAGCAATATCAAGGAGTTGACGGACTACCTCAACTCGCAGAATATCAAGATTGACGGTGTGGTTTTCTCTTACCACATGGCTGGGGCCTCGTTCCTGCCGGATGTCAAGAAGTACTCGACCAAGAAGGCCGACGATTTCGCTCGAAACGGCCATGGCAAGGTGATGGTCGCTGATTTCGCCAAGGACTTTGGTGTTGCTTTTGACCCCAACCTGCCTGTGATCAACGATTTCATCAAAGACAGTCAAATCACCATTGGCGGCATTGACCTCAATATCGTCAATACCTCCGACGCCTTTGACATCGAGATTCCAACAATCAATTCGTTTTATACCCACATGCTCGGGCATGACACGCATTCCATTATTGCCAGCACCGCCTTGGCGCAGGAAATGATTGAGCAGCTGGATGGTTTCTTGGACAAAGGCTACAGGCTGGTGCTCAGCGGGCATCACATCCCCGAGGATTCGCACGATGTCGAGTCAAAGATTCACTATCTTGACAAACTCATCGCCGTCGCGGGCAGTTCAGAATCAGCTGGAGAATTCAAAAACTCCATGAAGAAACTGTACCCAGACTTTAAGGGCGAGAATTACCTTGATATGACTGCGAGTTTCCTTTTCCCGTAAAACCCACTTGGTCAAGAATTGAATGGCGCGGGCACCCGGGACGCCTCGGGAATTGCCGGTCACCTCCGTCGTCATTCTGCGCGAAGTCGCAGAATCCATCTGAGTAGTGTGCATCCTGAAACCTAACGCAGGATGACAGGTGGAATGGCCAACAATCAGCCACTCTCTAGGCCCTGGGTCGGCGCCTGGAGCCTCTCTGGGATTGCCGACGCCCTCCGAGCCGTGGATGGGTGGGGTCCTCACTTCCCCCACCCATCCACACGGTCGTGAGTCAGCGCTTCCCAGTTGTCGAGGCGCATCGTGGGATTCAGAATTTGTCAGACTTACCGTCTAGGCTTGGGTTCATGACGGCAGAGCTATTGGGACAGGCGGAGTGGATCAGGGTTGAAGCAACTCTTGGTCTGTCTTCTTCCAGCCAATCAGATCGCGGTCAGTTCTTCACGCCTGACCTTGCTGCCAAACTCATAGCGGACCTACCTGCTACTCCTAGTGGTGCGGTCATCCGAGTGCTTGATCCTGGCGCAGGTTCTGGGATGCTGACTGCGGCGCTAGTCGAGAGAGCCGTCCGCGAACACTGGTCCAGTCAGATTGACGTAGAGGCCATCGAGATTGATGCCACGCTGATTCCAGCTCTGCGTCGGACAGCAGAAGCGGCGGAAGCGTTTGCCCGCCAGAACCAAGTCGATGTTCGTGTTCATGTCCGCGAGGCCGACCTGATCCAACTGTGGAGCGGGATAGATGCTGAACTGACAAACGATTTCGATCTGGTCATCATGAACCCTCCCTACCGCAAACTCGCCGCGTCGTCATGGCAGAGGATGGCTCTTGGTGTGTTGGGATGGGAGTCACCCAACTTGTATGCAGCCTTCGTTGCTCTCGGCGTGGAGTGTTTGCGAGACGGTGGCCAGTTGGTGGCGATTACTCCGCGTTCGTTTGCCAATGGTCCTTACTTTGGCCAGTTCCGCAAGAAGCTTCTGGATGAAATGGCGTTCGACAGACTGCACACCTTCGAATCTCGCTCCACAGTTTTTTCCGACACTGGAGTCCTACAAGAGAACATCGTCTTTTCAGCGACCAAAAATGGAAAACGAAACCATGTCCTGATTACTTCCAGTCAGGGCCACCGTGACCATCAAGTGGCGCGCACCGTCGACTATGCCGAACTCGTCTTTCCGACAGACCCGGAACAGTTCATTCGCATAACTACCGACGGTCACGATGACGATGCGGTCCAGTTTGTTTCGGGGATGCCGTCCTTGCTCTCCACACTCGGCTTGTCCGTCTCCACAGGGCGGGTGGTTGACTTCCGTTGCCGTGCCAACCTCGTCCCCAAGCCATCCGATGACAGCGTTCCGCTTGTCTATCCCGGAAACCTGAGGCAAGGAACTATCGAATGGCCCAAAGCCATCGGCAAAGACCAGGGTTTCCAACTGCGTGAAGAGTCAGACCACAAGGCTCTCATGCCGAGCGGGACCTATGTGGTGGTCAAGCGTTTCTCTTCCAAGGAAGAACGTCGTCGGATTGTGGCGGCAGTCTGGAATCCAGAGAAGAACGGCAACTCTGCCGTCGCCTTCGAGAACCATCTCAATGTGTTTCATCACGATGGACACGGCCTAGACCCAGAACTGGCGTGGGGACTGTGTTTGTGGTTGAACACGTCCGTAATTGACAGATGCTTCCGCACCTTTTCTGGCCATACCCAGGTCAATGCAACTGACCTGCGGTCGATGCGCTACCCAGACGAAGTGATGCTGAGGGCCTTGGCAAGGGGAGCGGACCACCTTCCCGACCAGGATGATCTGGATCTACTGCTTGAGCAGATCATGTGGGAGTCGGTGGTTGCATGAGCGACGATATCCACGAGCGCATCGATCATGCCAGATTCATCCTGGAGTCCCTCCGATTTGATGCAGAGCGTTCGAACGAGCGCTCTGCCATGGTGTTGCTAGCCCTGCTACAACTCAAGCCAGATGACCCGTGGGATACCGCGAATTCTCCCGTGCTCGGAACTCGGGCAATCATGGACTGGATCAGGGATCACTATGGCGTCGACTACAAGCCGAATTCTCGGGAAACAATTCGCCGATTTACTCTGCACCAGTTCGTGGATGCCGGTCTGCTTCAAGAGAATCCCGACGACCCAGATCGCCCCACTAACTCGCCCAAGTGGTGCTATCAGATTCGCGCCGAGGCGTTGGACCTGATTCGCCACTATGATACCGATGATTTCCCACCCAGGTTAGCCTCATATCTGGAAGTGATTCCCGGACTGACAAGTCAATATGCCGCTGAGCGAGAAATGCAGAGGATTCCAGTCGCTTTGCCCGATGGCAGCCCAATAACCCTCAGCCCTGGCGGACAAAACACGCTGATCAAGCAGATGATTGACGAATTCTGTCCGCGCTACGCTCCTGGGGGACAGGTCTTGTATGTAGGAGATGCCGACGAGAAGTGGGCAGTTCTGCGAGAATCCGAGTTCGAAGCCCTCGGTATCAGAATCGGCAAGCATGGGAAAATGCCCGACCTTGTGGTCTATCTGCCTGACAAGAACTGGCTTCTCCTTCTCGAAGCGGCAGCAAGCCACGGTCCTGTCGATGGACAGCGCCATTCAGAACTTGCCGCTCTCTTTCAGGGCTCGACTGCCGGATTGGTCTACGTGTCCTGTTTTCCGTCTCGCGCAGTCATGCGCAAATACTTGGCGTTGATCGCTTGGGAGACGGAAGTCTGGTGCGCCGACGACCCATCCCACCTGATCCATTTCAATGGCGAGCGCTTTCTCGGTCCCTACGCGTAGCAAGCTCTCTTGGCAATAGCCAGCGTCCTTGTTCTTGTGCTAAATATGTGCCAGATGGGGGAGTCGAACGTCTTGCTTCGCAAGCCGTTACCGCTGCGGTTCCTTTCAGGAATCCTTGCGGCAGACCGGCTCGGGTCCAATCGTGGCTTCCTCCTTGACGGTCTGGCCCTCACGGGTGTTTCTTCGCTTTGCTCAGTCAACCCTCAATCGCTCATGCCTCGCGAGCAAGCTCCCGGTCATTCACTCAATCGGGTTCGACTCCGCTGTACACGATCAAACTGAAAAGGCCACCCTTGTGGGGCGGGTGAAGTGAGTTGGCGCTTCGCGCCAGCGAGTGCCTCATTGTGCTCCTCGCGGCCTTCGGCCGCTCGTCAACACTGGGGCGCTCGCCTAACAAAGCGAAAATCCGACTCATGCAAACTAGTTTGCATCGTCGGATTGTCGCTTTGTTATCTCACTTCTGGCGTGTGGAGATGGGGGGAGTCGAACGTCTTGCTTCGCAAGCCGTTACCGCTGCGGTTCCTTTCAGGAATC
>JAISJO010000096.1 GCA_031261485.1 Propionibacteriaceae bacterium | reverse complement strand
TCCTCCAGAGGCGTCCCCTTCTTCGCCTCTTCGGCGAGCAAAGAACGGAAAGCATCCCGCAACTCGTGCCTGCCACCGTAGGCGACAGCAACATTGATGTGCATCCCTGTGCAATGGGTAGTGGAGTCAGCAGCCTCGCTGAGAGCCGTGGCGGTTTCTTCGGGCAGCAAGTCGAGCGCACCGACGATTTGTACGACCCATTTTTGCTTGTCAGCAAGTGTTTTCACCAAGTGAACGATGACATCGAGTAGGGGCGCGATTTCGTCGCTCTGGGACCGCTCAAGGTTCTCGGTGGACAGGACCCACAAAGTGACAACAGAGGTGTCTACCTCGTCGCACCACCCGACGAACTCGACGAGTTTGTCCGCACCGGCCTCATATCCCTTGACGAGCGTCTCGTCAGGAGCGTTGAGCCTGGCCCAGCGGCGGTTGCCATCCGCCATGACCGCGATGTGCCGAGGCAGCCGAGAACGGTCCAACCCAGACAAGAGCCGCTGTTCATATGTTGAGTACAGCAGTCCAGAGGGGTGCACCTTGTCCTGAATCTTGTCAAGAACCTCACGCAAAGCCACGGGTCAACTCTACGGCATGAGTGACCCCACATTGTCCCGCCACGAGACCGGCGAAAGAACCCACATTTGGTCAAACGACACAGCAGACACCGCACACGCTAGGATAAGTTACGGTAGCGTAGGTTACCGAGGAGAAGCCATGCATTGAGGAGACATATGACAACAACAGACAAGGCTCCGCGTCTTGGCGCGGCGGGAGAAATCAAGCCCCATTTGCGCGGTTGGCTCCATGCGGGCACGGTCCCCCTCTTGGGAGCGGGCATCATCGTCCTCATCTGCCTCGCCCATGGCACCGGTCCCAAATGGTCGCTGGCGGTGTACCTGGCCTGCGCCATCATCTTGTTCGGCGTCTCCGCCACCTATCACATCGGCACCTGGTCGACTCCTGTGCGCGACACCTTCCGTCGACTCGACCACGCCAATATCTTTGTCTTCATCGCCGGGACCTATACTCCCTTGTCAGTCATCCTTCTGACCGGCGTGGACCGCATCGCCGTCCTCGCACTCATCTGGGGATGCGCCGTGGCGGGAGTGCTGACTGCCGTTTTCTGGCTGAGTGCCCCCCGCTGGGTCCAAGCCATTTTCTACGTCGTCATGGGCTGGGCGGCCGTGTGGTGGATGCCTCAGTTCGCCCGCGCAGGCGGAATCGCCGTCATCATTCTCGTCATTGTCGGCGGAGTCGTTTACTCCCTGGGAGCCGTCATTTACGCTATGAAACGACCCAACTTTTCCAAGACCTGGTACGGCTTCCACGAACTGTTCCATACGTTTACAATCATTGCTGCTTTCTGCCATTATGCCGCCATCACCATTGCTGTCATGAAGACACGGTAAGGCCCCGCGCAAGCGAAGCTCCGCACAGCGACTTACCGAAGTCCGGAAATCGACTGGTCAGCCGAATCGACGAGCACGAGGTTCTGCCCCCAGGCAGTGAGCGTCTGAGTGCTGGCCATGTCATACCTCCACGCAACCGTGGCGTTTGCCTTGGACACGGCCAGGACTTGATTGACGAAGAGCTCTCTTGTCGTTGCATCTCTGCCTCGTTCGGAGATGAAGACATAATCACCTGAGCGACCGGCGATGGTGAACGTCGCCCCGTCAGCCGCCGCGAGTCCATCAACCTCTTCGCCCGTCTTCCAGGATACCCATACTAGTTGTTTCGCGCCGGGGATTGGGAACAAAGCTGCTTGCCCACTCAAAGACCAGAGCGCTGCCACATCTCTAGGCTGCCGATCCCACGTCTGGGAGCCCTTGGCCATATCCACCCTGTCGTAGGAACAGGCGTACACCGGAGCGTCCTCATTCAAGGGGGCCCTGAAGCTGCACGACACCGGAATCAACCCATCAGCCACATCTCCGGGGATGTCGATGCGATTGGCGCTCGGCCAGAGCATGACTGCGATCTGGCGTGGCGCGTCCCACGTTTCATGCAGGTCGGAGTCCACAGCAATGACTTGAGCGGAGGCCACTGGGTTCTTCTCCTTGTCCTGGGCAACAGCCGAAGTCAGGTCGAGTTTGAGATACCCATCCGGTATGACGATCAGGCCCGTGCCTGGCGCTAGATCTGTGAATTGCTCCGTGCCATCAGTCGCGCTGAGAACAGTCGTCTTCGCGGTGGCCACAAATGCGGTGGTCCCTCCAGTCACCGACAGGGCAGGGTCGGTGGTGGGTCTCACCACGACATACTCGCCGAACACAGAGGTTGCCCACGTCACCGACTTCTCCCCCTTCACAGTCTTCTCCCACGTCTGCGTCCAGTCGCTGGGTTCATACGCTACGAGCCGAATGCCACCTCCCGACAGGAGGCGCGAAACCACGACTTGCCCGGCGGCATACCGGATGCTGGTCGTGGTCGACTTGGCAGGAAAAGCATCCGTGGAGGAGGCGAGGACTTCACCTGTGCGCGCGTCCAGCGTTGCGAATCCGATGGTGGTGGCATCCCCAACCACGAACACCGATGCGCACAGGACCGTATTGAGGTCGTCGCTCGCAATGATCGTGACAGTGCCACTCTCAGCGAATGAGTCGCCGAACAATTCCACGGGGCTGAAATCCCATAGCTGCTCGCCACTGGCAGTGTTCAGCCCGTAGACCATGGGGTGGAAGCCGGCCACAGCGTCCTTGCTTGCCTCCGTCTTCTCCGCCCACGTCGCCCGGTCGAAATAGGAGCTGACTACGCCTAGGTCCTGGGAAATGGTGACCCTGCTTTGCTTGGCGTAGGGCTTGAGCTTGGAATCAATATCCGGCACAGACCATGTCCACGCAAGCGAAGGCACCTTGGAGATGTTGGCGACCTGTGCCCCGGCACCGGCTGCGGAACCGAAAGAACCCGAGCCGGTGGAATCACCCTTGTCCTTGAAGAAGAGCGCCCAGACTCCCAGCGAGGCACCACCGACAACAAGGAGTACGCCCAGAGCGATGATGAGGGTCTTCACCCATGCGGGTTGGCGTGGCGGTTGCGTCTGCGCTGATGCATTGTCTGCACGTACTGATTGCGCAAAAGGTGGTTGCTGATTGTCTTGGGAGTAGGTTTGCGGCGCGACAACCGGATTTGTGTAGACCGTCTCGTCAATGGTCGGGACGGGTGCGCCTGGGGCTGGTGCGTCTGGGTACGGCAAGATCAGCGGGACCTCATACGCCACAGGAGCCTGAGCCGACTCATTCGACTCGGATGTTTCAGAGGACTCAGCCTCAGACGCTTCAGGCGGCTCCGGTGGCTCGTTCGACTCGGGCGACTCCGACGAGTCGGATGCTTCAGGCGTTTCGGTCTCGGGTGACTGGGGCGATTCGGACGGCTCGATCTCGGGTGACTCGGAGGGCTCAGGCTCGTTCGACTCGGACGGCTCGGCCGCTTCAGAGGACTCGGCCTCAGGCGATGGCGATTCAGGCTCCACTTCCTCGGAAGTCGGTGATACTTCGGCAGGTTCGGGCACATCCGTCAGCCCTGACTCGGGTGCTGATGGTTCGGGAACCGGAGGCACGGATTCTCTTGCTCGTCTCGTGGCCACTGCTTCGGCAATCGCCGGGTCGCCGAAAGACTGCAACCAATCCAAGAGATCCGGATAGGCGCTGGGATGCTCGACGACGCCAGGCCACAACGCAGGCTGGCTCGCAGCAATGGCCTGAAGATCGGTGGCCGACGTAGTGGGGTCGTCCAACGCCGCTTGGGCGATGGAGAGATTCGTGAAGTCAGGCATGGGACGCTCCTCAGAAGCTTCGTTCGCTGTGCTGCTCACAAGCTTGCCCATAATACTAGTCCAATCGGGCGCTGACAGCGGACAACGAAGAGTCCTCGGGCGTCTCCACTCCCGCACGACCGGGCTCGGGAGCCGCCAACAAACTTAGGCCTGTTCGATCAGGCCTGTTCGATCAGGCCTGTTCGATGGGCGACCACTCAGGACCGGTTTGCCCCAAGGTCTCATCCAATTTGGTAAAGAGTGGGGCTGGCTTGTCGAGGGGTTTACCCACTTCCAGCGGAATCGACTTCCACACCGCTTTCTGAGACGCATAGTCGCCTGTCAGGATGGGGTAATCGGCGTTGCCTTCCTCGGACACCTCGCGGATTTCGGGCTGGGCGGCCCATACTCCCTCGCCGCCGAGCGCTTCGTACACCTTCTGTGCGGAATGCGGGAGGAAGGGGGTCAGGAGTGTGTTGGCGTCGGAGACAACCTGAAGGACAGTGTGCAAGACCGTGTCTCGCCTGGCCGGGTCGCTCTTGAGTTTCCATGGCTCGGTGTCGGAAAGGTACTTGTTCGCTGCCGACACGAGCCTCATGGCCTCGCCGATGGCTTGCTTGAACTTCGCCTTGCTCAGGAGATCGCCCACGACGAAGAATGAGTCGCGTGACAAGGCCAACAATTCCTCATCAATAGGCTGCAACTCGCCGGGAGTCGGAATCGCGCCATTGTTCTTGTGCGCCATCGACAGCGAGCGGTTGACCAAATTGCCCCACTCGTTGGCCAACTCGTTGTTGACCCGGCGTACAAACTCTTCCCAGGTAAAGTCGGAGTCCTGGTTCTCAGGCCCGGCCACCGCAATGAAGAATCTCAGCGCGTCCGGCCCGAATTCGCGCAAGAAGTCCCGGACGTAGATGACTGTGTGTCGCGAGGTGGAGAACTTCGAACCCGACATGGTGAGGTACTCGGAACTGACAACCTCCGTGGGTAGGTCGAGGATGCCGTAAGCCGAAGGAGACCCGCCATGGTCGCCTTGCCCATTGGCCCCCAGCAATATGCCAGGCCAGATGACCGAATGGAAAGTGATATTGTCCTTACCCATGAAGTAATAGCCCTTGGCCTCGTCATTCTGCCACCACTGCCGCCACGCCTCGGGATCGCCCACGCGGCGCGACCACTCGATGGACGCAGAAAAATACCCGATGACAGCGTCAAACCACACGTAGATCGACTTCATGGGATTGTCCCGCCAGCCTTCGACAGGAATGGGGATGCCCCAGTCGAGGTCGCGGGTGATGGGGCGCGGTTTGAGGTCCTTGAGCAGTTGCAAGGAGAAGTTCATGACGTTGGGACGCCAGTCTTCCCTTGTCGCAAGCCATGCGCTCAGCGACTCGGCCAGCGAGGGCAGGTCGAGGAAGAAGTGCTCGGTCTGCACGAACTTCGGAGTCTCACCGTTGATGCGCGAGCGTGGGTTGATGAGGTCGATGGGATCCAACTGGTTGCCGCACTTGTCGCACTGGTCGCCGCGCGCACCCTCGTACCCACAGATCGGGCACGTCCCCTCAATATAGCGGTCGGCCAACGTCCGGCCTGTCGATGGTGAGATGGCCCCCATCTGCGTCTTGGGAACGACGTACCCGTTGTCCACCAGCGCACGGAACAACTCTTGCACCACAACCGTATGGTTGTTCGTGGTTGTTCGGGTGTACAAGTCATAGGTCAGCCCCAGCGCCTGCAAGTCCTCCACAATGACGCGATGGTACTTGTCGGCGGTCTGTTGGGGGGTCAGTCCCTCCCGATCAGCCTGGACTTGGATGGCGGTCCCGTGCTCGTCGGAGCCCGACACCATGAGCACATCGTTGCCCGCCATGCGCTGATACCGAGCGAAAACGTCCGAGGGGACACCGAACCCAGAAACATGCCCGATGTGTCGCGGGCCATTAGCGTACGGCCATGCGACCGAGCAGAGGATTTTTGCCATGAGGGTTAGTCTACTGGGCTCACCCACTTCCCATGGTTCTCGCACCATTCCCGGTACACGCGGTCAGGTCTGGTCGCACGACGACTCCCGATAATCTCCTGTGAGGCAACGATCCTGTCGGCGCGTGGCCTCCGCGCATGGGTTCAGCCCACATACCGACACAGTTTTGACCCATTCCAGATAACATCGTGTCTACCGAATTAGGGGCAAGAGATAATCAGCTATGCTTGCTGCTCATGCCCGACCCTGCACTTGACGACTCACGCTACGATCCGACAATCCGACCCAAGGATGACCTCTTTCTTCATGTCAACGGAACGTGGATAGCCACCACACCCATCCCCGAAGACAAGACGGCCATTGGCGCTTTCGACGACCTGCGGGAAGCGTCCCAGAATGCCATCCGGGACATATGCGTGGACCTGAGCCAGAGCACGGACCTCGATCCCGACTCCGAGGAGAGCAAGATTGCCCGACTTTACCGTTCATTCATGGATGAAGAACACATTCAAGCTGTCGCCCTTCAAGACATGGCCGGTCTGTTGGCGCGTATCGACGCCATTGATTCTGTGGATGACTTGCGGGAATGGTTCGGGTGGTGTCTCAGCGCGGAGCTAAGTTCTCTGTTGGACATCGACGTGGATTCCGACCCCGGTGACCCGAAACGGTACCTGTTGTTCGTTGGGCAAGACGGTCTTGGTCTGCCCGATGAGTCGTATTATCACGAGCCTCAGCATGAGGATGTGCGTGAGAAGTACAAGGAACATCTCTCACAGACCCTTGCTTTGGGGCATGGATTGACCGAGCCCAGTCCAGCCGACCAGGCCGACGCCGACGCCATTTTCGCCCTTGAATCTGCCATCGCTGCTTGTCACTGGGATATTGTGCGCACCCGCGACATCGAGGCGATGTACAACCTCCAGACCCGTGAGGCCATGGCCGCCGACGCTCCAGACTTCGGTTGGGACGCGATTCTTGCTGCTGCTGGTTTCTCCGACCGCATCACAGAGACCGTCAACTGTCAACCCTCCTTCTTCACAGACGTGGCGGCATTGCTCACTGTTGAGCGTCTCCCCGCCTGGCGCGCCTGGGCCATGTACCACCTCATCACCGACCTCTCCCCCTTCCTGACTGATGCCTTCGTGGCGCTTAGGTTTGGGTTCTATGGGACCGTTTTGACTGGTCAGCCCGTCAATCGTCCGCGCTGGAAGCGTGCGGTTGGGTTCACTGAAGCTGCGATGGGCGAGGCACTCGGCAAGATCTATGTGACCACCCATTACCCCCCGCAGGCCGCCGCTCGGATGGAAACCCTCGTTGCGAACCTACTGGCCGCCTACCGGGAATCCATCACCAACCTCGACTGGATGAGCGACGCGACGAAGGCCGAGGCTCTCAAGAAACTCGACAAGTTCCGTCCCAAGATCGGACACCCTGCGAAATGGCGCGACTTCTCCGGACTGGTCGTCACCGATGACCTCATGGAGAATGTGCTAGCCAGCGGGCGTTTCGACTTGGAGTACGAGTTGAGCAAGCTGGCCGGGCCGGTGGACCCTGACGAGTGGCTCATGTACCCACAGGAAGTCAACGCCTATTACCATCCGCTGCGCAACGAAATCGTCTTCCCCGCTGCCATCTTGCAACCGCCCTTCTTCAATGCTTCTGCCGATGACGCGGTCAATTATGGGGCGATTGGCGCGATCATCGGTCACGAGATTGGCCACGGATTCGATGACCAAGGGGCAAGTTGCGATGGTGATGGTCTCTTGCGCGACTGGTGGACTCCCGAAGACCACGAGCGTTTCGAAGAGCGCACCAAGGCCCTCATCGCTCAATATGATGCACTCACCCCTCGCCAGACGCCGACCCTGCACGTCAACGGCGCACTGACCATCGGCGAGAACATCGGAGACATCGGCGGACTCGGCATCGCCATCAAAGCGTGGAAGATGGCCGGCGGTGAGGATGCGCCGCTCATCGATGGGTACACCGGACTCCAGCGCCTCTTCCTCTCGTGGGCAACCTGCTGGTCCTACTTCACCCGCGAAGAATTGGTCGCCACGCAACTCGCCACGGACCCCCACTCGCCGGCCGAAATACGGTGCAACCAGGTCGTACGCAACCTCGACGAGTTCTACACCGCCTTCGACGTCGGCCCCGGCGACGCCGAGTACCTCGCACCCAAACACAGAGTGACCATCTGGTAGTGGTCGCCCTAACAACCTGCGGCAATCCCGCAATGAAAGAGTGGCAGGCCTACAGAGCTAGTAGCGACCAAACGAACAAATAGGAAGCGACCAAACGAACACTCAGTTGGCGACCAAACGAACGCTGAGTGGCATAATGGTCGGCATGGTTCAAGTTCCTCGTTCGCCCATCGGGCTCATTCTGCCGCGCCACATCGCATCCAGAGTTGATGAGGCTCTTAACGACACTCGCGTCGTTCTCATCAATGGTGCACGTCAGTCCGGCAAGAGCACTCTCGTCAGCCAAATTGCACACGAGAGAAAGGCCATCTGGCGCAGTCTCGATCACGGCGCCACTCGTCAAGCAGCGCTTAATGATCCGACGGAATTCGTTGTTGGCGAAGCCCCAATGGTGATCGACGAAATCCAACGTGTGCCCGAACTCCTTCTTGCCATCAAGGAATCCGTTGACTTTGATCCCACCCCAGGCCACTTTCTTCTCACCGGTTCATCTCGCCTCTTGGGCCTTCGCAACCTACCTGACAGTCTTCCCGGCCGAATAGAGACCATCGAGTTATGGCCGCTTTCCCAGGGAGAAATCGACCAGCAGCCCGAAAACTTCGTCGATGACATATTTCGCGTTGGCCCGGGCCTTGATCACCATTCTTCAGAGACTCGAGAAACCTACATTGGCCGTCTCGTCCGTGGCGGATTTCCAGAAGCTCTCGTCCGATCTGGCCGACGGCGAACTCAGTTCCTTGAGTCTTACGTATCCGACATCATTAATCGCGATGTCATCCAACTCTCATCAGTTGAGCGAGGCCATGAGCTACGAACCCTAGTTCGTCTCCTAGCCGCCCGCTCAGGACAACTGCTGGTTCCAGGAACGCTCGCTGGTGAATTGGGAATTTCGGCACCTACCGTCAACCGATATCTCGCTCTCCTGGAAGAAGTATTCCTCATCAAACGCATCCCTGCCTGGTCTCGTAATCTCAAGACCCGCGCTATTGGCACCTCGAAAGTCGCTTTTGTTGACTCTGGTATCGCCGCTTCCCAAACCGGACAAAGCGAAAGCTCGCTGCTGAGAATCACAAGCCCACTCGGTGGACTTCTTGAAGGCTTCGTCACCATGGAAATCGCTCGGCAACTCACCTGGTCTGAGCACCTCGTCGACATGTTTCACTACCGCACCAAAGACAAGGTTGAAGTCGACATCGTTCTCGAAAACCGCCAAGGCCAAGTCGTGGCTATTGAGGTGAAAGCTTCATCCACCGTTCGCGGAGAGGATTTCGCGGGCATCAAACACCTAGCCGCACGACTCGGTGATGATCTAGTATGCGGACTAGTGCTCTACACCGGCCAAGAAACCCTACCTTTCGGCCCCAGGTACCGCGCCATGCCCATCTCAAGTCTCTGGTCACGTAACCCTTGATGGCAAAGTCAAGAGGCCAAGAGCAGTTTGGTGTAGGGGTGCCAAGGATGCTGAAGCACGTCCTCTGTCGGCCCCGGCGACGCCGAGTCCCTACCCCCCAACGCCGAGTCACCATCTGACAAGGAGTCGCTCGGGGACTTCTGGCGCCGACTTCTGTATCAAGAACGGTCGCAGAATCGCCAAATGGACACGAAATTGGTACAGAAGTCGGCAGGCGGGGCCGGTCCAGGTCATGTCGGGATACGACCTAGGGCAGTAGGGGACGGTTTGTCGTCAGGACATTGCCGCAAGGAGGTGCGGCAGGTCTGTGCGCAAGAAGTCCTCCCAACTTAGCGCCGCACCGCCCACCAGCAGCGTTCGCGCTTGAGGGAACCGCTTCTCGAAGGCGGTCAACCCTTGGACATGACTACTGCCAGGAACGCTCTTCACCTCAAGACCGACCATTGTATCCCCTTGCCTGACAACAAAGTCGACCTCCTTCTCCCCCTCGCGCCAGTACTCCAAAGATGTATTGAGCATCATCCGCGTCTGAGCGATCAGATGAGCACCCACCGCTGATTCCACCACCCGACCCCAGGCCGGGCTGTTTGCGCGGGTTGAGGCAAAGAGGTCACTGCGACTAGCCGAATAGAGCGCCATGTTGTGCGTCTGGTACTTCGGACTTGAGGCCCGCGCCGCCACCGGGCGTGACGAAGCCGCCTGAAGGCCAGCAAGTAGACCGGCCTGGTCAAGCAGGTGAAGGTACCGAGCCAGAGTGGTGGTGTTGCCTGCATCCTGCAGTTGGCCCAGCATCTTCGTCAGCGACAGAATCTGCCCCGAGTATGCCGTGCCCAACTCAAAGACATTGCGCAGCAGGGCCGGTTTGTCGATCTTGGTCATGAGAAAGATGTCGCGGTTCAGGCTCGTTTCGATGATGGCAGCCGTGACATAACTCTTGAATCGCGGCTCATCATCAATCAGGCCGACAGCCCCCGGATATCCGCCGAACCAGGCGTATTGTTCCGGCGACAATCCGAAGGCCTCAGCCATTTCGTTGTACGACCAGTGGCCAAGGTAATGCGACTCGAAACGGCCTGTCAGCGATTCCGTCAGACCATCTTGAATGAGCAAACGAGACGAGCCAGACAGAATGACCTTGATGGGCCGGTGTTCCTTTGTGTCAAGATCCCAGTTCTTCTTGACGGATTCACTCCACCGGGCAACCTTCTGCACCTCATCGACACACAGCAGCGCCTCGTCGCAGCCAGTCAGGCGAAGTTTGGTGCGGGTATCTTCCCATACCTGGTCCAGCCAGCCGATTCCTGAGGTCGATACCGCGTCGGCTGAGATGGAAACGACTAATGTCTTGGATTGTCTCGCATAGGTGGCGGTTTCTGTCTCACTCAGTGCATCGGTGAGCTGAGTGAGGAGAGTCGTTTTCCCCACTTGACGAGGGCCGACGATTACCTGAATGAAGCGGCGAGGTTCCGCCACACGGGCCTTCAGCGTGGCAAGAAGAGAGCGTTCGTACATGTGTCCTCCAATGACGTACTCCCAGTTTACTCAATTGGGTGCGTATTTTTACTCAGGCGATTGAGTAAAAATAGACTTGCTGTGAAAAGGGGGGCTTCTGGCGAAGTGCTGATTGGTGTATTAGCCAGCCGTTACCTAAGCCCCGATGTACGCCACGCCATCCATTTGGACTAGGCATGTCGCATCCACGAAGTCGGTGGTGGTTGTCATGCGCGCGGGGGCACCTTCGGTGAAGAACTCGCGGAACACATCGGCAGCTTGACGGAAATCGGCAATGTTTCGCAGGTACAGGTTGAGTTGTACCACGTCGTTCAGGCTCGCACCGACCGAGGCGAGAGTGTTTTGCATCGACTCGAATACGGCCCTGGTCTGCTCCACGATGTCAGAGCCAAACCAGTGGGCCGCGTGATGGGCTAGAAAGATGTAATCGCCAGCAACGACGCATGACGCAACCGTGTCGTCCCCGACATGGGTGGGCATTCTCCGAATCATCAGGTCCTCCTTTTCAACACCACTCATGTCTCACTCGGCACCGCGAGGCTGTGGCGTTTCCGTGGTTTCAGCCTAGCCTCGCTCGCGTCCCGCGTCGGAAGTTCGCTGGCGAAGTAAGGCGGGTGTTGGGGCCGGGCTGGCAAGGCAGAGGAGGGGAAGCGATGCGGTGCATCGTCGAGTGCCGACAACGCGGGGCACTAGGCCCAAGTGAAGTTATCGAGTCCCGCGCCAAGCGCGAAATGGTACTTGGCGATTCCGAGGTCGACGTGCGCGAAAGGACCAAGGCCCGTCGTCGCTTGTACCTGATTGCCTGAGAGCGTGAACATGAACTTCTGCTGATTGATCGCCGTCGGGGCAAGTAGAGCCGCCTCCATCCCGGCCCGGAACCAATCAGGCATCTCGCCATCGACCTTACAGAGTGATTCGAGGGGCTTGGACTTGTGCGGCCTGCCTTGCGTCGCGCCGTACCCGAGTGAAATCACGCATCTCAGCTTCTCGCCTGGCCCGATAGTGCAGGCACATTTTGCCTTGGAGTAATTCAGGCCCACCCAGCAGGTATTGAGACCAAGAGTCGTCGCCTTGAGCACAATCTGCTCGCCGTAATACCCCGCTATCTCCTCAAACCCTGCCTGACTCGGCATAACGACTGAGAGATAGTTGTTCGCATTGACGAAGTGCCCGTACTCGGCCAATTTACCGGAAAAGGCTCGTGGTTCATCGAAAGCCAGTTGGAGGTGCAGGCCTGAATCAGCGTTGCATCGTGCGACCTCGTCCTCCAGAGCCAGGCGCACATCAGCGTCAATCGCCTGCTCGGTGTACCGCCGCACAGAGTGCCGAACCGCCATTGCTTCCAGTAGATCCATCGCAACTCCCTCATCCCCAACTCCGAAGAACCGGTTCAGTTGATTCTACGCTCTTACTCCTGACCCGCAGTGGGGGTCTGCATGACTTGCGGTCGGACGCCGACGGAAGACAAGCCAGACAGAGACGGCCCACGAGGGACTGGGTCGCCTGCATTTGTCCAACTTTGGCCATCTCCGTCCGCCCCCGGCGCCGAGGCGCGATGTGGGCTCAAAGTTCGCCCGAAAACGGCCTCGAAATGAGCCAACTTTGGACCTACTCCGAATGTCTCCCCAAGAATCCGCCGGTTTGGGCCAAAGTCAGACGCCCGTCCCAAACAGGATCAGGTCCACAGGCAACTAACGGGCAATCCCCAGATTCTTTCGCCGAAGCGTGCGGGCTCGGGTACAAAGCTGAGCACGGCGCCTCCACAGAAGCGGTCCCCGAGTGTGTCAGCAAGGGAGCGTATGGCGGCGGTATGTTCGGGCCGATAGGTCTGGGTAGCCTTGACCTCGATGAGGAAGATACGACCATCGTCGTATTCGATGACGAGGTCCACCTCCAGACCATTGCGGTCGCGGAAATGAAACAGCTGAAAGTCTTCCTGCGACCAGGTGTGTTGCTTCATGAGTTCAGTGGTGACGAATCCTTCGAGCAGGCCTCCCAAAGCAAGAGGCGCAGGAACGGCTTCAAGTTGTTTCTCGGAGAGCCGGTCAAGGGTCAGCGCGAGGGCCGAATCTGACAGAGAAATCTTGTGACGGCCAACTTCCCTCTTGGTCAGGTTTGTCCGCCAGGGCGGCAAGTCTTCCAAAAGAAACAGCGTTGTCAGAGCATCGAAATAGCGGTCAGCGGTAACTTGGCCCAATCCGAGATCGCTGGCGAGGCGGGCTTTGACGAGTTCACCGGACTGGTTGGCCGCCAGCAACCGTAGTAACGAAGTCAAATGCGGCACGGCTGCCGACCGAGTGACATCTGCCAAGTCTCGCGTCAGAAGCCCCCGAATGTACGACGTGATCCAGGTGGAGCGCATGGACGGGGGGATGCTCGTGTGGAGTTCGGGGTAGCCGCCTGCGGCAATCGCCTGAACGTAGTCGCCGCGACTCCAGGCACTCGATGCGGCACCAGACAAGAGTGATTGGTGGGCTTTGGTAGCGAAGTCGTCATGGCTGCCCGCTATCTCACCCTGGCTCAGTCCGCGCAGGTGTATGGTCGCGGCTCGCCCAGCCAAAGAGTCCGGCGTACTGCGAAGGCGCAAGAGATCTGAAGACCCCGTCACGATAAGGCGTCCGGGAATGCGGTCCTCGTCAATGGCCATTTTGATGTACAGAATCAGGTCCGGCTCTCTCTGGACCTCATCAATGACGAGAACCCGCTGACGGCGTTCATTGAGAAAGAGCCTGGGGTCATCCATGATTGTTTGGCGCAATGCTGGGTCATCAAGGCTAACGATGGTGTGAGGTTGACCCGCGACAAGCATGTCGGCCAGAGTGCTCTTCCCGACTTGCCGCGCCCCTTCAATGATCAGACATGGGAAGCTGCCAAGAAGCTGTTTGCCCCAATCGACAAGATGACGCTGAAAGACCTCTGACATGGGAAAAGTATAGCATCGCTTCTCTCAAATGTAGTGAAACGCTGACGTGTAATGTAGTGAAACGCTGAATCGTAATGTAGTGAAACGCTGACCGTGAACATGGTGAAACGCTGTCAGGAGGTGCAAGTAGGCGAGCTATGACGTCCGGTAGACGGCCTGGTCGGCCAGGGTGATGAGGGCCCTCTTGGCGGGGGAATCGGGGAAGACCTCTAGGTGTGAACATGCCAGGCGGGTGTGCTCGGCTATATGGTGTCGTACCTTGTCAAGTGCGGGATGTACCCTCAACAGGGCCAGTGCTTCGGGGACGTCTTCTTCGGAGACAGGACCGGAGAGCAGAGCGACCAACCGCCCGTCTTCGGGGCGGTTCTCGGTGATGACCATGAGAGGGGCGAGGGTGAGCACGCCTTCGCGCAGGTCCGTGCCCTTGGTCTTGCCGGAGTCGTCAGAGAGTATGTCGATGAGGTCGTCGGCCAGTTGGAAGGCCATGCCCAAGGACTCGCCGAAGGCCGTCAGTTCCTCAATCTGGTCATCGGGCAGGCCCGCGACCATACCGCCGTATCGTGCGGACGCGGCGATGAGGGACGCGGTCTTGTCGCTGAGGACTGACAGGTGATGAGTCACCGGGTCGGCCCCATCGAGTGGGCCTCGCAGTTCCGCGATTTGGCCTTGTACCAAGCGTGCCAGGGTGCGCGACTGGTGGGCCACGAATGCCTCACCTAGGGAAGAACCGACCAAGGACGCGGTGGCAAGGAGGAAGTCGCCGACCATGATGGCGACCGAATTGCCCCAGCGCACATTCGCGGACGGCGCGCCTCTGCGACGGGGAGCCTCGTCCATGACGTCGTCGTGGTACAAGGACGCGACGTGGGTAAGCTCCACGGCGACTGCCGAGTCGATGAGTGCGCTCTCGTTCAGCCCATCGCCCGAGACTGGATCCTGCGACTCCGCGCAGAATGACGGTTGGGCGACCGAGGGGTACGGAAGGATGAGCGGCACGTCCGGGATAGCCGATTCTGGACCCTGCGCTTCATCCGCATCTTGGATCGTGGATTCTGGATCCTGCGACTCCGCGCAGGATGACAGGGAGGCGTCGCAGGATGACGGAGCGACGACCGAGCCTGACAGCGGGACGTCCGAGGATGACGGCGAGACAGCGGCGGGAGACGGGGGGACCGCAGACGGGTACGGAAGGATGACAGGCACGTCCGGGATTATGGATTCTGGACCCCAGGGTTCACCCGCGTCTTGGACTGTGTCTTCTGGATCCTGCGACTCCGCGATGGATGACGGTACAGACCCACCATCCGCATCAAGCCCCAATCCTCCAGCGGCAATCACCAGTGCGGGGCGAAACCTTTTACCACCCAAAGAAACGAGGTACGACCCGGCTTCCCGTACAAAGTCCGTCTGGGGTGCGATGACCTCTCCCAGGCGGGAATCCACCTGGGACAGTCGCTCTTCGACCCACTCGGCGAACTGTTCGTCTGTCAAAGCCCGAACCTCTAGAACCCTGCCGCCATGAGGAAGGCAGACACCTGATTGAGCACTTCAGTGACCGGGCCGGGAACCAGACCGAGGCCCAAGGTCCCCACCAAGCAGACGACGACCACAATCCACGTTGCCGCGCCAGGGGTCTCGACAGTCCCGGTCTCAGCGGTGGGCTCACGGAAGAACATCACCTGGATGACGCGGAAGTAAATGAAGACGGCCACGAGCGACAGGGCGACGGCAACCAGGGTCAGCCACCAGTACCCACCCTCCCAGGCGGCGATGAAGGCGACCAACTTACCGACAAAACCGCCAGTCAACGGGATACCCGCCAAAGACAACAGGAAGATCAGCATGGTCACGCCCATCCACGGATGGCGACGACCGATGCCAGACCATGCGCTCAACGCCGTCACTTCGCGGCCTTGAGAACGCACGAGAGTCACCAAGGCGAATGCGCCGACGGTGGCGAAACCGTACGCGGCAAGGTAGAACATAATCGACCCCACCGAGGACATCTGCCACGTCTTCAGGCCGGTCTGCACGGTGTACGCGCCGACGAACGGCACGAGGACGAACCCGGCATGGGCCACCGACGAATACGCCAAGACCCTCTTGACATCCGACTGGTTGATGGCGATGATGGCGCCAACGACCATAGTCAGAATAGCCACACCAGCCACGAGAGGCTGCCAGGTCCAGCGCATACCGCCCAAGCACACATAGAACAGGCGCAGGAAGCCAGCGACCGCCGCGACCTTGGTACAGACGCTCATGAACGCGGTCACCGGAGTGGGCGCGCCCTGGTACACGTCGGGGACCCACGAGTGGAAGGGCACAGCGCCCATCTTGAAGAGCAGGCCCACAGCGAGCAACCCCAGGCCAGCGAGCATGAGGGAGTCGGATTGAGTGGGGCTCTGCACGGCAGCAGCCACGGCCTCATACCCAAAACCGCCCGAATAGCCGAAGAGCATGGTCACGCCGAACAGGAAAATCGCCGACGCGGCAGCACCGAGCAGGAAGTACTTCAGCGCAGCTTCGCCGGACACCATGCGGCGATGGCGAGCGAGCCCGGACAAAACGTACAAGGGCAGCGACAGAATCTCCAGGGCAACGAACAACACCAAGAGGTCATCGGCTGCCACGAAGAGCATCATGCCCGACAAAGAGAACAGGGCCAGCGGGAAGACTTCGGAGTGCGCTCGACCCGCATCGGCAGCCTCGGTTTCCAGGGTGGACCCGGGAATGGCAGCGGCCATGGGAGTGAAGGCAGTGGCGCCCGAATGGACGTGCCTCTCAGCGAACAAGATGACCGAGATGAGCCCAAAGGCCAGGAGAATGATCCAGAAACCCTGGGTCGGGCCGTCGATGAGGACGGTACCGCTGACCACCTTGCCACTAGCCGAAGCATGTGGGTCGGCCAGACCCTGCCCGACACTGCCCCACTGCCACACAGTGACCCCGATGGCCGCGAGAGGTGCCAGAACGGCCACGATAATCTGGGTGATGAAACGCGGCTTGCGGGGCACGAAAGCCTCAACGAGGATGCCCAAGCACGCGGCTCCCAAAATGATGAGGAAAGGCGCGAGCCTGAGGTAATCAATGCTGGGTGCGACGAAAGTCATTACCGGCCCCCTTCAATCTCGACTGCCGGGTCGGTGGCCGACGCGGAAACCATATAGGCATCAGTTGTGGGGGCAATCTCGTCGAGGGCTGGCTGCGGCCAGAATCCGAGGACAAGGAATGCCAGGACAAGCGGTATGAGTGCCACGCGCTCCCTCCATGTCAGGTCGTTCTTGACGTGTTCGGCTACCTCGTCAGGGACCGGCCCGGTGTACATGCGTTGGTACGTCCACAGGATGTACACAGCAGCGAACACCACGCCCAAAGCGGCAATACCCGCAATCCACGGGTACCGCGACCATGTCCCGGACATGACCATGAACTCAGAAACGAAGGAACTCGTCCCCGGAAGGGCACAGGACGCGAGGCCTGCGACGAGGGTGAACCCTGCCGCCAAGGGGGCGATCTTGGCCAAACCTCCAAAGTCTCCGATATCGGCCGAGCCTCGCCGCGCGATGACGTACCCAATAACAAGGTACAACGCACCTGTCGAGAGCGCGTGATTGACCATATAGAAGATCGAACCCGTCAAGGAAGCGGAAGTCAGAGCGAAGATACCCAAGACCATGAACCCGAAGTGGGATATCGACGTATACGCGACCAACCGCATGAGGTTCTTCGACCCGATGGCAGCGAACGCACCGTAGAAGATGGACACCAAGGCAAGGATGAGAATGACCGGGGTCGCCCATGCGGATTCGCCTGGGAAGATACCGATGCACACGCGAATCATACCGAAAGTGCCGAGCTTGTCCAGGATGCCGACCATGAGGGCCGCACCACCAGGAGTGGATTCTTGGGCGGCGTCCGGCAGCCAAATGTGTCCGGGAACCATGGGGGCCTTCAGGGCGAAAGCGATGAAGAAGCTCAGGAAGATGACCTTCGTGACCGTGTTACCCGGCAATCCGGCATTGGCGAGATCCGAGAAGAGCAGGGAAGGAGCCCCGGACCTGGAGGACAACACTGCGGTTCCGATGACACCGAAGAGCATGATGAGCCCACCGGCCAAACCGAAGAGAAGGAACTTGATGGCCCCTTTGCCCTTCTTCCCGGTCCACCCACCGATGAGGAAGAACATCGGAATGAGGGTTGCCTCGAAGAAGATGTAGAACAGGACGAGGTCAACGCTGAGGAAACAGAACAGGGAGAAGGATTCAACCAGCAAGACCAAAGCAACGAACGCTTTGGAACTGAAGCGGCCTTTCCCACCCAGGCCCGTCTTCCATTCAGCGATGAGAACGACCGGGACTAGGAGGACAGTCATGGCGACCATGACCAGTCCCATGCCATCCATGTCGAGGGAGTAGGTCGCACCAATCATGGGCAGCCACTCGAAGGATTCGTAGATGGCTTCGCCGGACTTGGAAGCCCAGATGACCACGCCTGTGTACACCAGGGTGAGAAGGGAGAACACCAGGGCGACCACGCGGGCGGCCTTGGCCTTGCTCATCGCTGCGATGAGTGCGCCGAGCAGGGGGAGCCCAGCCAGCACAGTGAGATACGGGAATATCATTGCTTCTCCTACCTAGACCAACTGACTCAGGACGAGTGCGGCACCGATGAGGATGACGCCGACAGCCATGGTGAGGCCGTACGTGCGCACGTACCCGTTCTGGAGTCCGCGCACCTTGTCGCCGGTCCAACTCACGGCATGCGCACCCGCTTCCGTCGCTGGGTCGATGGCCTTCTCATCCAGTAAGGCGACGCCTTGGCCCAAGAGTTTGGACGGAGTGACGAATATCGTATTGTTGATTGTGTCTCCGTAAAGGTCGTGGCGACCGATGGTGGTCACGATGGACACCTTCTCGGGAGCCTCATCCGGAACTGGCTTCTCCTTGCGCCCGAAGATGTACCACGAGAGCACCACCCCAGCGGCCACCACCACCAGGGTGATGATGCCGATGAGCGACCAATGCGGCAGCCATGACGGGTTCTCGGGAGCTTCGGCGCCGATAGGAGCCAGCCACTTCCCGATCCAGGCATTGAGCACCATGCCGCCGATGATGGAGCCGATGGCCAGCAGGACCAGCGGAATCCACATGACGACGGGCGATTCGTGCGGATGCACACCCTCACGCCAGCGCTTCTCGCCGAAGAAGGTCATGAGCATGAGCCGGGTCATGTAGAACGCGGTCACGCCAGCGCCGATGAGCGCCAGCACACCGAGGACAGGTTGCGCTTCCCAGGCCGCTTCGATGATGTGGTCCTTGGAATAGAACCCGGAGAAGAAGGGGAAGCCGATGATGGCCAGGTAGCCCATGGCGAAGGTCAGGAAGGTGATTCGCATGACCTTGGCCAACCCACCGTAGTGGCGCATATTCACGTCGTCGTTCATGCCGTGCATGACTGAGCCAGCGCCCAGGAACATATTGGCTTTGAAGAAACCGTGGGTGAGCAGGTGGAAGATGGCGAAGGCGTACCCTGCGGGCCCGATGCCAGCGGCCAGAATCATGTACCCGATCTGGGACATGGTCGAACCGGCCAAGACCTTCTTGATGTCATCTTTCGAGCAGCCGATCCATGCGCCGACAAGCAGTGTCACTGTTCCGACTATGGCGACTGCCAGGCGAGCGGCGGGAGCGGCTTCGAAGATCGCGCCAGAGCGGACCACGAGGTACACGCCGGCGGTCACCATGGTCGCGGCATGGATGAGGGCCGAAACTGGAGTCGGGCCCTCCATGGCATCCAACAACCAGGATTGCAGAGGCACTTGGGCGGACTTGCCACAGGCGGCCAGCAAGAGGAAGAACCCGATGAGTGTGGCCCAGCCAAGACTGAGTTTGTCGGCGCCCGCACTGACGTCGGCGAACGAAGACGAACCGAACATGGCCAACATGATGAACATGGCGAGGAGCAGGCCGAGGTCGCCCACGCGGTTCATGACGAAAGCCTTCTTGCCAGCGGCGGCAGCCGAGGGGCGTTCCTGCCAGAAGGAGATGAGCAGGAAGGATGCGAGACCCACGCCTTCCCATCCGACGAAGAGGACTAGATACGAATCCGCGAGAACGAGGATGAGCATGGCCGCGATGAACAGGTTGAGGTACGCGAAGAAGCGTCGCCTGTTCGGGTCGTTCTTCATGTACCCGAGAGAGTAAATATGGATGATCGCGCCCACGCCCGTGATGAGCAGGACGAACAGAATCGACAGCGGATCAATGAGCAGACCCACATCGACGTGCCACGAACCCGAGGACATCCAGGTGTACAAGTTCAGCCCGACTGCCCGCGACGACTCGTCCTTGGCGAGCAGGTCGAGGAAGTACATCAGCGCCAGGACGAAGGAGGCGATGGGGGCCAAGGTGGCCAGGAAGTGTCCGAAAGAGTTGGTGACCTTGCCCAGAATCAGCAGCAGTCCCGCCACGACTCCGGGGATGGCAATCATCAGCCAGGCCCACTGAAAGAGGCCTTCAGCGGCAATGGGTGTCAGTGTTTCCAGCATCGCTCAGCCCTTCAATGCAATCTCGTCGTCGACGATGACCGAGCGCCTAGCTCGGAAAATCATCACGATAATGGACAACCCGATGACGACTTCAGCGGCGGCCACGACCATG
>JAISJO010000066.1 GCA_031261485.1 Propionibacteriaceae bacterium | reverse complement strand
GGGGAACATAGCGTAGGTCAGGACGTCCTCATCGGTGCCGTCGTTGCCCTCCAGAGCGTTGGTCGCGGAGACCAGTTCGTTCCATTCGGGCTTGAGCAGGTCGGCGGGACGGCCAGTGATCGGCTTTTTGCCCGTCTGCTCCTCGGCGATTTTCACGACATCGGGGTTGACCTCGCCCAACGTGTGCCCGTAATACCCCAAGACGAGGTCGGCATATTCGTTGGTGAGTTTCGTGTACTTCCCGAAGAGAACGTTGAAGACAGCTTGCGTGCCGACGATCTGAGAGGTCGGGGTGACCAGCGGCGGATGACCGGCGTCAGCTTTGCACACCGGCACTTCCTCCATGACTTCCTTGACACGGTCGCCAGCGCCCTGAGCCTTGAGCTGGGACTCCATGTTGGAGAGCATCCCGCCAGGAATCTGCGAAGCGAAAATCTCAGTATCCACAAGTGTGGCTGACTCGAACGCCGCATACTTCGGGCGAATCTTGGCGAAGTAATCGCGTATCTTCAGGAGGCGGTCCATCTTGAGGTCGGTCGTGAACTCGGTTCCCTCCAGCATTTCGACGAAGGATTCGGTCGGGTTGTGGCCCGGGCCGAGCGACAACGACGAGATGGCGGTATCGACAACGTCTGCACCAGCTTCGATGGCCTTTTGCAAGGTGACGAGGGTAACGCCTGAGGTCGAGTGGCAGTGGAGGTTGATTTGGGTCTTCTCGCCATACGTGTCCTTGATGCCACGGATGATGTCGTACGCCGGCTGGGGCTTCAGCAACGCTGCCATGTCCTTCAGCGCGATGGACTGTGCGCCCATGTCGAGCAACTGCCCGGCGAGCTTGACGTATCCCTCAACAGTGTGGACGGGAGAAATGGTGTAACAGATGGTGCCTTGAGCATGCTTGCCCGTCTTGGCGACGGCCTGCATGGCCTTGGCCATGTTACGCGGGTCGTTGACTGCGTCGAAAACGCGGAAGACGTCCATACCATTCTCAGCGGACTTCTCCACGAAACGCTCGACGACACCGTCTTCGTAGTGGCGATAACCCAGCAGGTTCTGGCCGCGCAACAGCATTTGGAGGCGCGAGTTGGGCATGAGCTTGCGGAAGGTGCGCAGGCGCTCCCAGGGGTCTTCGTTCAGGAAGCGGATGCAGGAGTCGTATGTCGCTCCACCCCAGCACTCCACTGACCAATACCCAGCATTGTCAATATCTTCGCAAGCGCCAACCATGTCTTCGGTCGCCATGCGCGTGGCCAAAAGGCTCTGATGAGCGTCGCGCAGGGCGAGCTCGGTTACACCAATCGTTCGTGGACTCATGCTCCTATCCAACCACCTCAGGCGCGGTGGCCGAAATCGGGAGCCGTAGTTTCCACAGGATTTCCCAGGATTCAGTGATTACTTCACTACGCAATTGTGCACGCAGTCGCAGGGTGCAGATGGCAGAGACGGTGGTAATTGGTAAGTCTGGGCCGGTGCGAGGTTACGGCGCTACTCTTGACCCATGAGATTTCTCCAGGTTGGACTCGGGTATCGCTCCCAAGCGTTCAAGCAGGTCATCTCCGAGATGGACGACCTGACGTGTGCTGGGGTGGTCTTGCGGCGCAATCTGTCCGCGACTGTTCCCGTGTACACCGACCTGCCGACGGCAATTGCCGAAGTCAAGCCGGATTTCGTGCTGTCTTTCACCCCGCCGCACACAACACCGACTGTCTTGCGAACCTGTGTTGAGGCTGGGGTCCATGTCTTGGCCGAGACTCCTCCCGCCAAGACGGTGGAGGACTTGGACTCCCTCGCCGACATCGCGGATTCCCCGTTGGCGCAAGTCGCCGAGCAGTATTCCCTCATGCCCCTTCACGCGGCCTGCTTGGACGTGGTTCGGCGTGGACTCATTGGAGAGGTAACGCAGGTCCAGATCTCATCGACTCAGACGTACCACGCGATGGCCCTTGTCAGAGCGTACTTGGGTGTCGAGTCGGGTCCGGCTCAGGTGCGTGCGGCGCAATTCAGCGGCCCCTTGATGAATCCTCTGACCCGTGCCGGTTGGACAGGCGAGACGGAACCCGGCGAAGCAGCGTGCACTATTGGCACAGTGGATTTCGGTGAAGGCAAGTCTGGGCTGTACGACTTCACCGACAATCAAACACGCAACTTGTTGCGGACGCGACGGTTGGTTGTACGTGGGTCGCACGGGGAAATCTCGGGCGACACGGTTGTACGACTGGCGGGACCGGCTCTCATCACGACAACGCACATGCACCGTCGCCAGACTGGCCACGACCTCGATCTCAACGGGTACTCTTCGACTGAAATCACCTTGGGCGACGAGGTCCTGTGGTCGAATCCCTTCCCTGACAAGCGGTGGAACGACGACGAGATCGCGGTGGCGACTCTCATACGTCAGATGGTGGCCTATGTGGGGGGTCGTCTTGGGGCATCCACGCCGGACGCGCCAGCGCCTTACCCCTTGTCACAGGCCATGTACGACGCGCGTTTGGGCCTAGCGTTGGCAGAATCTGTCGAAACCGACGCCCCGGTCAGCGTTGGCTAATCCTTACTCAAAATCAATGTCGGCCGGCAGTTTGAATGCCGAGTCACCGACTGGGGCCTTGCATGTGAAGTCGCCAGCATCAATCGTTCCGTCGAGTGTCCCCTGGCCGACCAATTCATCAATAAGGTCATCGCTGATACCGGCGATATAGGGCATCTTGAATCCAAACTTCAGGACGCCCGAATACCAGGTGTACACACCATCGTTTTCGAGTATCAACACGTTCATGTCCTGGCCATAATCGTTGGAACTGATCTTGACCTTGCCCCATCCATTGTTCGTTTGGACCGTGGCCTTGTGACCCAAAATGCTGAAGGTGCAATTGATGGGGTCGCGGTCCTGAACAGCCTGTTCCAGCTCGGCTGGTGTCTTGGGTACGTCCGCGCCGAGGAGACCACCGCCACCGCCGACTCCCACGATGGCGACCACCACGATGAGCACGATGACCAGGGCTGCCACACCAGCGATGATCCAGGGGAGCTTCGACTTCTTGGCCGGAGTTTGAGGGTAAGCGCCCTGCGGCGCGCCCGGCATGTACTGCGGCGCAGCATAGCCCGGAACGGGTCCATATCCGCTTGTCGGGCCAGAATATACGGGCTGACCCTGGTATCCAGTCGTGATATCGCCCGCGTTGGGGTCAAACCCAGGTTGAGCAAAGAAGTCGGGTCGAGACGGGCAAGAAGACGGCCCCCACCCGGTGGCGAATCCCGCCTGAGGCGCGGCCATTCGAGAAGCGAGTGCAGCTTGAACCGTGGCGTCCCCGTATTGCCCCAGCCAAGACAACAGCTCAGGAAAAGCGTTGGGGTGGACCGCAACACCAGCCCACAAACTCGGTTGCGCCTGCGCGATTGCGGACAAGTCCGCGCCCGAAGTGTAGGGGCTCACCAGCGCGCTCTGTGCCTCCCGGATATTCGACCAGTCCGCCATCATTCTCCCGTCCTAAGGTTTCTATTGTCGCACGGACCCCGGACATCTTTCGTGGCCACCGCCTTGGCAGCAACAGATGGTACGGCTCGCCTGTGGATGGCATCAGCCTCATAAACTGGGACTGGCTGTGTCACATCACGAGGACGACACGTCGAGGAGGAGCCATGTGGCACGCCCAGTTCATTGGCGAGAATAAACCTTGTCAGGAAGGCGACCCTGCGCCGTACTTTCGGCATGACTTTCAGGTAAAGCCCGAACTCAGGTCAGCAACCCTGCGCGTGACTGCTCTCGGAATTGTTGTGGCGTACCTCAATGGGTCGCGCGTGGGCGATGAGGTACTCGCCCCTGGATGGACGACGTACGACAAACGCCTCATGGTCTCCAGCTACGACGTCACCGACCTGCTCACAACCGGCACGAACACACTCGGGGCCGTGGTCGGCGAAGGCTGGGCCGTGGGCGCATTCCTGTTTAACAAGGTAAATCACCTGTACTGTGACCGGCCCGGATTGTTCATGGAGTTGGAACTGGAGTACACCGACCGTACCGAATGGGTGGGCACACAACCCGGGGATGACTGGCTCATTGGGTATGGCGGCACACGCGCGAATGGATTGTACGACGGGGAGACCTTCGACGCTCGCCTCGAACCTGAGGGGTGGTGTACACCGGCTTTCCATCCGACGACCTCCACGGATGATTCCAAGCACTGGACTCCTGCCGCGCCTTTCGCTTGGGACCTCGCCACCCTCGAATGTCCCAAGACTCCGCCTGTACGTCGCCTCGCCGAGTTCGCGCCGGTGTCCATCACCACCGGCCCATCGGGCAATCCTGTTCTCGACTTCGGGCAGAACATCTCAGGATGGGTAAGGCTCCGCATCGAGAACCCAACACTGGGACAGGAAATCACCATCTGGCATGCGGAGGCCATCACCCCAGAAGGTGGTCTGGAGCGAGAGACATTGCGTACTGCTGAATCTGTGGATCGGTACATCTGCCGAGGCGACGCGGTGGAGACCTGGGAGCCGTCCTTCACCTACCACGGCTTCCGGTACATCGAGGTACAAGGGTGGGCCGGACTACCCAACGTACAAGACTTCACTGCTCTTGCCACTTGGTCTGACATGGACGAAACCGGATGGTTCGAGTGCTCGAATCCCCTACTGAACAGGCTCCACGACAATGCGCTATGGTCAATGCGCGACAACTTCGTTTCCATTCCCACTGACTGCCCCCAGCGCAACGAACGCCTCGGATGGACAGGCGACCTTGCCGCTTTCCTGCCGACCGCCGCGTACCTCTATGACGTGCGTGCTGTGGTCGAATCGTGGCTGACCGACCTCATCATCGCCCAGAAACGAGTCGGCAACATGCCGCGTTCGGCCCCCCTCGTCGACCCGCGCCCCTCCCAACCCACCGGCCTCTGGGGCGATTCCATCGTCACGATCCCGTGGAACCTCTACGGCGAATATGGGGATACCGATGTCTTGCGCTGCTGCTGGCCGACGATGGTGTCGTACATCGACGAGGTTGCCACGCTGCTGTCTGACAAGGACTTATGGGACAGGGGCTTCCAGTATGGTGACTGGTGTGACCCCGATGCTCCCCCCACTGAACCAGGCGAAGGGAAGACAGACAGGTACCTGGTTGCCCAGGCGTACTATGCTCGCGCGACTGCCCTCATGGTCAAAATCGCCATACTCTTGGGACACGCCGACGATGTCTCGAAGTATGCAACACTCAATGCCCGTGTCGTCGAAGCATTCCGCCGCCAATGGGCACCTGATGGCATCGTTACTGGCGAGACAACCACCGGTTACTCCTTGGCCATCTGCTTCGACCTGCTCCCCGAGGACCAGCGGCAACGCGCAGGCGACCGGCTAGCCGAGATTGTTGCTTCAAGAGACTTCATCATTGCCTCTGGTTTCGCTGGCACGCCTTGGGTAACCGAAGCACTAACGCTGACCGGACACCTCGACACCGCCTACTCCATGCTCCTCCAAGAGAAATGCCCCTCGTTCCTCTACCCAATCACCATGGGTGCGACCACGACCTGGGAACGCTGGGACGCCATACTCCCTGATGGGCGACTGCATCGTACAGGCATGACCTCCCTCAACCACTACGCCCTCGGCGCCGTCAATGACTGGGTACATCGCCGCATCGGCGGGCTGGTGAATCTAGAGCCTGGCTGGAAACGTTTCGCAATCTCGCCCTATCCCGGCGGCGGGCTCACCCACGCCCGTACTGCCCATGTCACTCCCCTGGGCCTTGCCTCGTGCGAATGGCGCATCGAGTCCGGGCAGATGACCCTGACCGCCATTGTCCCTGAGGGCGCCCACGCCGACGTCACCTTCCCGGGCCAGAACGCTCCCGCTCCCCTTACCGTCAAGTCAGGCGAGCACACCTGGACCTACCCATATTCGGGCTAATTCCCACTCAAAGGGCGGCCCGCCGCGTCCACGATTGCGTGTTCGACCTGCGCACTCATGTTGCGCGGGGCTATCCTTGAGGGATGACCAGTGACGCAATTTGGATGACGCAAGAGGCGCATGACAAGCTACGCGAAGAGTGGGAGTACATCTCGGGGCCTCTGCGCGAGATCATTTCGGCAAAGATCGGGCGCGCCCGCGACGAGGGCGACCTGTCCGAGAATGCCGGGTACCACGCGGCCAAGGACGAGCAGGGGCAAAACGAATTGCGCATCCGTCGGCTCAAGCAGATTCTCGACAACGCGGTCGTCGGTGGGGTCGATGAGGACTCCGATGTTGCCCATCCTGGTTCCACGGTCACCATCGCGTACGACGGCGACCCCGATGACACGGACACTTTCCTGCTCGGCTCGCGCGAAATCATGGCCCTGGATGACTCAGTCGAGACACAGGTGTACTCCCCGCAGTCCCCGGTCGGTGCGGCGGTACTCGGCCACCGCGAAGGTGACGAGGTAAGCTACGAAGCGCCGAACGGGCGGGCGATCCACATCACAGTTCTCAAGATTGAGGGATTCACCGCATAACCGGCACAGCCATCGCCTCGTGTAACGACCTGCGCATGTCGTACTGGCCATACCCCGAAGAGTCGCTGCATAACCCATCCACAAACGTACTCATGTGGCACCTGTTTGACGTTTCCGGATGGATTACTCCGCCAAGATCGCCAATCTGGCGACATTACCCATCCTCAACCGTCGCGTGAGGGGTTCGGGCATGCGTTTGTGGATGGGTCTTGTAGGAGTACGTGCGCGGACATCGCCACTTACGTGCAGTCACATAATCGACCCGTCAGGAGGGTGTGGGCAGTACGGCATGGGCAGGCTTGGGCTCAAATCGTCCCACCGATTTGGGGCGCACATAGTGGAGCGAGGCGATACTATGGCGCAGCCATCGCCTCGTGTAACGACCTGCACATGTCGTACTGCCCACACCCTCAGGACAGCGCAGCACTAAGCAGCACTCATCTACTCTTCCGGTTCGGCAACCCGTACAACCCCGTGCCCCAGCACAACCCCGAGGTCGAGATGCGCGGTGCCGTTGCCGAGAATCAGTTCCGACTCCGGGGCTTCCACACCCTCCCAGGCGATGCGGCCCAACTGGGCGTCCGCACGTACGACGACATCAGAGTCTGGGTCGACGACGAGCACCACTTGACCTGACTCGCAACGAATCCGTGACCAATCCTGCGTGAAAGTACCCGACACGGACACTTGCCCAGCCTGTAGCATCAAGTCAGACACCACTGACGCGCCTGTAATTGTCGCTTGCCCAGCCATGAGTCGAACTTTGCCAAGGTGCGGGATGTCAGTGACGATGAGTGACGACGCCGACACATCGATATCCACCTCCAAGCTCGGATTGACACGAACGGTCAGTTCCTTACCAATGCTGAGGCCCTTGATATCGTCCTTGAGGTCGTCGATATGCTTGACCGAACGTACCCAAGCGATGGCGTCTGTCACGCCGGGGAAGTCGCGGTCTCCCAGAATCTCCAAGGTGGCCCCATTGCGCTTGACCTGGTGCACATCCTCGGCCGCAGCAGTGGACACGTGGTCGTCTGCGACTATCCGCACCTTGCGTCCAGTGGCCTTGACAAGGACTTTCTTCACCCCGTTGATCTTGTCGGCCTTGGGCGGCGTGGCCTTCTTCGCCTTGGCTGCCTTGGGAGCTTTCGCCGCTTTCTTCGCGGGCGCTGGCTCTGCTTCCCCGTCAATTTCGGCCTGCGTCGGCTCGGTCGTCGTCGCCTCAGCCTTGGGTTCCGTCTTGGGCAAGGTCGGCCACTCGGTGGACACCTCGTCGACTGGCTCCGTCACCGGTCGGCCATCCCCCAGCCCTACCGAATCGATACGCTTTTTTGCCTCAGCCGCGTCGATCTTGCCCGAAGCCAAATCATCCAAAATGCCCGTGATATCCATGTCGCTCATACGTCAATAGTCGCACAATTTGCGATGAGTGTCGCCACCTGGGTCAGCGTTCCGCCGTACGGTTCCAGCCATGCCGGGGGATGTTCTGCCAGAAAAGACAGCCATCGTGTGTCATGGCCTTCTTGCCCGCCATGTTGCGGACTGAGTCCTTGTTTCAGTTCTCCCATCAGAACGGGCTTCGGGATGAACCATGCATGCGCCTCGAAAGGTGAAAGACCCAGACAGAAGCAGTACTCATATCGTTGATCACGAATCTGTTGGAACTTGTAAGAACCAATGTCTGACCATAGGTTCGAGTACTTGATTTCGATGCGCATTCCAGCGATGAGACGGTCAGCGTCAGAGTCGCCCGTTCGCGCGACGTCGAAACCCTTGGCAGCCGCCCATCCAGCCACGAGTGCTTCGCCTATCGCACCCTTTTGACGGGAAGGACGAGTTTGAATCCACTCAAAGGGGCTGCCCCTCCAAGGGGAAGGCACAGTATCGACGTAATCCTTTTCCAGCGTCGAAGACAATGCAGCGAGAAGTGCCACTTCTGGGTCAACGATGCTAGTCATGCGACCGCTTCTGCTATGGCTTCTGGCCACTGAACAAAGACGACCTCATTACTCAAGTCTCCGTCTCCGAGCCGACGGTGCATCGTGTCAATAGCCTCTGAGTTGGAATCGACAAGGACGAAGCGCCTGCCCAACTTCGAGGCAACAGCTCCTGTTGTCCCAGAGCCAGCGAAAAAGTCCAGCACCCAGTCCCCAGTGTTTGAACTCGCCTGCACAATCCTTCTGAGAATGCCCTCTGGCTTCTGAGTCGCGTATCCCGTCTTTTCTTTTCCTGTGGGAGACACGATGGTGTGCCACCAGACGTCTGTCGGCAGTTTTCCCAAGGCGGCCTTCTCGGCAGTGACGAGACCAGGTGCCATGTAGGGTTCTCTGTCCACGTCTCTGCAGTTGAATACGTAGTTATGCGGATTCTTCACATAGACCAGAATGTTGTCGTGCTTGGTTGGCCACTTGGTCTTCGAGCGCGCGCCATAGTCATAGGCCCAGATGATTTCGTTGAGGAATGACTCCCGCCCGAAGAGTGCGTCGAGAAGGACCTTGGCGTAGTGGACTTCGCGGTAATCCAAATGAAGGTACAGGGCCCCGTCAGGAGTCAACAGGCGCCATGCCTGCTCCAAGCGGGGTTCCAAGAAGGCCCAGTAATCCTCGAAAGCATCGTCGTAGCTTGTCACCCTACCTTTGACAGTCTCGTACGACTGCCCCTTGAACCCAATTCGAGAACCACCGTCAGAGCGGACAACTCGCAAAGACTGCCTTGACTGCACTCGACCTGTATTGAAAGGTGGGTCGATGTAGACCAGCCTGAACGATTCGGCAGGTAGAGTTTCGATTACCTCGAGGTTGTCGCCCTCAATGACAAGGTTTGGACCGTCTGGTTCCCATAATTGCATGAGTGTGACTCTACCAGGGACCACAGTCGAGTCGTGAGTTTCCAAGACACAAATGACCTTGTGCTGGTCGTCTAGTCCGTGATGTGCTGGGAGCTATTTCCCACGCCATTTACGCGGGATTAGCCATCTAGCACACCTTTGACTTGCCTTCTAGCACACCTCTTACTTGCCTTCTAGCACACCTTTCACTTACCCTCTAGCACACGTTCTGCTTGCCTTCTAGCACACTGCGAGCATCCGAACGAGACAGCGGCACGGCAAGCGGAGATAAGGAAATCCCGTCAAGCTGCCCGCCTATTGATTCCTGGGCGTCCTTGTCCGGCCAACGTCGTACACTAGTGCCATTGTGGAGCAACACACGGAAAGGTGGCGGAAATGGCGACACGGGAAGAAGTGCTAGAAGCATTCAAGAAGGCTGAGAAGCCGCTGCGGTCAGCGGAGGTCGCAACGTTGCTCGGGGCCGAGAAAGCGGACGTTGACAAGGCAATCAAAGCGCTAAAGGCGTCAGGCGATCTCATCTCCCCCAAGGCGTGCTTCTACGCTCCGGCGGAATAAGGCTCAGCCTCCTCTCAGGCTCAAACCTTGCGGTCGAGACTTACTCGATGCCGCTGGGTTGTTGCGTTTTCCTGGCAACAAGGGAGTATGTTAGCGGGCACAACGCACGCAACCCGGACGGTAGTTGGTACGAGTATGCGGCACAGTTGGGGTCTTGTTGTCTGCCCGCGTTGGTCGGAACCATCCACGGAAGGAACTTCCAGGGCAGAGTGTCCTGCTCTTGAAAATCAACAATGGTCAGCCCTGCTCTCATCAGAGACGAGAACACCTCGCTCAGCGGGTGTGCCCATTCATAGGTCCGCGCGTTCGTGACCTGGTTGGGTGAGGAGTAATCCGCATCGGACTCATCCACTAAAGGCCCGACATTGAAGTACGGCCAGTCCAGTCGGAGAACTCCTTCAGGAGCCTCAATATCCAGGGCCATCGCCATGGGGTGACCTTCGCGGATGAAGAATGTGCCGCCTGGACGCAAGAGTGACGAGACGAGTCTTGCCCATTGTTCCAGGTCGTCTAGCCAGCCCAGGACGCCGATTGAGGTGTACACGACATCGAACACCCTCCCGGCCAACAGGTTCTCTGCGTCGGCGATGGTGGACTGGATGTACTCGATGTCTTGACTCGCTTCAGCGGCCAATTCCCGAGCGATGTCCAGGGAACGGGCCGACATGTCGACGCCAGTCATGTGTGCGCCCATGCGTGCCCAGCTCAGTGTGTCCGCGCCGATATGGCATTGGAGATGAATCATGTCCAAGCCTGCGGCCGAATTGTTTGGCAGGAAAGGCAAGAGGAGTTCTGCGTCCTCCTCCGCCACTGTGGACAGTGCAGAAGGGTTCGTGACAAGGGATTTCGTGTCGTACGATTCTCTGTGGAAGTCAGCGACTTCGTCCCAATGCGCCCTGTTCGTTTCGATGTGCACTGTGTCCCGCGTTGGAAGTTCGGTGGTTAAGTGAGGCGGGGGTTGGGGCCGGGCTGGCAAGGCGGAGGAGGGAGGCGATGTGGTGCATCGTCGAGTGACGACAACGCTGTCCAGCGTGGTTCCAGCCACCGAATCATCAAGCGAACTTCCGACGCGGGACACTAACTCCATGGTGTACCTCCGTGGGTACATTATCAGGAACACCGCGGTACCTGGGGTCCAAGTTTGGCCACTTCCGTGCACTACCAGAGTCCCGTGTCGGTGTTGGATCAAACTCGGCCTGAAATCGGCCTCGAAATGGGCGAACTCTGCACCTAGACCGAACGGTGCCCGCCAAATCGCTCGGAGTAGGCCAAAGTCCGCCTCCCGACTTGCCTCACTATCGAGTGATCGGGTGGGACGCCTGTTCATGGTGGCCTCCCGTCACGCAACCCAAACCTGTCCTGCCTCACTGTCGAGTGACCGGAAGAGGCGGACACCTCCTGCCCTATCGGGCGAGGCTCGCCGCCGCCGCACATCAGCCCAGGCCAGCGCAATAGAATCGAGTCATGCAACCGCTGACCGAAATCATCGCTCCAGACTGGGCCGAGGCGTTGGCCTCGGTCGAACCGCAGGTACACGCCATGGGGGATTTCCTGCGCGAGGAGAATGCGGCGGGACGGGGGTACCTTCCAGCAGGTAAGGATGTTCTCCGCGCGTTCACGCGACCGCTGAGGGATGTACGAGTGCTCATCGTGGGGCAGGACCCGTACCCCACCCCTGGCCATCCGGTGGGCCTGTCCTTCTCGGTTGGCCCGGAGGTACGTCCTTTGCCGGGTTCGCTGCGGAACATGTACCAGGAAATGGCTGCTGACTTGGGCGTACAACCACCGCCCAACGGGGACCTGACCCCCTGGTTCGAGCAAGGCGTCCTCCTGCTGAACAGGGTCCTCACCGTACAACCAGGCAAGGCGGGTTCCCATCGAGGCAAAGGCTGGGAGGTAATCACCGCCCGCGCCATCGAAGCACTGGTCGCTCGCGGAGGCCCACTGGTCGCCGTCCTGTGGGGCCGCGACGCACAAACCTTGATTCCCATGCTGGGCGATGTGCCCGTCATCGCATCCCCCCACCCTTCACCGTTGTCCGCACACGCCGGTTTCTTCGGTTCCCGCCCGTACTCCCGGGTCAACGCCGCCCTAGCCCAACAAGGAGCCGAGCCCATTCGTTGGGCCTAGGGTGCTACCCGATTCTCAGTCGCTCCACCGGCTGGCCTGTTACTTCTGCGATGAGGTCAAAGTCCTTGTCAACATGGAGAACAATGAGGCCCAATTTCTCAGCTGTCGCCGCGATCAGGAGATCTGGGACAGAAGCGGAGCGGTGTTGTCCCTTGTCCGCCAAGAGTAGCTGCACCTCCAAGGCTCGGTTTTCGATGGCCGCCGTGAAGTACTCGATGGGCATAAGCGAAAGAGGCGGCAGGGCAGATTCGCGCCGCCCTTGCTCGCCCGAACGGAAGGAGAAGCCAATCTCCAGGCGGGTCACGACACTCGTTCTCACCAGACCACGGATGACGCGCGCCATCCACTCCTCGGCATTCACGGCTTGGGGAAGTCGCGCATAGGCAGACTTGTCAATCAGCCATTGCTCTATCGCCATGCGGCCGCCATGACCTCGGGGTCGAGAAGGTCCTGGGTAAGCTCCGCAGCTCTGCGTAAGTCATCCATGGTGAGTGTGGGAGTGCTAGGCAAGGCATCTTTCTCCACCAAGCGCCTCACATACTCAGCTCGGGATATCTCCAGGGCCTCGGCTTTCTCATCCAGTCGTCGTAGGGTGAACTCCGGGATGCCTCGAATCAACAAATCAGTCATCTTCCTCCTCCAAGTGATATCCATGATATCACTTCGGGTTCCGTCGACCGTTACTGTGATTCGGGAACCGCCTCTGCGTCCTCCACCACAGTTCCCACTTCCCCTTCGACACCCTTGGCCTTGTCGGCGAACGCCGTCTTCGGAACGAACAACAACAGAACCGCAGCCAGCAGGGCGGTGACTCCGCACATCACCCAGACCGTCACGTACCCCGAGAAAGACCCTGCCGTATGGGAAGCAGGCTGATCGGTGAGGGAGCGCAGGAGGGCGATACCGAAGACGCATGACGCAACGGCTCCGCCTACTGTCTTGACTGCGTTGGTGAGCCCGGTGGCAACTCCAGTTTGGTTCGATGGTGCGGCGGCAGCAGCAGTTGCTGGCAGAGCGGCGACCAAGGCACCCGACCCGATCCCGGCCACTATCATATTGGCGACGACTTGGCCCATCGTGTGGTGGAAGGGCAGGAAAGCCAGATACCCTATCCCGACAAGGCAAGATGCACCGATCAGGGCGATGCGCGGACGTACCCACTTGGTGACGACCGGGAAGAGGAGAGCGCCCACGACGAGCGAAATGACATAGCCACCGATGAGCAACGACGTTTGCGAGGCGGTTGCGCCAAGACCGTACCCCACTTCGGTCGGGTCAGTACGTGCGAAAGTGGACAATGGCGTTTGCGCACCCAGGACGGACACGCCGAACAAACCAGCAGTGGCGAAAACGGGCCACAAAGCGGGGTTGCGGAACATGCGTACATCGATGAGCGGGTCAGTGGCGCGTGACTCGTGGCGGATGAACGGGAGCATGAGCGCCAGTCCGACGACGACGGCCACCCACGACAAAACGTTGCCCGGCCCGAGGATACGCAAAAGCGACAATCCTCCTGTGAGCGCCAGGAGAGCCAAGGCCAGGAGGGCAGCCCCACTCGTGTCGAATACCCCTCCGTTGAGGTCGGGAGTCTCGCCCACGCCGAAGAGTATGACGAAGAAACAGATGACAATGGCACCGGCTGGCAGCCACAACAACGCAGGAATGGACCACCCAGAAGTCGCCAACGCACCGGCGATGAGCGCACCCGTGATGGCACCGATTTCCAGAGCAGCCACGAGCACACCAGCGGCCAGGCGGGTGACAGCGGCGGGGTTGGCGCTCCCACGCGAACGAGACCAAACAAGTGCGATTTCCAGAGGCAGCCATGCGACATAGCAACCCATCAAGGTCCAGCAGGTCAGGTACACCGCGAACGTCGTGGAGAAAGTCAGGGCCACAGCAGCGACAGCGGTAATACCCGTTGCGATGAGCAGCATCCTCTTGTGCCCCACCATGTCGCCCAACTTGGCGAATATGGGCACGGCGATGGCTGACAGCATCAGTTGCGTACCCTCCAACCAGTTGACATCGGCGTCATGGATATTGAGGAAACGGGCAACGTCGGTGTATAGGGGCGTGTAATACCCCTGAATGATGCCGGAAGTGAACTCCACAAAGGCGAGGAATCCGACGACGGCAACCACCGAGGAGGCCATGGATGTCTTGGGCATGAAGGTTCTTTCTGCTTGTCAGCGTTGTGTTAGGTGGTAAAGGTAGTGGACCGGAACGCGCGATTCAGTCGGTGGGCGCAGTCAGGGCGGTGATGAGGCTGCGGTAAAACACGGTCCCGCGTTCCAGCGAGTCGATCTCGACCCACTCGTCCACGCCGTGCACAGTGGCTCGTTGGGCGGCGTTCATGGCCAGGGGTGCGAAGCGGTACACGCGCGGCGCGTACTTGTGGAAATGCCTCGAATCGGTGGCCGCCATCATGACATAAGGCGAAGCCACCGCATCAGGATACGACTCGCGCACCGCCGCGACCAGCGCGTCCCAGGCAGGTCCTGTCGTAGGAGACTCCGCCGAGGGACCGGACCCTTCTGCGACCTCCACGCTCACCTTGGAGTCGGCGATCTTGCGCTTGATCCGTGCCACGGTCGACTCGACAGTCTCACCAGTTGCAATGCGTACATTGAGAGTTGCCTTGGCAGAAGATGGTAAGACATTGTCCGCTGTACCACCCTCGATGAGGGTCGCAGCAACGGTAGTATGCACAAGGGCCGCTGGCTCGCCTCCCATCTTGGCGAAGGTCTGCGCCGTGACTGCGGGGGCGGCGACGAGGGCCTTGAGCGCGACGGCCGCTGGGCCTTCGGTATGGGGGATGAAAGAAGCCAGCATCGACACGGTCGAAGCCGACAGGTGCGCCGGGAAAGTCGAGGGCGTGAGGCGTGCGACAGCCCTTGCCACACGGGAAATCGCCGTGAACCTCTTCGGGGCGGATGCGTGTCCAGCTTCCCCAGGAGCTGTCAGAGTGATTGTTGCAATCCCCTTCTCCCCCACGCCGATCATGGCAGCGCGTACCTTGACGAATGGCAGGGGCGCATCAACCACAGCCCCACCCTCGTCCAGGACAAAGGAAGGAACAATATTGCGTTCTTTGAGTGTCTGCGCAATGGCAACAGCGGCATCCCCATAGGACTCCTCATTGCCACCCAAGCTCAGGTAAGTGTCGCGCTGCGGCGTGTACCCCTCGCTGACAAGGGATTCCACAGCCTCGAGCAGAACGACCAAGGCGCCTTTGTCATCGAGAGTGCCTCGACCATATACCTTGCCATCCTCAATGACTCCAGCGAAAGGAGGGTGAGTCCACGGGTCGTTCAGGTCGACGGGCACCACGTCGAAGTGTGCCATCAAGACAACTGGTTCCTTGGCGAGACTAGGGTCCGTCCCCTCCCAGCGATACAGCAGGCCCAGAGGCGTCACCTTCTCGCAGGTGAGCCTCTCATGGAGAGCTGGGTATAGCTCTTTGAGCTTGTCAATGAGGGTATCGAAGGGTTCCATGCCCGAAGTTTCGATGGTCGCGGAGACCGTGGGGATTTGCACGAGTTGGGACAGGTGCTCGGCGGCGTTGCTGGTCATGGGGTTACACTACTCGAACTGTGCCTGACAGTCTTCCTCCATCGTCACTTCGGACACGAGGCAGATGGCATCTGCCTTACTCTGTGTCTGCGGTTGCCCGATTCTCTCGTTTCCACGCGATGATCGTTGTCTCGGTGTGCTGGCGCACCTCGCCCGCCTGGTTGAGCGTGTCGTACGATAATTCCACAACTCCCCTGTCGGGTTTGGTCTTCGACTCCCGCACCGACACGACCTCCAACTCAACGTGTAGGCGGTCGCCGGGCAGCGTCGGAGTCGGCCAACTCATGTGGATGGTCCCGCCGATGATGCCAAGAAATCCCATGGTCCTGGTCAACAGTTTCATTGTGTACGCGGCGGTCTGCCAGCCGGATTGGCAGAACTGCCCAATCGGTGTGGTCCTGGCTAGTTCTGGGTCGATATGGAAAGGCTGAGGGTCGTACTCCCGCGCGAAAGCCATGATCTCCTCGGGCGTGACAAGGATTTCCTCCTCGCCAACCCACCGATCACCCGCGACAAAGTCTTCCAACGTCAGGTCTCTAGTCATGACAACTAGTCTACGACAAGCCACGATGAAGAGTGGAATACTTCCAAATCACGCCGCTTCTGGCTCGTCCACCCATTCGTACTCCAGCGCCCCGGACGGGCAGCGGTCCACGACCTCGGCCACCTTCTCCGCATCGGCTTTGTCCACGATGATCCACGGGCGACGCTTCACGTCGAAGACATCGGGCAGGCCATGTACACACTCGGCAGCGTGCTTGCACACATCTGGGTCGAAGGAGACGTTGATACTGTCTCCAAAATAGGTCTTCCTTGACATTTGAGCCTCCTTGTCACAGGCGAATCACAGGACATTGTGTTGGGTGTCCGTGACTCCATACTGCCACAAATGCAGTGTTTGTTCACTTGTATACGCCGATGCTGCCCATCGAGACGTCATCAGTCGCGTGTAGTCGCCCTAGTCTTTGCTCAGATTCTGCACGCACATGGCGGTCGCACGGCTCGCGGCGACTATCGCCCCGCGACCCTGTCATTTCACCGCAGCCAACAGTGCTTCAAACTTAGCAATAATGGTTGCACGGTTGGCTGAGACGTAGGCCGAGTCCTCGTTCAGCCTATTGATGTGGGTCCAGGTGGTGACACCTTCCTTTGCCACGTCAGCGCGGAGCGGACGGCCATTGGTGGAATCGGCAATGATCTGCTGGGCTTCCTCTGACTGAATCCAGTCGCAGAAGGCACGGGCTTGGGCGAGATTCTTCGCATCCTTGATGATTTCGACACCAGAAGGCAGGAAGACAGTACCCTCGCGCGGATAAACGATCTTGACTGGCGAGCCAGCCTCGACGAAGCTCAGCGACAGCGCCTCATCGGTCAGCGCGACAATGTACTCACCGTCAGCCAAGTCCTGACCGACTTGGTCGGCGGAACTGATCGAGGCCCCACCGGTTCGCGCCAGCAACTTCCCGACGTAATCCCAGCCCGCCTTCGACGTGTAGTCACCACCCAGCGCCATGAGCATATTGGTCAGTTGCGCGAAGGCGGATGAAGAGCTCGTCGGATCACCAAAGGCAATCTTGCCCTTCAGTTCCGAATTGAGCAGGTCTCTGTAGGACTCAATCTTGATGCTACCGACCTTGTCGGTGTTGACCAGCAGCACGGATCCATTGGCCTGGTAGGGAGTGGAGTAGCCGCCCACGTTCTGGCCGATGGCTATCATAGCGGAGTTGTTCGCACCGATGTGGTTCTGCCACAGCTGCGAACTGGACATGGCCTGAGCCACGCCGCCACCGAAAAGCACGTCGCCTTGGGGGTCGCCGACCTCAGTTGTAATGCGGGTGTACAACTCGTCGATGTCGTCGGTGACAAGCTCGACCTTGACCCCAGTTTCTTTCTCAAACGCAGGAATCAGCGCTTTCAACATGTCTTGCTCATTGGGCGTATAGATGACCAGCGAACCGCCGATCTTGGCACTGCCAGTCTCACTGCCGCCATCGGTTGGCGCGCTGCCGTCCACGGAAGGCGTGCCGGTGCAAGCCGTCGCCCCGAAAAGTACCATGGCCAAACCAGTAACAATAAGACTGCGTTTCTTCATGAATCCTCCTAATCACGCCAGTGTGGCTTTCGCGTTCTGTCACAATGCCGGACGCTTCATGACCGAGTTGCAATAGTCCCCAGTGCCGAGCACACTGACTGAATGGTCATCTAACAATAGCACCCACAGAAAGTGTCGGGATTCCCGACCTTGGCACAGCACAGAGGTATTCCAAACAACGATGCCTATCAAGTTGGTTGTGCGCTGCCGAGGATGCATGGGGCATGGCCTTGAGGAACTTGATGAGCGATTTCGCCGTCTCCTTCCGCCCCTTCTAGACCGGGCAGAATCCGCCGTTTATCTGGAAGACTTCAACTTTGTCTCACGTTTTGCACCTCTTGTATGGAGAGTCGCTGTAGCCGATATTGTTGCGCGCAACAGTTCGGCGGCGAAGCCGACTGTGAAATCGACCTAGACAAGGATAGACATGGCCGACAACACTTCTTCTACTCCAACTCCTACCCCGGCACCCGTCTGGGGTAATCCCACGCCCGCCGGGCTTGTCGCTCTCGCTGCGGCCTGCTTCGGCTTCTTTGCACTGCTGACCGGCCAGGTCGGTGCCAATGCCATGCCTCTGCTCGGCGCCTGGCTAATCGGTGGTGCATTGATTCAAACTGTTGTTGCGCTGGTTGACCTCAAAGGCGGCAATCAGGTTGGTGGCTCGACGTTCCTGTATTTCACGGGCTTCTTCATGCTGGCCAGCGGCATAGAGCAGTTCGTCAAGTACAGCGCCATCACGGAAGGTGCTCCTCTGGACGGCCGCATAGATGGCTGGTTCTGGCTTGCCATCACCATTGTCGTATGGCTGTGGCTACCCGCCTTCTACGCCAAGGGCGTGACACTGCTCGCGCTGATTGTCACTGTCATCGGCGTAGCTGCGCCGTTCCTGGTGTGCGCCGACCTGAACATCCTGTTTGCCCCGGCCACGTCCAAGGCAATCGCTGGCTGGGCCCTACTGGTCGCTGGTGTCGGTGGTATCTACCTTGGTGCGGCTCAGATCGTCAACGGCGCCTTCGGCAAGAAGGTTTACCCGGTCCTCTGACCAGCATTGGCTTTTCAGCTCAGGGAACGCGCCAATAGTACGAACGAGGACAGTCCCTCCCGTCCTATTGGCGCGTCAAGGTTTCGTGGTGGAAGGTGCGAGCACCCTTGCAGGTTGTGCAGGATACTGGGTCCATGTATCCGCCTACGTTCGGGCCGCAGTCCACGTACACCTCTCCGTTGAAACCAGCGCCGCCGCAGTCCCTACAATCCTCGTCCCACCAACGCCTAGTTACTCCGCATGCTTTGCATCGGCCAACGTGAACCACGGGAGTGCCCGGTTCCTCAACCCAATCCTCGAACAGATGATGGGAACCTTGTCCGCTGTTCTCTTGGCGCACACACTCGGTGACAGTGATGAGACCCAACGCCGTGGTTGCTCCCACTCGGTTTGGACCTGTTGCGGCCAGTCGCTCCAGTGCCCTCTCTGCCTCAGCGTCGCCGTCGCATGCCAACTCGACAAGCCGGTCAATTGCCCGTTCTTGCTTGTCTGGAAGAATCTCAGCAAGTGACCGACCAAGGTCTTTGTCGCCGGGCATTGAAACAAGGCGTTCCAGGTGGTCAACATCAAGTTGACTCAGCGTATGTTTCCACTTCGGATCGCCGCTCCGGTACGCCTGTCGGTACAGAAGGTCTTGGTCCGAAAGCGACGCCAAAGCCTCGTATCTCTTGAGGTAGTTCCATTCTTTGGAGCTGGCGTCGGTCAGCGCCACGGCCAGAGCCATGTCAATGAGGTCCTGCTGACCGGTCAGTATCGCCGCCTCAGCCCGCACTTGGCAGGGTTCCTTCTCATCTCTTGCGATAGACGTGAGCTCCGCCACCACAGGTTGAACGTTCTTGAGTCGTTTGGCAGCAGTCAGCTGTGCCCGACCTGTCCTGGCCTCGCGAACCACCCGAAGCAAAGAATCCTCACCAGCAAGGTGCCGGGCTGCTTCCGCGCCTACGTCTGCGAATCCGGTCTGTATTGCCACCTCTAGTCGATCAGCCTTCTTAGTTAGCCGCCCTAGTGCCGCCTGCCTCGTAGTCTCATCACGAGAGAACTCGGCCACATGGACTAAGAGTGCGGTATCCGAGACTTTCTTCACACATTCTTCACCTACAGGACCATGCGCGAATAGCTTCTCGTATCGCTCAGCAGCGCTGCAATACAATCGATCCGCCAAGGCGCGGTCTTCCAGCTTGTCGGCAATTCGCACGGCTCGCCAGAGGTCGGAGCGGACGGGGTAATACTTGGAGGCCAACTCTGTCAGTACGCTCTGGTCATCTATCCGTTCGAGCGCTCTTGGAGCCAGCATGCAGTAATTCGTGGGGTCAACGACCTGCGCCAACTCCTCTTGGGTCTCCAACCTATCCAGCGCTTTCAGTCGTCGCCAGTAGTTCGCCCTCGGATCTAGAACAATGCGCAACTCTCTCTTGCGCAATACCTGCTTCAGAGACTTCATAGGTTCAACCTTTTCGTCCTACCCAGCCTAGTACGTCTGGCCCAGTGAGATGCTCAGGGAGTCTGTCACACCAACCCACCAAGATTCACAAGACAATGAGGTCTCCTTCTGTCCTCCGCTGTCCCGTCGTCTCAGGCGCGACCTGCCTTGTCGAAGGCTTGGCGCAGGTCCTCGATGAGGTCTTCGGGGTCTTCCAGGCCGATGGCTAGGCGGATGAGGTTGGCTGGTGCTGCGTCCGAGGTCGCGGCGAGGGACGCATGGGTCATGGCGTTGGGGAACTCGATGAGCGATTCCGCTGCACCCAGCGACACAGCCAGGCGGAAGATCGAGGTGTTTTCGCAGACGACCTTGGCTGTTTCGCGCGAACCCACGATGAAGGAGATGATGGCCCCGAAACCGCCCATCTGGCGGGCCGCGATGTCGTGACCGGGATGGCCAGGCAAGCCCGGATAGAGAACAGTCTCGATGAGGGGGAACTCGGTGAGCGCTTCGGCCACTTTCTGGGCTGAGGCGTTGGCGGCCCGCACCCTCGCGTTCAGAGTACGCAGGCCGCGATGGGCGAGCCAACAGTCGAAAGGCCCAGGCACACACCCGACCGCATTCTGCCACCAGCCCACTTCCTCAACCACAGAATCGGTCTCTGACAAGCCCTGATGCCCCAAGGACAAATTTGGAGCAAAGATGGCCGCACCGCCCACGAGGTCGGAGTGGCCGCCGATGAACTTCGTGGTCGAGTGCACCACCACGTCGGCCCCCAACTCGATGGGGCGGGTAAAGACAGGGGTGGCGAAGGTATTGTCCACCACGACGCGCGCCCCTGCCTTGTGCGCCACATCAACAGCAGCAGCAATGTCAGTGATTTCCAACTGCGGATTGGAGGGGGTCTCCAACCACAAGAGAGTCGCCTTCGTCTGCTCCAGAGCCGCGCGAATCTCAGCCACATTCGTCGTGTCAATACGCAGGGTCGTACGTCCTTCATGCGGGAGCACCCAGGTGAACAGCCGACCCGTTCCGCCGTAGGCGTCCTTACCGTAAAGGATGGTGTCGCCGGGCTTGGTCAAAATGCGGATGAGGGTGTCCTCCGCGCTCAGTCCGGAGGGGAAAGCCTTGGCCGCCTCCCCGGATTCCAGGCTCGCCAAAGCCGAACAATAGGCATCTCGCGTGGGGTTGCCCGAACGCGAATAGTCATAGCCTTCGGCGCTGTTCTCGATGTCCTTCAGAACGAAGGTCGATGCGAGGGTAAGGGGCGGCACAACCGCCCCCGTCAGCGGGTCGGGTGTGAAGCCGGTTTGGACCGCGCGCGTGGAAAAGCCTGTCATGTGTTACTCCTCAACATGTGTGGGTTGTTGTGTTGGAAATCGGGTGGTGGCGTACGAATTATGCCAGGTTCCACAGGGCGTTGACGAGTTGGTCTACTTCCTGGGCGGTGTTGTACATCGCCAGGCTCGGCCTCACCGACGCCTCCACGCCCAAACGCCGCAAAATGGGTTGGGCGCAGTGATGTCCCGCGCGTACAGCGATGCCCTGCCGGGCGAGGTACTGGCCGACGTCTTCGGTCGAATGGCCGTCGAGCACGAAGGAGAGAATCGACGTCTTCTCAGCCGCCTCACCAATCCAACGCAGACCCGGAATCTGGCTCATCTGCTCAGTCGCGTACGCATGAAGTGCGTGCTCATAAGCGCAAATGTTCCCGATGCCCAGGTGCGAGACGTAATCGAGCGCCGCGCCCAGGCCCACCGCGTCAGCGATGTTGCCCGTGCCAGCCTCGAACTTGGCAGGAGGTCCGGCGTACACCGTCCGCTCGAAGGTCACGTCCACGATCATGTTGCCGCCACCTTGGTAGGGTTCCGCGCCCTCCCACAGGTCGCGCTTCCCGTAGATAGCGCCAATACCTGTTGGGCCGAATATCTTGTGCCCGGAGAAGACGAAGAAGTCCGCGTCGAGGGCTGTCACATTGACCGGAAGATGGGACACGGACTGTGCCCCGTCAATAGCGATGGGAACTCCATGACCATGAGCAATGGCAATCAACTCCGCCACGGGCACAACGGTCCCTGTGGCATTGGAGACCTGAGTCACCGACACGAAACGAGTGCGCGGAGTGAAAAGCGCCGCATACCCATCAATCAGGATCTGCCCGAGGTCGTCCACAGGAGCGACCTTGAGGACAGCACCTGTCTTCTCTGCGATAATCTGCCATGGAACAATGTTTGCATGATGTTCCAGATGGGTCACTATGATCTCATCGCCAGGACTCAAACGCGGCCTGACAACGGATTGTGCGATGAGATTCAACCCTTCGGTCGTGCCTCTCACAAAGACGATATCGTCACTCGACCCGGCACCCAGGAAGTCCGCCACTTTCTGACGAGCAGCCTCGTATGCGTCCGTCGCCCTGGCAGCCAAGGTGTGCGCGGCCCGATGGATATTCGAGTTCTCGTGCTCATAGAAGTACGCCAGACGGTCGATCACCGCGCGCGGACGCTGGGTTGTGGCCGCATTGTCGAACCAGACGAGCGGACGCCCATCCACGATTTCGGAAAGGATGGGAAAATCCTCTCGCACCGTCTCCACGGGGACACCACCGATGTACGCGGGCGGCTTCAGCGAGGAAGACCTACCGGCCTCAGGCGCGTTTGCACCACCAGTCGAACCCTGAGCAGTCGGGGCAGACTCGTGCCCCACTTGGACCAGCGTTGGCTTGTACCCCTGCTGCGCGGCGCCCTGCTGCGTGGCGTCCTCACTGACACGGAAGGGGTCTGCCAAGAGGGGTACCGGAAAACCAGGGAACACCGGCGCACCAGGGAATGCTGGAGCAATCGAAGGGGCCGCAGGTACCGAAGCCGATGGCGGTCGTGACGGTAGCGAAGCCGGAGTTTCGATGCTCGAAGGAACCGCAGCCGAAGGAACGCCAACACCCGAAGGAACCCCCGCACCCGACGGGACAGCGCCAACAGGAGTTGCTGGAAGCCGGGATGGCACGGACGCTGGAACCGCGCCCGGCGAAGGCACCGCCGGAACCGACGCGACAGCAGGAACCACACTCACCGGGGGCCGAGAGACCCCCGAGGCGGGAGCAGGGTCAGCGGGAACAGCGAACTCTGGATACAGTTCTCCCGCAATCTGCGAGATCCAACTCGTGTCAGAGAAATCCGTTATCAACCCACTATTCGTAGTCATAGTACTCACCGACTTCGACGTCCTCCAACACCGCGAGTGCGTCGTCGGCCAAGACAGCCGCCGAGCAGTACAGCGAGAGCAGGTAGGACGCGAGCCCGTTGTCGTCGATGCCGCGATAGCGCACAGCCAACCCGCGCGACTGCTCGCCGACGAGGCCGGTCTGGTACAGCCCAATGACGCCACGCTTCGACTCGCCCGTGCGCACCAAGAGGATATTGGTCTTGCCCGTGAGAGCCTTGGGGGTCTTCAGCCCGTCCACAAAGAGCTTGTCAGTCGGAATGATCGGGATGCCGCGCCATGACAGGAACGCGCCGCCCTGGATGGACAGAGTGACCGGCGGCACTCCGCGACGGGTCGCTTCACGACCGAAGGCCGCGATGGCGCGAGGATGTGCAAGGAAGAATGATGGTTCTTTCCAGACTTTGGTGATGAGTTCGTCCAAGTCGTCAGGAGTGGGACGCCCATCGGCGCGGCGAGGCTGAATCCTCTGAGAGTCAGCGACGTTCTTCAGCAGACCATAATCATCATTGTTGATGATCTGCGACTCCTGGCGCTCCTTCAGAGACTCGATGGCCAGCGCGATCTGCTCGGCGGTCTGGTCGTAGGGCGACGACAAGACATCTTGGACTCGGGTGTCGACATTGACGATGGTGGACACTGCGCCCAACCTGTACTCGCGCGGCTTGGCCTCATATTCAATATAACCCTGCGGGATGTCGATCTTCGCGGGGTCCTGCGAGCAGAGCACGTCGAGAGGGGTATTGCCCTCTGCCACGCGATTGACTCGGTACAGGCCAGCTTCCAGGCCCTTGAACTCCAGGAAGTGGGTGAGCCAGCGCGGGGTGAGCGCGGCATATTGCGGCCTTGTCTTGGTGACGTCCGCGAGGTTGTACGCATTTTCGTAGGGAAGTGCGTTGAATGGTGGTTTGGGCGTGGTGGCCATGATTTCTCCTTGTTGGTTGCTGTGTATTCAGTTGTACGCCAACTCGGAGGTGAGAGGCGGTGGTGAAGTTTGTTTTCCCTAGTCTAGGTTCAGAACCTAGTAGGTGGGAAGGGTCGGATCGATGTCGCGGGCCCAACCGTTGACACCATCTTGGAGGTTGTACATCGCCCCGGCATACCCGGCGCGTTCGAGGGCGCGGATGGCGAAAATCGAGCGTTGCCCGATCTTGCACAAGAAAACCGCGTCTTTGGCCGGGTCGAACTCATCGATACGGCGTGTTAGTTGGCCCAGAGGTATGACCCTGGCGTTGGGGAAAGCAGCAATGGAGCGTTCGTGCGGTTCGCGGATGTCGATGAGTTGGATATCCTCACCCGAGTCCAGTCGGGCCTTCAACTCAACCGGCGTCAGAGTGGACACAGGAGTCTCCACTTCTGGCCCTCCGATACCGCAGAATTGCTCATAGTCGATGAGTTCTGTCACAGTCGGATTCGCCCCGCACACGGGGCAGTTGGGATCCTTGGCGAGCTTGAGTTCGCGGAACTTCATCTGCCAGGCATCGAACAAGAGCAGTCGCCCGAGCAGGGAATCTCCGCCGCCGATGAGGAGTTTCAGCGTCTCAGTGGCCTGGATGGTTCCGACGATGCCTGGCAAGACGCCCAGGACTCCACCTTCCGCGCACGAAGGCACAAGCCCTGGCGGCGGCGGCGTGGGGTACAAGCAGCGGTAGCACGGACCTTCCTTGGCATAGAAGACAGTGGCCTGACCCTCGAACTGGAAGATGGACCCGTACACATTCGGCTTACCCAACAATACACAGGCATCATTGACGAGATACCGAGTCGGGTAATTATCCGTCCCGTCCGCGACCACGTCGTACTCAGAGATGATGTCGAGGGCATTCTCCGAAGTCAGCGCGGTGTTGTACGTGATGACTTCCACATCGGGATTCAGGGAGCGAATCTTGTCCTTGGCGGAGGCGACCTTGGGTCGGTTGAT
>JAISJO010000024.1 GCA_031261485.1 Propionibacteriaceae bacterium | reverse complement strand
CACGGCCAGGAGGAGATTGCCGCCCTTGAAGAACAGGGTCGTGGGGATGCTCTGGAAGCCCAGAGCCTCGAACACCTCTTGGTTCTCGTCGGAGGCGTCGGTTTGGAACTTGGCGAAGGTCACCCCTTCGGTTTGTTCCGCGACAGCTTCGAAGACAGGTGCGTACATCTTGCACGGTCCACACCAGGAAGCCCAAAGGTCGAGCACCAGCATGTCGTTGGCGTCGATGGTGTTCTCGAAGGTGTCGTAGTTCAGCGTGATTATGCTCATGTCATTCCTAACGATGTGGAGGCGCAGTTCATTCCCATTCTAGAGTGAACGTTCTCTCATGGCTGTGGACGGATGTTCAAGGGTGATGATCCTTATCCAACGTTGCCGTGGTGGGGTGGCACGTCTTGGAGCAGGCGACGCTCGTCAGCGGTCAATGTGGTGCGATTGGTCGGTCTTTGCGGACTCACATCGAGACCTAGAGTCGATAGCGCTGCGCCGAGAAGGGCGTGCCATTGTGCAGGGCCGATGGTGCGAATCGTGTCCAGGTCGAGGGGATGCGGCCATATTTCGTCGGCGTCCCTGGTTTGTGCCGCGTGGTCGCGTATCCGTTCGGGGGGCCAGCCTGCTTCGGCCAGAGCGTTGAGTATTTCGTCCACGTCGGTCCAGTCGGTCGGCGTGTCTGACAATTGTAAAGACGCATTCTCTTTGGGCTGTCCACTGGCCGCCGGAGGGTAAAGATTGATTTCTTCCCGGGTCAGGGCATGTACGAGTTCGGCTGCCAGCATGTTCCCACCTTACGCGATTCTGAGCTATCGTAGATGGGTCATGGCCCCGTAGCTCAGGGGATAGAGCGAAGGTTTCCTAAACCTTGCGTCGTAGGTTCGATTCCTATCGGGGCCGCCCACGGTATAGCCGTTGACTAGGTGTTATACACAACCTAGCAACGGCTTCCGATTTCGTGGGCACTACGTGGGCAATCTATCCCACAGAATCCGCAAACTTCCAGGCCGTTCTTACCTTGAAAGGACCGCCCAAAATGCACCTAACCCCCGATATTCCCCCCGTCTCTTACCTCCCCGATCCGCCGCCGATGCCACCGTGGGAGATTTACGTTTGGCCATGGGATACGAGGTTCACGAACGAGTACTACGACCAGCGCGTGTTCACCATCCTGGAGCAGGACGTCAGACCCGTGTGTCACACTGGACACATGCGAAAAACTGTTGCTGTGGCCCTACTCGTGCTCGTCCTTGCAGGATGCAGGGCGCCTCAGCCTGTGCCAGCAGTAACTGCGCCTGTCACGGTGATTCCTGCGGCTCAACCAACATCGACACCATCACTGCGAGTGACCATCACCGGATGGCAAGAGCCATGTGCACTTGCTGATGGCAGCACACTCGATTGGGTGGTTGACGTCCTTGATACGAGTGACCCGTCATCGGTAGTCACCGTTGATGTTGGTGAAGGGAACGTGCCTGGCAGTGATTGGCGGGTGGTCGCGTTTCTGTCGTCTCCCCAGTACAACTCTGTCTTCATCAGTTCGTTCTTCACGGACGGCCATACGTGGATCGACATCGGTTACGTGATGTTCTATGACGGCCAAGTGGGCGACTTCTACCCCAGATGGGAGTCGGTGGAGTGGGATGGTGATCGTCTGCTGGCCGCGCAGCATGCTCAGCAGCAAGCGATAGCTTGTGTGGCTGCAAGCAGGTGATGCAATGAGGACGCTTGGTTGAAGCGGGGATGTCCAGATCCTTGCTCCTGCCGAGGTGGAGGCCCTTGCGACGGCCTGCAAGGGCTAATCCGTGGTTTCCAAAGGAGGCAGCCCCTCACTCACCGGACAGCAGTCGCATCAATTCCTTGCGGCGCACCTCGAGTTCGATCATGGAAGCGAACATCACCTGGTACTCGTCTTCATGGGTGACCGGGTTCGTTCTTTGCATGGTGGATTTCAGTTCGGCCAAGTCTTTGTTGAGTGTGCTCAGTTGTAGGCGGGCTGCGTATTCCTGTCCGTGGCGCGCTGTGACTTCCGTCATCGGCGGCTCGACGGCCAGTTGCATGGCGAGAGAGCGTAGGTCCTCGTGTGTGAGGGTGGCGACGAGCGAACCGGGCCAGGCCACCGTCTCCTCAGATGCGTGCTCTGGGAACGCCAAAATCGCACGGAAAACAGCTCGATAGGCGGGATGGGTGAAGTCTCGTTCTGTGAGGCCGAACCATGGCTCGTCGCCAGTGAAGGTTTCTGGGGCTTGGAGGATGAGCTTGAGGGTGTCGCGCTCGGCAACCAAAGTGCGGTCGTTGGGGGAGGGCAGGCTCGTTCCGGGCAGCAGTGGCGCCTCGTCGGAGGGTGGCTCCGGGGTTCGGGGGCGAGACTTGGCTGCGCGCACTTCGCGCCTGACCGTGGCAGGGTCCATACCGACAAGGAAAGACAGTTCTTGGATGTAGTTGTCCACTTGGGATTGGTCGGTGATGGAGGTCACCAGTGCGGCTGCCTCTCGTGCGGCCCCCAGACGGGCATCGGCGTGGTCGAGGGTGTACTTCGCCACGATGGTGCGCATGACATATTGGTACAAGGGCACGCGCGAAGCGATGAGGTCCCGCACCGCCTGGTCGCCGCGCTGCATCCTCAGGTCGCAGGGGTCCAAACCAGTGGATTCGATGGCCGCATACGTTGAGGCGGTAATGACCGGGTTGGGCTCCTTCATGAGTCCTTGGACCATGCGAAATGCCTTGACAGCGGCCGCTTGGCCAGCCTGGTCTCCGTCGAAGGTGAAGGTGATCTGTCCCGCTGAGCCAGCGCTGAGCAGGCGCTGGATGAGGCGTGCATGGTCCTCGCCGAACGCCGTGCCACACGATGCAACGGCAGTGGTCACTCCTGCGAGGTGGCACGCCATGACATCGGTGTACCCCTCGACAATCACCGCGTGGGCACTGGCGCCGATGGGTGTACGTGCGAGGTCCAGCCCGTACAAGACATGAGACTTCTTGTACAACGACGTCTCAGGTGTGTTGATGTACTTCGCAGGGAGCCGGTCGTCATCGAAAATACGTCGAGCCCCGAAGCCGAGGACGGACTGCTGAGTGTCACGAATGGGCCACACCACTCGACCCTGGAAGTAATCCCAACCGCCTTGGCGAACCAACCCGGCCTCGCGCAACTCGTCGTCGCGGAACCCGAGGCCAGTCAGGTGTCCGGCGAGATCGCGCCCGCCCCGAGGTGCGAATCCGACGCCGAAGTGAGTCGCCGCATCCCTGTCGAAGCCCCTGCCTTTGAGAAAGTCGCGTCCCGGCGTGCCAGCAGACGACAATAGACATTTCTCGAAGTAGGCGGCAGCAGCGGCGGTGGCTTCCAGCAGGCGGGTCCGCGATATCCCCTGCTCGCGCTTGGAATCCTCGGTGTAACGCAAGGTGACGCCATACTTGTCCGCAAGGAACTCCACCGCTTCACGGAAGGAGAGGTTGTTGATTTCCTGAACGAAACTGACAGTGTCTCCACCCCTACCGCATCCAAAGCAGTAATACAGGCCACGGGCGGGCGTCACCTGAAAACTCGGCGTCTTCTCGTCGTGGAAGGGGCACAGGCCTTTCATCGTGCCTGCGCCAGAGGGCTTGAGGGTGACATAGGCCGAGACCACATCGTCGATGCGCGCGCGCGTGCGTACCTGCTCGATGTCTTCCGCTTCGATGAACCCAGCCACGCAGCCAGTCTACGGGGTCGGCCATGGGTGGGCCGAGGCTGTGAGGTATTGGTGGGAAAAAGTGGTGTCGAAATGGTGTTGGCCCGGGTCCTGTGGATGAGGTGGAAATGGGTCGAAATCGGGGCAAGAGTGGGGTCATGGAAGACAATATCGACTTGGCCAAGGCCATTGAGGCGGGCTTGCTCGCACAAGACATTCTCGACTCGGGGTGTGAATACCCCGACGCCACCGACGAGGAACTGGCGACCCTTGCCGAAGAAGGCAGGACAGCTCGCAGCAAACTCATCGAAGGCAATATTGGACTGGTGGTCACAATTGCTTGGGAGTTCGCCAAGTCGCGCCGGCTTGGGTTCGACGATTTGTACCAAGAGGGCTGCGTGGGTCTGCATGAGGCTGTCATGAGGTACGACTGGCGCAAAGGTCCGTTCGGGCCGTACGCGGCCTTGTGGATAAGGGCGAGAATACGGGCGGTCATGCCAGCCTCGGGGATGTACCCGCTCACAGATGACCTCGAAGACCCCTCGTGGCCTCGGCAACTGCACAGCATCAACGAACGCCAAGGGCTCGCGCGTGTCCTCGAATTGGTTCCGGCACAGGCGCGCAAGGTGGTGGACCTGCGAACGGGCTGGTCGGGTGCGTCGCACACGCAGACGCAGGTCGCCAAGGTCATGAATCTGTCGCTTCGTCGGGTCAAGCAGTTGGAGCACGACGCGCTGGGGTACATGCGGGAACAGTGGGAGCTGTCGGAAGCCGCCTGAGGGGGTCCTTCTCGGCGATATTGGGCCGTAGTTTCGTCGGCGGTTCGCGGTGGGGGAGTCGGTGGCGGTAGCATTACTTGGTCTGCCGTCCGGCAGCGCGAGCCTCGCTCGCCCCCAATGACCCAGGAGTACGCCTTGCCCAGCACAGTCGAGAAGCTCAGTTCCACACGCGCCAAACTGACCATCGAAGTCCCTTTCGCCGACCTCAAGCCGGTCATCGCCAAGGCATATCGGGACATCGCCAACCAGTTCTCGATCCCCGGATTCCGCAAGGGCCATGTGCCCCCGGCCATCATCGACCAGCGCGTGGGACACGGCGCGGTCCTGTCTGAGGCGATCAACGATATTCTGCCGCAGGTGTACGCGAGTGCCATCGAGGAGCACAAGATCGTCCCACTGGGCACACCCGAGATCGACATCGTGAAACTGGAGGATGGCGAGGAAGTCATCTTCTCCGCTGAGGTGGATGTGCGTCCTGACTTCGACCTGCCGGATTTTGCCGCTATCGAGGTTTTCGTTGACCCTGCTGAGGCCACGTCCAAGACTGTGGATGAGCGCGTGAACATGCTGCGTGAGCGCTTCGCCGAGACCAAAGAGGTTTCCCGTAAGGCCAAGAAGGGCGACCAGGTCACCATCGATCTCGTCGGCTCGCAGGACGGGGAGGACCTTCCCGACGCGACTGCCGAAGGCCTGACCTACGTGGTTGGGACCGACGGGATGCTCGACGGTTTGGATGAGGCTGTGACAGGCCTGAAGCCAGGCGAGACTGCCACCTTTACCTCGACTCTGGTCGGAGGCGGCCACGAAGGCGAAGAAGCACAAGTCACCGTGACTGTGACGAAGGTCGACGAGCGTGTGCTTCCCGAGGTCAATGATGAGTTCGCCCAGTTGGTTTCCGCATTCGACACCGTGGAGGAGATGAGGGCCGACCTGGGCAAGACAGCCGAGCGCATGGCCGCATACACTCAAATTGGCGAAGCGCGCGACAAGGTGCTCGACGAGGCTCTGGCCCAAGCTGGATTCGATCTGCCCGAGGGTTTGGTTGAGCGCGAAGTGGCGAGCCGCAAGGAAGCCCTGGCTGAGCAGTTGAAGGGCACAGGGATGAGCCTGGTGGATTACCTGGAGCGTATGGGCGACCCCGACCAAGCCACCGAAGAGGCCTTTGACGCTCGCCTGAAAGAGAACGTCGAGAGGGGCATCCGCACGGAAATCCTCATGAGCCGCATCTCTGAAGAAACTGACGTGAAAGTGGACCAGGAAGACCTGACCAATTTCATCTTCCAGAAGGCCCAAGAGAACGGGACCAGCCCGGAGCAGGAACTCCAGCACATGCAGGAGCACAACCATCTTGGGGAGTGGATGAGCCAGATTCGTGCGTCCAAGGCCCTCGACGCCATGGTGGCCAAGGCTTCGGTGAAAGACACCACGGGTAAGAAGGTGGACATCGCTTCCGTCCTGACCCCCGTCAAGCCCGAAGCCGGGTCTGGAGATTTCATCGAGGTTCAGGCTTAGAGTTCAGCCCTAGGGTTTGAGTCTTCGAAAATCTCAGCGTGACGTTGAGAATCGCTTCTTGGCGCGTCGGAATGCGGCTGATTTTGCCCGGCGGGCTGTGCTGAGAGCGAACACGGGCCGAGAATCCCTGGATTTGTGGGTGGTGCCGGGTAGTCTTCCTGACCGTGAACGGAATTACTCTTCCTCAGGCGGCGCTACCTGCCGGGACTGGGAACATGAACGACGCGGTCTACCAAGCACTCTTGGCCAGCCGCATCATCTTCCTGGGCTCCGAGGTGCGCGACGAGAACGCCAACGCCATTTGTGCTCAGATGCTCTTGCTGAACGCCGAGAACCCTGACAAGGACATCTATCTTTACATCAACTCTCCTGGCGGGTCCGTGGACTCCGGCATGGCGATTTACGACACCATGCAGTGGATTTCCAACGACGTGGCCACCGTCTCCATCGGCATGGCCGCCTCCATGGCTCAGTTCCTGCTGACGGCCGGAGCGAAGGGTAAGAGGTATGCCTTGCCGCATTCGCGCATCCTCATGCACCAACCCCTTGGCGGCTTGGGCGGAACGGCCTCGGATATTCGTATCCAGGCCGAGCAGTCCATGTTCATCAAGAAGACGATGGCTGAGTTGATCGCGGAACACACGGGACAACCTGTGGACAAGATCATCGCCGACTCCGACCGCGACCATTGGTTCACGGCGCAAGAGGCATTGGAGTATGGCTTCATCGACCATGTGTACGCCAAGGCGTCCGACATCCGCACCGACTCGCCGAACGCATAAGGAGACATCATGGCATTCGAACTTCCCGGCGGCGGCGCGGGCTTCCTGCCCCAAGCCGACTACTACATCCCTCAGTGGGAGGAGCGCACGAGCTACGGTGTGCGCCGCGTCGACCCTTACACGAAACTGTTCGAGGAGAGAATCATCTTCCTCGGCACGCCCATCACCGACGACATCGCCAACGCTGTCATGGCGCAGTTGCTGTGCCTGCAATCAATGGACGCCGAGCGCCAGATTTCGATTTACATCAATTCGCCTGGCGGATCGTTCACCGCTCTGACAGCCATTTACGACACGATGCGGTTCGTCAAGCCTGACATTCAGACGGTCTGCTTGGGGCAAGCTGCCTCGGCGGCCGCAGTTCTGTTGGCGGCGGGGACGAAGGGTAAGAGACTCGCTCTGCCCAACTCGCGCATCCTCATCCACCAGCCCGCGATTTCCGGCGAGGGGTCCTATGGACAGTCCTCTGACTTGGAGATTCAGGCCAAGGAGATCATGCGTATTCGCGGGTTGATGGAGTCCATGCTGGCCAATGACACGGGTCAGTCCGTGGAGACGATTTCCAAGGATGTCGAGCGTGACAAGTACCTGACGGCTGCTGAGGCCATGGAGTACGGCATCATTGACGAGATTCTCGGCGACACGTCGTCGGTGACGGCGAAGTAGGCGGGTCAGTCATGGCAAGGCTGGGAGAGTCGAGCGAACTGCTGAAATGCTCGTTTTGTGGGAAGAGCCAGAAGCAGGTCAAGAAGCTCATCGCGGGACCTGGGGTGTACATCTGTGACGAGTGCATCGACTTGTGCAACGAGATCATCGACGAGGAACTGAACTCGTCTGTCGAGCCCAAGGTCACCGACTCCCTGCCCAAGCCGAGTCAGATTCGTTCCTTCCTTGATGAGTACGTCGTCGGGCAACCCTATGCGAAAAAGGCATTGTCAGTGGCGGTGTACAACCACTACAAGCGCATCGCCATGGAGCCGAGGGCGGCAATGGGGGAGGAGAAGGTCGAACTCGCCAAGTCGAACATCCTGCTCATGGGGCCGACGGGGTGCGGCAAGACGTACCTCGCGCAGACTCTGGCGAGAATGCTCAATGTTCCTTTTGCCATGGCTGACGCCACAGCTTTGACTGAGGCCGGGTACGTGGGGGAGGACGTCGAGAACATCCTGGTCAAGCTGCTGCAGGCCTCTGATTACGACGTGAAGAAAGCTCAGACCGGCATCATCTACATCGACGAAATCGACAAAGTGGCGCGCAAGGCCGAGAATCCGTCGCTGACAAGGGATGTGTCGGGGGAGGGCGTCCAGCAGGCCCTGTTGAAGATCTTGGAGGGGACTGTGGCTTCTGTGCCGCCGCAAGGTGGGCGCAAGCATCCGCATCAGGAGTACATCCAAGTCGACACGTCCAATATCTTGTTCATTGTCGGTGGGGCTTTCGCTGGGTTGGAAGATATCGTGAGCGCGCGCCTAGGCAAGAACCCTCTTGGGTTCACCAACGCCAAGACAGCGACGAAGATGACCAAGGACGAGTTGTTTCATCGCGTCCGCCCAGAGGACTTGCACACGTACGGTCTGATACCGGAGTTCATCGGGCGGTTGCCCATGCTAGCGTCTGTGGAGTCTCTCGACCGCGACGCGCTCGTGTCCATCCTCGTCGAACCGCGCAACGCCCTGCTCAAGCAGTTCCGCAAGCTGTTCGAAATCGACTCGGTGGACTTGGTGTTCACCCAAGACGCCGTGGATGCCATCGCTGACCTGGCCTTGGAGCGCGGTACTGGT
>JAISJO010000111.1 GCA_031261485.1 Propionibacteriaceae bacterium | reverse complement strand
TGGGCAAACCCGAAACCAGCAAACCCAGAAACACCTCACGCACCCCAACAGGAACCCTCCCACCCATCAACAACCTCCACTCAAATCCAGTGTTGCGACGACCAGTCGAATCCGCCGGCCTGAACGGGCACGAGTTTGATACAGAAGTCGTCGGTGGGTGTGGTGGGTGCACCAAACGTACGAAGTGGGTAAAGTTGGGGTGGCGATTTGGCGCGCGAAAGGAACAAATATGCGGATGTTGATCATGGGCCCTCCGGGGGCTGGCAAAGGTACCCAGGGCAAGCAGGTGGCGCAGGAGTTCGGCATTCCCGAAATCTCCACGGGCGCGATTTTCCGCTCCAATGTGGCCAACCAGACAGAATTGGGCAAGATCGTCTCAGCCATCATGGAGAAGGGCGAGCTCGTTCCCGATTCTGTGACCGTTGACTTGGTCGCCGACAGACTCGCTCAGCCGGACACCGAACCTGGGTTCTTGCTGGATGGGTTTCCGCGCACCATCCCACAGGCTGAAGCTCTCGACACCATTCTCGCGGACTTGGGTGTACAACTCGACGCAGTGTTGTCCCTTGTCGTGAGTGGGGAGACCCTGATTCAGCGCATGTTGAAGCGTGCCGAGATTGAGGGCCGTGCAGACGACAACGAAGAGACCATCCGTCGCCGCTTCGAGGTGTACACCGCTGAGACCGAACCGCTGTTGGCCTTGTACCGCGAGCGTGGAATCCTGGTCGAAGTCGATGGCCTGGGCGAGGTCGCCGAAGTCAACCAGCGCATCGTGGCGGCACTGACCAAATGAGTCGGCGACGGTCCCCGGGAATCGAGATTGTCTCCCCCGAGGATATGCTCACTATGCGCCGCGCCGGACTCATTGTCGCGCGTTCGCTCAAAGCAATGGTCGATGCGGTCAAGCCTGGGATAACCACGGCTGAAGTGGATGCCATCGGGGCTGAGTGTTTACGCCAAGCCGGTGCGACATCCAACTTCCTCGGGCACGAACCGGGATATGGGGTGCCACCCTTTCCCGCTGTCACCTGCTGTTCGGTCAACGAAGAGGTCGTACACGGGATACCTGGTGAGCGCGTTCTGGAGTCCGGCGACTTACTCAGTATCGACTTCGGCGCGGTCGTCGATGGCTATAACGGTGACGCAGCGCGGTCGGTCCTCGTTGGAGAGGTCAGTGCTCCTGTCGCTAACTTGTCGCAGGCCTGTGAGAAATCCATGTGGGCCGGTATCGCTGCGGCGCGGCTGAGAGGTTCGATTGGGGACATTTCGGCCGCGGTTGAGCGCTCGGTTCGACGGTCTGGTCCCTACGGGATTGTACGTGACTTCGTCGGTCACGGTATCGGCCACGAGATGCACCAGGCACCCGATATCCCCAACTACGGCCATCGGGCAGGTGCCGCGATTGAGGTTGGCATGTGCTTGTGCATCGAGCCCATGATTACCCTGGGTACGACGCGCGTGGATGTACTGGACGACGAATGGACCATTGTCACTCATGACAGGTCTGTGTCTGCGCACTGGGAGAACACGATCACGGTCACCAAGAAGGGCCTGTGGGTGCTGTCTGAGGAAGATGGCGGTGAGGCGAAGCTCGCCGAGTTGGGCTTGCCTTTCGGGCCGCTCGCTGACTAGTTACCGTCATTGTTCTGAGTGCCGTCGCGGAATCCAACCGATTCGCGGCACGACCCAGTAGCGAGCAAGAGGCTACTTACCGGCGCTTGGAACCCTTACCGCCCTTGGCCCCCTTCGGGCCCATCTCGGCGGCGATCTGGTCGAGTGGCTTGAACAGCCAGGAGTCGATGGCCAGGAAGGGTTTGCCGAGGAAGACCAACCACGCCCCGCAAGCGAGCAGGCCGACATCGCGCAGAATATCCCAGGGGTAATTCTTCACTGCCTGTACGGGGTCGACGGGTCCACCATTACCGAAACATCCGCAGTCGATGGAGATGCCGCGCGCCCATACCGAGGCGATAGCGATGATGAATGCCAACTGGAGCAGGCCGCCCAAAGCCCCTGCCACACGAGTAAACAGCCCTGCGACAAGGACTAACCCGAGACCGACTTCACAGAAGGGGAGAGCGTACCCAACAATCTGCGCAACGGAGCTTGGCAGGATTTGGTAAGCATTCGTGGCGGCGACGGACTGGGTGAGGTTCCCAATCTTGCCAACACCGGCGATGATGAAGACGATTCCCAAGATGAGTCGGGCCGCCAAGGTCACCCAGTTTTTCCAGTCGCGCATAGGTCAAGTGTATCGGCGTGTGTGCAATGTTGTCCCGGTGGTGTCTGATTGTCGTCGCGGTGGTGTCGGTTGCCTGGGAGCTCGCTTTTCGGGCAATTATGTCCGCCCCATCTGGCACACTGGAAGCATGTCAGATCAGTTGCAGTTCGGGAGTCAAGCGCCCGCGCCTAGCCAGCCAGGCTATCCCTACCCAGGGCCAGCCTGCCCAGGGCCAGCGCAGCCTCCGCAGGGGTATTGGCCGCCCGCCGCCATGGTCCTCCCCAAACCCGTGAAGCTCTTTCAACCGACGGAGCTGACGGACTACATGCGGTTCTACCGAGTGCCCGCTCGTGCATGGTGGTGGGGGTTCATCGCGGTGGCCGCCATTGTTGTGGCATTCCTCGTCTCCTCTTTCGGAGCCGCCTTCGCAATCATCATAGTTGAGCCGAACTGGATATTCGACCAGTCTGTCACCACTCCCGCCGTCTTTCTCATCAACAATGTGAGCATTGTCGCGATGGTTCCGCTCGCGGTCCTGGTGTCTTACCTCATCTATCATCAGGGCTTTGGGTGGCTCACATCGGTGGTCGGGCGCTTCCGCTGGAAGTGGTTCTGGATAGCGCTGGGCGTGTTCGCTGCGGGATATGCAGTGGAGACGGCTGCCGAAATCGCCATCCTAGGGCCTTCTGACTACGGGCTATTCGACCTGAGCATTCTGCCGACGACTGCCCTTATGATTGTCGGCATCCTGTTGACCACCCCTCTCCAGTGCGCTGGTGAGGAGTATGCCGTGCGTGGGGTGCTTGCTCGCTCGCTGGCGGGCCTCATCCCCCACAGACTCACGAGCCTCATTGTGGCCGCTGTGGGTTCTTCCCTGGTCTTCATGTGGATTCACGGGGCAGGGGACCCTTGGCTCAACGTCTTCTATTTCGGCGTGGGCCTCATCATGTGGTGGCTGGCCTACCGAACGGGCGGGTTGGAGGCATCCATCGCGCTCCACATCGTGAACAACCTGTTCTCAGAATGGATGCTGCCCTTCTCCGACATCTCCGGCATGTTCGACCGTTCTGAAGGAACAGGCAGTCCCATCATGCTTGCCTACCTGGCGGTCGAGGTCGTCCTCATCCTCATCGTGGACTTCATTGCTCGACAGAGAGGGGTTGTGCGCTCGTCCGCGCCTGCCGCAGCGCGCCCTGTTGTGGTCAAGCCGACAAAGTTCGTCTCCACCATCGCTGAGCTCCATGCGGTGAACGACGCGGTGGATCTTCCGCGCTACGAGTCCACACCCAGGCAGATTTTGTACCCTACGCCTTCCGGCGGCTACACCGTCGACCTGACTCCATGGCTAGCTGCACCGCCCTTGCAGTCGGTCCCGACCTCAGACGCGCCGAACAGCCTGCTTCACGACGCCGATGAGGGGAGGTCGCACACTCAACTCGGTGACCCCGATCCCAACCAGTCTGCTGACTAGTTCAGGGTTGGATGCCATGTCCCCACATACGGCCACGGGCTTGCCTTTGAAGACCTGGGCGGCGTGGGTCATGAGGTCCCATACTGCGGGCAGTGGGCCTTCGCCGATGGAGGACACGCGAGCATTGCCTCTGTCCATGGCCATGGTGTACTGAGTGAGGTCATTCGTGCCGAAAGAGATGAAATCTGCCATGCCGAGGAAGTCTTCGGCGCGAATGGCGGCGGCCGGGGTTTCAATCATGATGCCCTGGTCGATGGACCCGCCGACCAAGCGGCGTTGAGCGGCGATGCGTTGACGGCCCCACTCGACGGACAGGGTACCGGTCACCATGGGGAACATGACACGTACAGGCGTTTCCCGACTCGCCAGGAGAATTGCCCGAAGTTGCTCGTCGAAAATCTCAGAGTTGCGTCGCATCGCGCGTATGCCGCGCTCGCCGAGCATGGGGTTGGCCTCGGGGTCCTGTGGAAGGAAGGGCAGGGGCTTGTCTCCTCCAGGATCCCATGTTCGAATGGTGATGAGCGCCCCACCCAAGGCCTTGCCAATGGCGACGTAGGTCTCTGCTTGTTCCTCAGCGGTGGGTGCGGTCTTCCAGTCTGCGAAGAGGACTTCCGTGCGCACGAGCCCTGAGCCTTCTGCGCCTTTCTCCATTGCCAGTACAGCATCCTCCAGCGATGCGATATTCGCTTCGACAGTGATTTGGCGTCCAGACAGAGTCAGGGCTGGGTCGTGGGCTTGCTGCGCTGCCTGAACCGCATCGGCGTCGCGCTCTTTCTGCTTGGCGGCAAGTACGTCGAGTTGCGCTGGGCTCGGGTCGATCAAGAGTTCGCCAGTGACAGGGTCGAAAGCAATGTTTGTGTCTTCAGAAATATCGACTGCTTCCGGCCGACCTGTCAGAACGGCAAATCCCCGCGCTTGAGCAAGGATGACTCCATGACCGGTCGAGCCTCCGCTGGTGGTGATGACCCCTTGGCACAGTCGTGGATCAAGCGACCCGGAGGTCAGTGGGTCGAGTTCGTTGATGATCATGATGCCTGCTGCGAATGCTGTCGAGGTTTCCTTGCCCGTCAGTATTCTCAGGAGGACGCGACGCAATCCTCGGTGGTCTTCTGCTCTCGCTCGCAGGTAAGCGTCCGGAATCGCGTCTAGATCGGCGGCAAGCGCAGTGAAACGCTCCTGCACGGCATCGACTGCCGAAACCCCCGACGCGATGGCTTCTCTCAGTTTGGCCTGTGTGATGTCGTCGGCGAGCATGATGGACTGCACCTGGTAGATTCCCAGGCCGCCGGCGCGTTCCAGTTCGTCAAGAATCTCCCCAGCCTGCCCGATGGCTGCGTTCAGGCGAGCCAACTCCACCTCTGGGGAGCCTGGGACGTACTCCGAGATGTCAGGCGTGATCGACACATGATGGGCTGGCCCAATGACAATCTGGCGGCCCGTGCGCGTCGGGTCGGCAGGCTTGGGTTTCGGCGGTGTCGGAGTTGGGGCATCAGCATTGGGGCCCAGTGGGGCTTCCCCAAACTGTGCCTCGGCTAGGTGAATAATCGCGTCGAGGGCGTCTTCGGCTTCACGCCCGACGATGGTGACTTCCAATTCGTCGCCATGTCGCAGTCCGAGGGTTTGGATGAGGGTCAAACTGGTGGCCGGTACAGGGCCTTTGCCGGTGCTCGCGTTGGATACCGTCACTGTGGCATCAATACCGCGCAGGCCAGCCACGAGCGCAGCAGCCGGGCGGGCATGGAGCCCGTGTGAGTTGAGGATGGTCGTCGTATAGTGCAAGACACCGCCGCTGGTGAAGTCCGGCAGTTCATCGGTGGACATGGGGACATCCGGCTCGGCATCCTCGTATCCCAAGTGCTCCCTCTTGGCGAGCAGCCCCAATTCTGCCTCGCGGGCCACCTCAGTAAGAGGTGACCCGGCAGTGGCGGAGACAACGGCCGCGAGAAGACCCTCGACCAAAGGAGCAGCCGAAATCTTCACATGATCGGCGACATCGGGGCCGATGAACTCCAAAGCCATTTCGGCAGACAGCAATGCAGAGCCCAAGTCCACGAGGATGAGCACGCCGTCAGGAGAGTCGACACTCTGGACGGTCTCGGCGATATCGGCCGCGTCCGTTCCAAAAACAGTCTCACTCAGGCCAGCAGCAATCCCGATGGCGGGGCGCGCATCTTCGGGCACCATCTCTTCAGCGAGCGCTACAGCAGCACTGGCGAGGGCACGCGAATGCGAAACAACAACAATTCCGACCACAATTCCTCCTTGTGACATCGATACGGCTAGGGAGTCTGACTGTCGATCACATCTTCGAGTCACCCTTCGATTTCGCGCAGAATGACGACATGACTAGTCAGTGGTTCCCTAGGGGAGTGCTGATTGATGCTGTGCTGGTGGCGGGGCGTCGGGCGGGATGGGATTCGTGGTCGATATCTTGTACATGGACTGGACGTCCATCGCAAGATATTGGACGCGAAGACCGCCCGGTCCGGGGTTCCGACGACAGTACATGATCAATCAGTGGTTCCCTATGCGAGCGAACGCGCAGCCGCTTCGATGAGGAAGGTCACAGATGTGGCGCCAGGATCTTGGTGTCCCGCCGAACGCTCACCCAGGTACGACGCACGTCCCTTTCGAGCGACCAGCGGTATCGTCGCGTCCCTTCCTGCCGCACAGGCGAGGGCAGCCGCATTGAGAGCGGCCTCGATTCCTTCACTGGCATGCTCGTCGTAGGCGGCGAGCGCAGGAGTGAGCGCATCGACCATCGTCTTGTCGCCGACCTCGGCCTTGCCCCTTGCGAGGATGCCGTCGAGTCCGGCGCGCAGCGCCTTACCCAGGTCTTCAGCACTTGCTGCGTCACCCCATGCCGTGCCCACGCGCAGGAAGAAGGTGCCGTACAGAGGTCCAGACGCACCACCTACCGTCGAGACCAGCGTCATGCCGATCTTCTTGAGGTAGTCGGCGGCAGTCGGGAAGGAGGCAGACTCCAACTCAGCCACGGCTTTCATCCCACGGTCCATATTGGAACCATGGTCCCCGTCGCCAATCTCGCGGTCGAGATCGGTCAACAGGTCGGCATTGTCATGGATGACGGAAGCGAAATCCGTCAACCAGGCGACGACAGACGATGTGTCGAGCGACATCTCACCTACCCCATCTCAATCCGGGAGTGACGACCGGGGCGTCCCACAGGTGGATCATCTCGTCGTCGGCCTTGAGGAGGGTAACAGAGCAGCCAGCCATGTCGAGGCTGGTGATGTAGTTGCCTGTCAGGTTGCGCACCACACGTACACCTTCGGCCTCCAAAATCTTGGCGACTTCACCGTACACAATGAACAACTCAATAAGCGGAGTGGCACCCATGCCATTGACGAAGAGGATGACTTCCGAACCACGGTAGTCAAGGTCCTCCAGGATGGGGCGTACGAGCATGTCTGCGATTTCGGCGGCGGTGCCGATCTTGACGCG
>JAISJO010000085.1 GCA_031261485.1 Propionibacteriaceae bacterium | reverse complement strand
AGGAGGGCTATCCCACACAGTATGAGTTCTTGCGTCATGGCTTTCCCTCCCGGCTACTGAGGAACCCAGGCAGAGTGGGTAGGACGGTGGCTGTCGGCATGTACCACGTCGCGCGGGGTCTCTATGGCTTCAACTGATTGGCCTAAGGAACCACTGATTGTTGGCCGCTTCGACTTCGCGCAGAATGACGATAGGTGTTAGTCGGCGTTTCCCTGAGTGCTGAATGGGGAGTCTTGGGACTCCGGTGACAAGTATGGATGCCGCCGAAGCCTCCCGTGGCGTGCTGCTAAACTCGCCATGAGATCATCATGTCGCAACGATCCCTTGAACCCGCCTGGTCGTCCTGATGAACGCGATGAGGCACAGATGCAGAAGGGCAAAGATGCAGGAGAAACTAGAGGAAGCAACGGCACTCGACGAGTCGGAGCAGTCGACGGCCGGGGACTCGCCAGATTCTGACGCCACGGCTGAAGGCACCACAAAGAAGAAGGAGCGCAGTCGCCCGTCCGGTCCTATCGACCCACGCTTGGTGACTCGTGCCCGCGCCACACGGGGGTACATGATTTCCGGTGTCGTGGTCGGGTCGCTCACCGCTGTGCTCATCTTGTGCCAGGCCAAACTCCTGTCCACCTCCATCTCCTCGGTCTTCTCGTCCCATGCGATGACGGGAATGACACGGTGGCTGGTCCTCTTGGCGCTCGTCCTCATCGGGCGCGGCGTCCTCGGCTGGGCTTCCTCATGGCTGGCCCAGCGCACCGCCGCCGCCGTGAAGTCCCAGTTGCGTCGAGACATCCTTTCCGCACGCCTGTCTTCCCCCGCCAACCAGACCACGACCTCATCTCCCCTTGTCACTTTGGTAACGCAGGGGCTGGACGCCCTGGACGGTTACTTCTCCAAGTACCTACCGCAATTGCTCCTTGCGTGTACTGTGCCTCTCATCGTCGGCGCGGCCATCCTCTTCTCCGATTGGAAGTCGGCGCTCATCATCGCCGCCACCATCCCCTTCATCCCTGTGCTCATGGCGCTGGTCGGATGGACCACCGAGAAGCAAGTCACGCGGCGTTGGAAGTACCAGTCTCGACTGGCTTCCCACTTCGCCGACCTCGTGGCGGGGCTGCCCACCCTCCAAGTCTTCGGACGTGCCCGCGCTCAAATCGAGGGATTGCGTCGCACTGAGGACGCCAACCGTCGCGAGACGATGGGGATTCTGCGCATCTCCTTCTTGTCCGCCTTCGTCCTCGAACTGTTCTCCACCATCGCGGTGGCGGTGGTGGCCCTCGTCATCGGCACTCGCCTGGTGTACGGACAGATGGATTTCGCCACCGCTTTGTTCGTCCTGATCCTCGCGCCGGAGGTGTACCTGCCGATCCGCCAAGTGGGCGTGCATTATCACGACTCAGCGGATGGGTTGGCTGCCGCTGAGGCGGCGTTCGCGGAAATTGACCGGGCCGAGACATTGTCTAATGTCTCCAGAGGGAGTGATGATGCCTCTGGTAGTGATGAGGTCAGCAGTGCGAGTGATTCGGTTGGCGCCCGTCCTGCCTCGGCCAACCCCCACACATCCTCGGGCGGCCCGGCTTTGGGCGCGTTGGATACTGCGCGGCCGTCCTCCGGTGTGTGGGGAACCCCCGCGCCGGGCGCGTCCGGGTGCGACAGTGACTCGTCCTCCCTTATTAGTGCACGAAACATTACTTACACTTATCCGGGAACTGACACGGCTATCGGGCCGTTCAATCTGGAAGTCAGGGCTAGGGAGATTGTGGCCCTGGCTGGGCGATCTGGGGGCGGCAAGACTACGCTTCTCAACTGCGTTCTTGGGTTCCTTGCGCCTGACGGCGATTTGGTCTTGTCGGGTCAGCCCTTTGGCCAGGTCGATTGGGTGGCATGGCGCGCGGGACTGGCCTACGTCCCTCAGACCCCGGGCATGATGAACGGAACGATTGCGGACAATGTGCGCCTGGGATACCCGGATGCGACCGACGAGCAGGTACACGCCATGCTCGACCGTGCCGGTGCTGGCCACCTCGACCAAACTCGTACAGTGGGCGAAGAAGGCGAAAGCCTGTCCGTGGGGGAGCGCCGCCGAGTCGGCATCGCTCGCGCCCTCGCCCGTATCGAACTGGGTGGCGCGCGCCTGCTCATCTTGGACGAGCCCACCGCCGGCCTAGACGCCGACACCGAAGCCAAGGTCCTTCTCAGTCTCAAGGAGTCCGGTGCGACCGCCTTGGTAGTGAGCCACCGCGAAGCCGTCATCGAGGCAGCCGACCGCGTCATAGAAGTCGAGACACATGCCGAGCCCGCCCCAAGCCTCACCGATGACCTGCGCCTAGCAGACACCGGCGTAAGCCTGGTGGCCGAACCAAACCACAGCGCGACTGCACTTGAGAGCGAAGCTTTGGACCAACCCGCGCAAACAAACCAAGTCACCGGCACAACTGCACTTGAGAACCAAACTCTGGGCCAAACTGCGGCAGCAGAAGCGCCCGCGGCCGGCTCGGGGGCCCCCCAGGACCCGCAGGGCCGCCCTCTAGAAAACGCAACGGAAGAAACTGAATACGGCCCGAGGACGCATGGGGGTGAGCCGAGTCAGGGCTCCGCACCCGAAGCCCAAAGCCAATCTCAAAGCGAAAGCGAGACTAAACCCCAGGCCAAAGCAGAAACTCAAAGCGCAAGCGAGACCAAACCCCATGCAAAGTCCGATACAGAACCCGAGACAAAAGAAGACACCAGGCAGAGAACAAGAAAGGGCAGCCCCCTCCTACGCCTAGTCACGGGCCTACTAGACGCAGTCCCCGGTGCGAGATCCCGCCTCCTTGCCGCCGTTCTCCTTGCCGCCGCCGCGTCAGGCGCTGCCGTGGCTCTCATGGGAGTTTCAGCCTGGCTCATATCGAAGGCCGCACAACATCCGTACTTCCTAGAGTTGAGTGTCGCCGCCGTGGGTGTGCGTTTCTTCGGTATTTCGAGAGGCGTGTTCCGTTATGTCGAACGCCTTGTCGGCCACGATATCGCCTTGAGGATGCAGTCCGCGCTGCGCCTGAAGACCTACTCCAGTCTCGCCCGAACCACCCTTCTGGGACGCCGGCAGGGCGACTTGTTGGTGCGTGTGGTGTCCGACGTCGAAGCCATCGAGGACGTGGTTGTACGTATCCTCCAGCCCTTCGTCGCAGCCGCTCTCGTCATCGTGGGCGTGTGCGCGATGATTGCTCGTTTCTCAATGTGGGCGTCCCTGGCGATCCTTGTCTCGGCAATTCTGGGAGGCATCGTCGTGCCGTGGTTGACGGCCCGAGTGTCCTTGCGCTCCGACGAGGAAGCGGTGCCTTTGCGCGGCGAACTTGGCATGGTCGTCCATGACCTGTCCCGGACCGCTATCGACCTTGCCGCGTACAACGCGAGCGAGTCTGCCTTGGGCAAGATGAGCGATGTGGACCTGCGCTTGCGCCGTACCGAAGAGCGCGCCGCTTGGGCCCAAGGCATCGGCAATGGGCTCCAGATTATCGCCGCCGGACTAGGCGTTTTGGGCGGACTATGGATCGGTGCGGATGCAGTATGCGCGGGGACGATGGGGGACAGACTGCTGGCCGTCATGGTCTTGACTCCGCTGGCCCTGCACGAGGTCTTCGCCAACTTCACCCAGGCCGCTCAGACGATGACACGGGCCAAGGTGGCGCTCGGCCGCGTCATGGACATCATTGACGCCCCCGCCATCGGGCGTGGCGACGTGGTGCCGCAGGACGCCGATGTGGTGCCGTCCATCCACTGCGAGTCCCTGACGATTGGCTGGCCTCTTACTCTTGAGCAAGCCAACAATGTTGCGATGCACGGACCTAGCGACAGCGCCACTAGTGGACAGGGCGTGACGGGCATTGTGGCGTCTGGCCTGACCATCGACGTGGGGCCTGGCGAAGCAGTGGGCGTCATGGGACCGTCAGGCATTGGTAAGACGACGCTCGCCGCGACCATCATGGGACTGATTCCCCCTGTCAGTGGGGATTTGGAGACGACCGGGAGGATTGGGTACCTCGCGCAGGACGCCCATATCTTCGCCACATCCGTCTCGGAGAATGTACGTATCGGCAACAAGGGCGCCACCGAGGATGAAGTCGTCGCCGCACTGGCTGAGGCAGGCCTGTCCCTAGACCCCGAGCGCCAAATCGGCGAAATGGGCTCCACGATCTCAGGCGGGGAAGCACGTCGTCTTGCCCTGGCTCGCCTCCTGGTAGGCGATTACCGCCTGCTCATCCTCGACGAACCCACCGAGCACCTGGACCGTGAAACCGCCGACGCCCTCATGGACGACCTCTTCGCCACAGTGGGCACCCGCCCCCTGCTGGTCATCACCCACGACGAGTCAGTAGCCGCCAGGTGCGACCGAGTCCTCACCATGGGGTAGGAGTCGTCCGACTATGCTGCGCGACGTCGCCCCGACATCCCGCGCTTCCTCGCCCCGTCATCCTGCGCGACGTCGCAGAATCCACAAAGATCAGTCGGACTCAACTGTTCTGACGCCTATCGCACATCCAGTAAAGTGCCGTACATGACCGAATCGGACATGCGGGCGCGCGTGGAGGCATTGGTTGCTGACATCCCCTGTGGCCGTGTCATGACGTACGGTGATGTCGCGGCGATGTGCGGTTATCCTGGTGCAGCTCGCCGAGTCGGGGCCATCGCTCAAGAGGGCGGGTCCGAGTTGCCCTGGCATCGGGTCGTGCGCAGCGGAGGACAACTGGCAATCATGGCTGGCGGCAGTACGTGGCAGGTGGATGCCCTGGCCGCAGAAGGCATCTTTATCCACAATGGCCGCATCCCGGATTTCAGCCAACGGCGCTGGGAACCAGACACGACCTTGCCTGGCAGTGAAGAACTACCGTGTGTACACATGCCAGTGGGGTGTCCTCTGACGAAAGAGAACACCCCACTCGAAGGAGATTGCGGGATACTTACCCCTTGACGGCACCTGTCAGACCACCGACGATTCGCCGCTCGAAAATCGAGAAGAAGATCAGTGCGGGAATCATGGACAAGGTGGTGAACGCCAAGACCTGGGCAGTGTCCTGGGAGTGATTCGATGAGAACATCGCAACACCACGCGGCAGGGTGTACTGCTCTTCGCTGGCGAACATGTACAGGGGGAGCATGTAGGAGTTCCAAGAACCCACGAAGGACAAGATGCCCACTGTGATGACACCGGGCATGGACAACGGTATGACCATGCGGCCAAAGAACCCCAACCGTGAGCACCCGTCAACCGTGGCCGCTTCCTCGATTTCCATGGGGATCGCCGCCAAGAATGGCACCAAGATGATGATTGTTTGTGGCAGTGAGAACGCAATCTGCGGGAGGATAACCCCCCACGAGGTCCCGGCTAGCGGTGATTTCGTGATCATGATGTACAAGGGCGTGATAGCCACAGCCAGAGGGAACATCATCCCGGAGGCGAACAACATGTACATCGCATTGCGACCCTTGAACTTATAGCGCGCCAGCACGAAACTGGCCATCACGCCGAGCACGACCACAGCCAGTGCTGTGATGAGGGCGATGTAGGTCGAGTTCCACATCATGCGCCAGAACAAAGGCATCTTCAAGACGGTAGCGTAGTTCTCAACCATCCAAGGATTCGGGAATGCCGCAGGGTCGGTCGTGATTTGCGAGTTGGAGCGGAAACCGCCCAAGATGATGTAGAGCACTGGCGCGATGGTGATGGCGATCATGCACAGAGCCACAAAGTAGACGATCGGGCTTCCCCAACCGCCAGACTTCGATTCCCTACGATAGTGACGTGTTTCTTTGGGTTCGGCTGTAATAGCGGACATTGTCATCACTTCTTATCTGTCAGGGCGCCCTCGGTGTCCCGGTTCAGCACGAAACGCTGATACCCCAAGGACACGATGAGGGAAATGATGAATACGATGATGGCGATGGCCGAGCCACGCCCAAGTTGGCCAGACAGTCGTCCGTTTTGGGCCATGAAGTACGCCATGGTCGAGGTACCCGCTGTCGCAGCGATGTACTGACCCCAGATGATGTACACCAAGTCAAACAATTGCATAGACCCAATCAGAGACAGGAAGGCCCAAATCTTGATAGTCGGCGTCAGCAGAGGCAACATGATATGGCGCTGAATCTGCCAGTAGGAGGCACCGTCGATGGCTGCCGCTTCGGACAATTCTTCGGGGATACCTTGGAGACCGGCCAGCATCAAGATGACGGCGAACCCGATGTACTTCCAGGTGATGATGAACATCAGAGTCCAGATGGCCACTTTGGGGCTAGAAATCCAGGATATGGTCTGGTCGACGCCCAACTTGTGGAGTAGTCCGTTGACCGCCCCAGCGTCCTGGAGCATGAGGCTGAATCCGATGCCGACGATGGCTTCGGAGATGACGTACGGGACGAAAATGAGGACACGAATCAGGGAACGCCCACGCATCTTCTGGTTGAGGAGAAGCGCCAGCAAGATGGCCAAGGGGCCCTGGAAGAGGAGAGACAAGACAGCAATGAGGCCTGTGTGGAGGACGGAGTCCCAGAAGTCTTTGTTGGTGAGAGTCCACTTGTAATTGGCAAGCCCCACAAAATCGGTTGCCGGACCGTAGCCCTTCCACGAGAAGAAGCCGTAATACAAAGCGACGAAGACAGGGACAATGACGAAGAGCACGAAGACAATGATGGCCGGACCGGCCAGAAGGCCGATCTCGAGCCCCATGGATCCACGTTTCGTGGAGGGCCGACGTGACTTCGACGTAAATGTAGTGGAGGGTGACGGCGCACTTACGCCGCCACCCTCCACTACGGTGACTTGAGCGACTTGGCTCGTATCAGATGCCATGCTCATCGTGTGATGAATCGCTCGTCGTTTGCTAGACCGACTTCACAGCAGACTGAATGGCCGCCATGGTCTGGTCCACAGTCATCTGACCTGCGAGAAGGTTGACGATGGCCTGGTTCAAGCCATTGCCAGCATCCTGGCCGAGGCTGGTGTCGAACCACAGCACGACATACTTGGCATTCTGGAAGCCCGTGAGGAGGCTCTTCAGCGAAGGCTCGGTGACTGCGCCAGTGGCATCCTTGGAGGCCGGCAGAGAACCGTAAGCAGTCGCATAACCTTCTTGCTGAGGCTTCTCAGCGAGGAAGTTGAGGAAGTCCACGCAAGCCTGCGGGGCGTCCTTCTTGCAAGAGTATCCGTCAAGACCAGCCATCATGGCGCTCGGGTCGCCCTGTCCACCAGCAACTGCCGGGAAGGGGAACAACTGCAAGTCAGCGGGGATTTCCTGATCTTCGGTCAGACCGCCGAGAACGCCGGGTTCCCATGCGCCCATGAGTTCCATGGAGGCCTGGTGGTTGGCGAGCAAGCCGGCAGAAGAGCCAGCGCCAGTCTGAGCGGACGTGGTGAGGAAGCCCTGGTTCCAGGGGTTGGTGGCGTTGAGATCGGCCACATCCTGAACTGCTTTCTTCCAGCAGGGGTCAGACAGGTCGGTGCTGCCAGCGATGAAGGCGTCCACAACCGCTTGGCTGCACTCGCGCAGGGAGAACTGGTAATACCAGTGAGCGGCGGGCCATGCATCCTTGGCGCCCAAGGAGATGGGGGCGATGCCAGCGGCCTTGAGCTTGTCAACGGCAGCATTCAGGCTCGCGATATCGGTCGGGGTCGCGGTGATTCCGGCCTGATCGAACAGGTCTTTGCTGTAGAAGATGCCTTCGGGGGTCAGAGCGGCAGGCATGCCGTAGATCTTGCCGCCAGTGGTGTACGCAGCGAACACGCCCTCGCCATAAGCAGTCTTGGTGGCAGCGGAAACCACATCAGTGATGTCCATGACCTGGCCGCCCTTGACCATGTCGGCCATCTTGCCGCCACCACGCTGGAGGAAGATATCCGGTGTCGTGTTGGCCTGCATCGCGGCTTGGAGCTTGCCGTCAAAGTCTTCGTTCTGAACGGCCTGAGGGGTGATGGTGACATTGGGGTACTTCGCTGTGAAGTCCTTGATGACTTGGTCCCAGTAAGCCAGCGACTTGTCGCCAGTTCCGTTGTGCCAGAAGGTCATGGTGACTGCGGCGGGCGCAGCCGTGGACTGGGCGTCTGTGCCTGGGGCATTCGAGCTTTCGGTGCCAGTGGGTGTGCTGCACGCCGCGAGACCAGACATGGCCATTGCGATCACAGCTGAGACAGCAACTGTCTTGAGTGAAGAACGCACTTCTCCTCCTTGAGGTTGGTTGAATCAGTACCGCGACCAGTTCGCGGCAATTCATAACACCTACTCTAGGAGCGCCAGCACGCCCTGAGCACCGAAAGAAAGTCACGATTTGATAAACGTAGAAAGTTTCGTGAATATGAGGCGCTGCAAATTTCACTGAATTCGCGCGGCCTGACTGGTAGAATGATGAGATGAATGTGGTATTGCGTGTGGTTTGTTTCTTTGCTCTGGGAGTCGTTCTCGCTGGGTGTTCAAGTCCAGAAGGCGTCGGGATCATTGACGAAGGCGGAAACACCGCGCTGGTGGCCACGAATCAGAGTGGCGGGATGGACGCCCGAGTCGTTGGTACGGTGGCAATCGAGTCCGGGTGCTGGGGGATTCTGTCTGAGGGGGAGTTCGTCCTCGTCGTGTGGCCGCAGGGAACTAGCTTGTCGTCGGGGGGCGAATCTCTCCAAGTGGCAGGTGGCGTCGTCCTGCGCGAGGGTGTGCCCATCACAGGTGGTGGTGGATTCGACCAGAATCACCTGTTGGAAGGTCTCAAGGGTATTGAAGACTGCACCACTGACCAGGTGGCGCTGCTGTGGAAAGTGGATGTTGACTGACTCTCTTCCGCTTCCAAGTGCGACCACATTGTTTGGGGTTTCTCATTTTCCAACTCCCCGTCCTGCCTCGGCTAACCCCCACACATCCTCGGGCGGCCCGGCTTTGGGCGCGTTGGATATTGCGCGGCCGTCCTCCGGTATGTGGGGACCCCCCGCGCCGGGCGCGGCGGGGTTGGGAAGTGGCCCGTTTTGTCCGACATCCTGTCTTTGTGTCATGTGCCGCAGATGGCATGGCTTTACGCGATGGCGACCTCGGCTAGGCGTACCCAATTCATGGTGACTCGGGCGATATCGCCGGTGAGGGTGACGACCGACTTCTCGGTGGCGGGGTGGTCCACGTCGAGGCCGTACCAAATCTCCACATCTCCGGGTTCGACAACGCGCTCCAGGGCGCGGTTGGTGAAGGCGAGTCGGGTTGTGGGGATGCGGAAGGCCACATCCTTGGTCTGACCTGGGTCGAGTTCCACTCGGGTGTACGCCAGCAACTGGCGCATGGGACGCGCCACGCTAGCAGCAATGTCATGGCCGTACACCTGTACAAGCGCCACCCCTGGGCGGCTACCCGTGTTGGTGACCTCGACGCTCGTCTCAATCACGCCATCCACCGGGGCCTGAGAGCTGACTTGGGGTTGGCCATACTCGAAGGTGGTGTACGCCAAGCCATGGCCGAAGGAGAACTGCGGGGTCACGTCAATACTCGACACACCGGACGGATCGCCCAACTTGGGATGGAGGTACGAGTAGGGCAGAACCCCCAAAGTCCGGGGGACAGAGACGGGCAGGTGGCCCGACGGGTTGATACGTCCGGAGATGACGCCAGCAACCGCGCGTGCCCCTTCCTCGCCGGGGAAGAACGCTTGAAGGGTTGCTTTTGCCTTGTCAGAGTAGGGTCCGATGGCATAGGGACGGCCCGTGATGGGGACGAGGATGACGGGAGTCCCGGTCTCCAACAGCGCATCAAGGAGTGCGAATTGCACACCCGGGAGGTCCATGGAATCAGTGTCGCAGCCCTCGCCTGACGTGCCTTTACCGAACAAACCGGATGAGTCGCCCATGACCGCGATGACCACGTCTGATTCCCGCGCCAACGCCACTGCCTCATTGAAACCTGTCTTGTCAAGTTCGCGGACGGTGCATCCTTGGGCGTACGTGACGCTGGCTTGGGGATACTCTTCGCGCAGGGCGTCCAGGACAGTCGGCGTGTCAATCATGGAAGCCACGCCGGGGTTGTGCATGAGAACGTGATTGGCGAAAGAGTAACAGCCGAACAGAGCCTCCGCGCGGTCAGCATTGGGACCGACGACCCCGATGCGCAGACCCTCACGATCTTGCAGAGGCAAAGTCCCATCGTTGGCCAGCAAGATGACCGATTCTTCAGCGATTTGGGCCGCGACACGGCGATGCGAGGGTGGGTCCAAGGTTTCGGGGGCTTGGCTCAGCAGCGCTTCTAGGCGTGCGATTTCGGCGTCGATGTCGAGCAGGCCGAGTGCCTCTTTCTGTATCAAAACCCTTGTCACAGCTTGGTCGAGGGCGGCACTTACCACTGGGTCGGAATCGCAGCGCTCCAAGAATCCCGGGGCCAAGAAGGCGTCACCACTGGGCAGCTCCACGTCCAGACCGGCCACCAGCGCTTGGGCTGCGGCGTCGGCCAAGTCGGCAGCGATACCGTGTTCTTTGAGGAGGAAGGCGACTCCGAAGTAATCGGACACGACTGTGCCTTCAAAGCCCCAGCGTTCGCGCAGAATCTCAGTGAGCATATGGGGGTCGGCATGAACAGGAACACCATCAATGTCAGTGTAACTCGGCATGACGGAGGCCACGCCTGCATCCAGGACGCCAATCTCGAACGGGATGAGGAAGATGTCGTTCAGTTCGCGCTCGCCCATGTGGACCGGCGCCAGATTCCGCCCGGCGCGCGAGTTGGAATACCCCGCGAAATGCTTGAGCGTGGCGTACAACCCATGTGACTGGAGACCTTCAACATACCCCTTGGTCAGCGTGCCGATAAGGTAAGGGTCCTCGCCCATTGTTTCTTCGACGCGGCCCCAGCGCGCATCGCGCACAACGTCGAGAACGGGGGCCAATCCCTGATGCACTCCGAGTTCGGCCATTGTCTCCCCGATATTGTCGCCCATCGCGCGAGTGAGGTTGGGGTTGAAGGTCGCGCCCCAGGCCAGGGGAGTGGGGTATGTCGTCGCGGTCCAGGCCGCCAAACCCGTCAGGCATTCCTCATGGGCGAGGATACCGATAGGCACGCGCGTGTTGTCCCTTACCCATTTCTGGTAGCCCAGCAGGGTGGCCAGTCCCTTGGCCGGCAGGACGGGCTTCGTGCCATATACCCTTGTCAACTGGCCCAAACCATGGGCCGCGAAGGTGGAGAACTCTGGTGCGGAATCGGCGTCGGTGTCCATCTCGGGAGCGACAACGCCTCCTTCGGCGTACCCCAACCACACACCCATCAACTGGGCGATCTTCTCTTGGGTCGTGAGTTGAGCAACCAGGGCGACAACTGACTTGGAGGGATTCACGACATGCTCCTTTTCTTGTGCGCGTGAGGCCAATGACGCACACTTCCACTCTAGGTCGATTGTGTCCGTTCAACGACCGCGCAGCGGCGATACTTCATACTTTCAGGAAACTTTCGCTGTACTATCGTGCTATGACAGAACCGCGTAAGACGCTGGCGGACATTGCTTCCCTCTCGGGAGTGTCGCTGGCGACTGTGTCCAAAGTGCTCAATGGGCGAGCCGGAGTATCCGCTGCCCGCCGTGAACAGATTCTCAAGGTCTTGGATGAGGAGGGGTACCGCAGGCGGGGGACGTCGATTCGCCATCGGACAGGACTCATCGACATTGTGGTGCGCGGTATGGACACCTTGTGGGCCACACTCATTCTCGTGGGGGCGCAGGAGGAGGCCGCCCGAGCGGGGGTCGGACTCGTCGTGACTCCTTCCCATGGGCGTACAGTCGGCAACCGTCATTGGATAACCTCTCTTGCGCAGCGCCATTCCGATGGGCTTGTCTTGGTTGTGTCCCGCCTTCAACCCGGCGCTGACAACGAGTTGCGCAAGTTGCGTATCCCCTATGTCTTGGTCGACCCCATTGGCACGCCGGACGACGATGTGCCGGTGATTGGGGCGACCAATGTGGATGGCGGCATCTCTGCCACCGAACATCTCCTCGGACTGGGGCATCGCCGCATCGCCATCGTCACAGGCGACCGAGGACTTGCCTGTTCACAAGACCGCCTGGCCGGCTACCGCCAAGCACTCGACCGGGCTGGCATCCCCGTCGACGAGGAACTCGTCGCGTACGGCAATTTCCAAGAGGAGGCAGGGTACGCGGCGGCAGACCGTTTCCTACGACTCAAGAATCCCCCGACCGCCATTTTCGCCGGGTCGGACCTCATGGCCTTCGGCGTGTACAAGGCGGTCAAAGCGCATGGCCTGTCCATTCCTGGCGACATCTCGGTGGTGGGCTTCGACGACGTATCCCTGTGCCAATGGGTGTCCCCGCCGCTGACCACCGTACGCCAACCCCTCCAGGAAATGGCCCGCGAAGCAACACGTATTCTCCTCGAAATGGCGTACCAAGGTATCGAACCCCCCGCCCACAAGGTCGAACTCCCCACCAGCCTGGTCCTGCGAGAGTCCACAGCACCCCCCAAAGGGTAAGTGCCAAGCGCCGATTCTCGACGGAGACGAATGCGAATTCGTTGTTGTGCGCTCAGGAAACGGTCTGGCGAAGAGTGACGTACATGTAGGCAGAAGTTCCATCTGTAGCTGTGCTGACTACTTCCCACCCACGTTCTTCCATGGCTGTGAGTAGGGCATTCACTTCCGTGTCGGTGTTCATATCGAAACTGAGGTCGCCCTCTTCATCTCTGAAGACCTTTCTGCCCCTCATCCTGTCTGAAATTGGAAACCGGATCACCTTGTACGCCATATCATCCCTCCTGCTCTCACCGTCCAGCAGTACAGAGACCAGTTTGTCATAAGGGGTCAGTCACTCAAGCGAACTTTGGCCTACTCCGCCCCTTACCCTCAAAATCGGTCGGTGATGGCCAAAGTTGGACAGGTGCCCATCCCTTGGCCTTGTCGCCTCGCTGACTCGCTCCAGACAGGGGCCATTTCCGAGGTGTCTCTAAGGGTTCGAGCAGCGTACAGCTACCATTTACACATGAGCGTCCCACCATCGGGTCAGGATGGGTCGGTTCCCGAGCAGTTTCCTGACTTTCTCCCGCCTGGCGGCTTTGTGCCCCTTGACCCGTCGTGGGGGTCGCAGCCGGACGGGTCGATGTACAACCCTCTCGCAGGGGACAACTCAGGTTCGTATTCGCCAGGCCAGCCACCTCTTTACCAACCAATCCAGCAGCTTGGTTCGTACCCGCCAGCCCAGCCGACTGCGGCGTATCAGGCCTACTCGCCCAACCCTCAACCTCAGCAGCCTCGGTCATACTATTCACAGAACCAATCGACATATCCTGCTGCAACGCCAAAGGCCGGGTCCACGACCAAGACTGTCGGCGTCGTCGTCTTGGTGGTGGCGGTCATCATCGCAGGCGGCGTACTGTGGGCGACTCTGGGACCGAAAGACCCTCTGGCAAGCCAGTACACGCCTCCTCAGACTAATCCGACACCGGCAGGCCCGACCTGGCACAACCCCGGGCCGGAGTTACCCATCGTCCTGGAACCAGCGCCGGTGGTTGAAGCCATTGATGTCCCGGACGAACCGACCTTGGGCGAGCCGTGGAACGCCACCGATGGAATCCCGGCAGATGAGGGCTTGGAAGCAGCACCCGTTGTGACTCCGTGCGGGGTTCTTGTGACCTTCCTCATGCCCAGTTGGGATAGCCGGGAGGATTTTGGCAAGGCGCCCAAGCAGGCGGATCAGTCCCGTATTGCCGGCTATGATATTGCCTCTGGCAAGCAGTTATGGTCGGTGGACTTTCAGGATGCCACTGGGCAGATGGACCCCGATCTCGATTATCGTTTCGAGCCGACGTACACCCCTGACTGTCGGATGCTTGTCACCTCAAGCGAGGAGGCGTACGAGGAATCGGACCGCAACCATGTGAGCCTTGTGATCGACCTCGACACGGGGGAGGTGTCGTCCTACTACGATGAGCGAATAGAGTATTGTCAGACAGTAGACAATGACTGGGCAGTCTGCTGGGGGTACGATGCGATCCGCACCCTTGACTTGGCCGACTTTACAAGGCTGCCTCAACGCGAAGACCCTCTCAGCTATCGAGACCTGTCGACCGATTACCTTGAAGTTGGAGAAGCCACTATCTCCGGTCTCGTCTGGAGCCCTCAGGGGTACCGCGACCCGAGCAGTGGAGACATTGTTTTCGGCGCGGACAGTCACGCCGGAGCGATGTACTCAGACGACGACCCACCTGAGTGGGTGGTTTATGTCGAGCCACTGCGCCCTGGGGGGTACCGTTCTGGTCTGGTCTTGCGGGTCGAAGGAAGTCTCTTCATGGGAGACGGCCAGTGTCAAATTATGCTGTGGGATACTTCTGGCGACAAAGCCCTGTGGGATAGTCCAGGTGAGTTTGCTTGTGGTAGAAACACCTTCGGCGATTTGGAGTGGATAGCGACGCAGACGACTCTTCTGATCTACTCTGAAGGCTATGAAGATCAGTTGCTCACTGCGTATGCCTTGAGTGACGGCCACTTCATCTGGGAGCAGTCCGGCTGGTTGACTGGAGGATCGTCGAGGTACCTCAACAACGCCTACGTTGAGGGGATTACCAACGAGTACGCATCGTTTTACGAGTTCGATTCCAGTCGAGAAATAGTGCGTCGAGTAAGCGATGGGGCCGATTTCGCCATGGTTAGCGGGAGAGCAACTGCCTTGTCGGCCACTATGGCGTACTCTTCTGACTATTCGTCCCGCAGCTTCAGGCTTGCCGCCTACGTCATAGACCCGGCACAACCCGCAATTACCCCGAAGATGGCATGGTCCGTACCTGTGGCCGATGAGTACTTGGAGTGGTGGACCTTCGCCACCAACGGGACAATGTACGTGGCGACTCGCGGCGATAACGACGAAATCCTAGTCAGACCCCTGATTCCGTAAACAAAGCCGAACCCAGCCGAAAGTAGCCAAAGCCCGACGGATGTTGGAAACTGGCCTGTGGCCGCACTATTGTGGCGGTGCCGCTGTCCGACGGGGCTTGCTTGTCTTCGCAGGACGGTTGTCTCGCCAGCCTGGCACCTGTCGGGGGTCGGGATGCAGAGGTACGATCCCGATGTCGTGACCGTGGCGGGCGAACACCAACCACCGAGAAGAGTCGGTCTCCAAGACCCATTGATGGTCTGACGGGTCTCGTGTCCATGCCCTTGTCACATCGGTCAGAGCCAGCCCCGTGGCACTCGACCATCCGTGGAGGAAGTCCTCGGGAACGCTGCGCGCAATGTCTTCTGCCGTGGTGAGAATCTCGATCTTGCGCCTCGTGTCGGGGCGTCGGCGTTCGCGCTCATCTTGGCGGCGTTCGTGCGGACGTTCCTGAGTTGTCGATTGCTCAAGCCCAGTCAGCGAAGTATCGGACGGGGAACGTTGGCCTAGCCCCTGGGCGGTATCCGGACCAGTCGAAGGCGTGTCGACTGGGTTGGTTGAAGACGTGTCGCTCGGGCCGGGTTGGTTTCCACCGTGCTCTGGCGGCGTGGCCGACCCGGACTCGACGGCCAACCCCGACTCCTCGATGTCCTCATCATCTGGGCTGGTGAGCGCCCTAGACAACTGTGTTTGCAAGTCCGAGATTTGGGAGATGATGTGGTCGGTGTCTTGGGCACTGAGCAGGTAAATCATGATTCCGAAGAACAGCGCCCATAGCCCGGCGAGCGTCGTGATGACATCCGTCGGAGTGAGCCTGTCATCAAGTCCAAGGACGGCCCATGTCACCACGCTCGCAGCAAGGCATGTGATCAGCGTGACCCATCCGGGGTGTTGTGCGAGATGGTCGGTCAGCCACGCCATGAGCGAACGATTGCCCTCGCCCTCCACCGTGACAACGCCGTAAGTCTTGTGTCGTTTCACCACACCAACGGTACTCGCCGACGCCCCGCACCTGGCCAGCGCCCGGACTTTCGCGCGAACGTGGGGCTGCGTCAGCGCCCATTGCACTGACCGCAACCAACTGGGTCTTCGGCCATTGCCAGTGTCTGGCCAGAGGCGAAATCAAGAGGTCGCCACTCCACGGTGGTGAACGGCAAATCCTGATTGTCACAGGCGAGCGTCGGCGAAACCTAGCGCTGCTGCACGATTCGCCATGCGTTGCCGCACGATTCGCTGTCCGTATCCGCATGATTTGCCGGGCCAAAATACCCGAGTGTGGCCTTCAATCTGCTGTTTCAATGGTTTGCCCATGCGCTCAACGGCAGCAAGAGAGATATCTCGCGGGACTGGGCACTGTTGGGAAATTGACTTTCGGGGGGGGGGCAGTACTTTTTGCTTATGGGATTGGCCACAACCATAGTCATTTAACTTTAGGGAGATTATCATGGCGCAGACGGTCAGTATTTTCAAGGTCGCAGATAACTACGGTCTCCCTGTTGAGGAAATTGGAAGAGTCGCGGCTGACCATGACATGCTTCAGGGTTTGAGCGAGGATCGAGTCGCCGCTGAGGACATCCCGCGCCTCCTAGACCTGTATCACAAGAAGACAGTGGTCAATGTGACTGCGGCTCGGGCCCAGGACCCGACGGCCCAGTATATCTACGACACAAGGCAACAAATCGAAGCAAACAAGATGCAAGTAATCAAACTTCATCAGACGGGAGACCACGAAGCCGCCGACAACCTTCTCCGTGAAACGATGGCGAAAGAGAGCGAGATTGCCTACCTGGTCCCCAGCTCGGACCAGTCGGCCGTGTCTCTTTCTGGTCGGGGTCCCGCGCCCGGTGATGCCCCTAGCGGCGGGTACGCCTTTCTGGGGTTCGTCATTCCTTTGGTTGGGCTCATTTTGTATTTGACGTGGAAGGACCAGACTCCGTTGCGGGCGAAGTCTGCGGGCAAGGGTGCTTTGATTGGTGTTATTACAAGCGTCGCGCTGAGCATCCTTTTTGTGATCGTGTATGTCGTTGTTGTGGCGTCACTCTTGGGGTAATGGTAGAAGTCGGGTTTGTCTTCTTTGGCTGACAGGCGGACTTTGGCCTACTCCGCACACTATTCGCATTGGTCCACGACGTTGGCTCAAAGTCGGCCCGAAAATGGCCTCGGAATGGGCGAACTTTGCACCTACTCCGTGTCTTACCCTCAAAATCAGTCGGGTATGGGCAGAGTTCGTCTTGGCTTGGCGAAATAGCGACCTTGGGGTCTCTCCCCCTCGCTCCCACAGGTCTGGCACGCGATTGCATGTGGCCTGATATAACGCCTTGCGTTATACTCGTCTATGTGATCGTCTCCTTCGCAACTCGGGAAACCGAACTGCTGTGGCAGCGTGAAAGGATTCGGTCACTGGACTCCAGGATTCAGAGAGTTGCTTTGCGTAAATTGGCCATGCTGGATGCTGCTGTTGTCCTTGATGACTTGCGGATTCCACCAGGAAATCGGTTGGAAACACTGCGGGGAGACCGGACGGGACAGTGCAGCATCAGAATCAACGACCAGTGGCGCATCTGTTTCGTCTGGACCACTGCGGGTCCCGAAGATGTAGAGATTGTCGACTATCACTGAGGAGGTGACGAAATGACTGCCCATGCTCCTATCCATCCAGGAGAGATACTTCAGGAGGAGTTCATTGTGCCCTTGGGGTTGAGCCAGAACCGAGTGGCGCTTGCCACGGGCGTGCCACCGCGTCGAATCAACGAGATTGTCCACGGTACTCGCCGAGTTACTGCTGATACAGCATTACGTTTGGCCCGTCTCTTCGGTACAACGGCAATGTTTTGGCTGAATCTCCAGACGAGGTACGACATTGAGATTCAGCGTGACCACATCTGCGACGAACTCGACACCATCACGCCCCTGCGTCTAGCGGTGGGCTAGCCGACAGGGACGCTTCGGAAGTGGAAGCAGACTCGCTCGCAGATGGCCCTTGGGTTTGCCCTCTTGGCGTGCGCGGATAGGATGGGTGTGGACCCCGACCTGAAAGGTGAGATGGCAGAGTCAGTGGCGGCGGTGATTGTCCTTGCGGCAGGCGCAGGCACTCGCATGAAATCACGTACATCCAAACTCCTCCATACCCTGTGTGGACGCTCCCTCCTGTCTTGGGCGCTGGACGCTGCACAAGGCCTCGACCCTGAACGCCTCGTCGTCGTGGTGGGTCATGAGCGAGATCAGGTGGAAGCACACCTCAACGACATCGCACCCACAGCGCTGAAGGCGATCCAGGAACAACCTCTTGGCACAGGCGACGCCGTGCGTACAGCGATGGCCACCCTGGGCGACATTCATGGGGAGGTCGTGGTCACCTATGGCGACGTCCCTCTGCTGACCACCGACATTCTGATCAATCTTGTGGCCGCTCACCGGGGCGCTGACAATGCCGTGACTGTGATGACCGCTGTCGTGGACGACCCCACGGGATACGGGCGCATCTTGCGCGACGGAGTCGAGGTCGTCGCCATCCGCGAGCACAAGGACGCCACCGCCGAAGAGCGCCAAATCGGCGAGATCAACTCCGGTATTTACGTCTTCGACGCCGACCTCCTGGCCGAAGGCCTTACCCATCTGACACCGGCAAACGCACAGGGCGAGCTATACCTCACGGACATCGTGGCGTACGCGCGCGCGCAGGGAAGCCGCGTCGGAGCGTACGTCGAATCCGACCGCTGGGCGACCGAAGGGGTCAACGACCGCGTACAACTGGCCACTCTCTCTGCCGAGCTCAACCACCGCATCGTGGAATCCCACATGAGGGCCGGAGTGACTGTCATCGACCCGAAGACGACCTGGATTGAAGCTGGCGTGTCGATTGAACCAGACACTGAAGTGTGGCCGGGAACGATTCTTCGTGGCGCGACGTCAATCGCAACAGGGGCAATCATCGGCCCAGACACGCGATTGACCGATTGCGAGGTTGGGGAGCGGGCCACAGTATTGCGATCTGAAGCCACCTTGGCGACCATCGCCGCCGATGCGAACGTCGGGCCTTTCTCTTACCTTCGCCCCGGCACGCAACTGGGACCCGGCGGCAAGATTGGGGCTTTCGTCGAGACCAAGAACGCACACATTGGCGCTGGTTCCAAAGTCCCTCACCTGACGTATTGCGGAGACGCGGTTCTCGGTGAGGGCGTCAACATCGGTGCCGGGACGATCTTCGCCAACTACGATGGCACCCACAAACTCACCTCCACAGTCGGGGACAGGGCCTTCGTGGGGTCCGATTCAGTTCTCGTCGCCCCCGTCCATATCGGTGACGACGCTCTTATTGCCGCTGGCTCCGTCATCACGGCGGACGTCGAAGCGGGATCCCTGGGAATTGCGCGCGGACGTCAGCGCACAATCGCAGGGTGGGTACAATCCTTCCGTCGCCGTGGTGGCGCGGGAGCGAGCCAGTCCGAGACCAAGGAGTAAAGGCGTGTCTGACCTGACCAAGAAGGATGTCAAGCATCTGATGTTATTCGCGGGACGGTCACACCCGCAGTTGGCTTCCCAAATTGCGACCATACTGGGCACTGATATTGTCCCTGCTCGGATGGTGACGTATGCCAATTCCGAGATATACGTCCGATATGAGGAGTCTGTGCGCGGGTGCGATGCCTTCGTCATCCAGGCCCACTGCGCCCCGGTCAACGACCAACTCATGGAGATGCTCGTCATGCTCGACGCCTTGAAGAGGGCTTCGGCTAGGAGAATCACAGTCGTCGCACCTTTCTATCCCTATGCCCGTCAAGACAAGAAGCACGCAGGGCGCGAACCCATCTCCGCCCGTCTGGTCGCAGACCTCCTCAAAGTCGCGGGCGCTGACCGTATCATCTCTGTGGACCTTCACGCCGACCAGATCCAGGGGTATTTTGATGGACCTCTCGACCACCTCTATGGTCTGCCGGTCCTCGCCGACTATATCGCCTCGAACTATGCCATGGAGAACTTCGTGGTGGTCTCTCCCGATGCAGGCCGAGTGAAAACCGCCGATAAGTGGACCGACCGGTTGGGATGCCCACTGGCCATCATTCACAAGAGGCGCGACCCGAGTGTGGCCAATACTGTGGCTGTTCACGAGGTCGTCGGCGATGTGGAGGGGAAGACTTGTCTCTTGGTGGATGACATGATTGATACTGCGGGAACAATTTGTCTGGCTGCGGAGGCGCTCAAGCAACATGGTGCCTCCAAGGTCATTGCCGCTTGTACTCACGCCATCCTGTCGGGGCCTGCCGCTGACCGGCTCAACCGTTCCGCGTTCGAAGAAGTCATTGTCACAAACACCCTGCCTATCGACCCCAAGGTTGGTATCGAAAAGTTGACGGTACTGAGCATCGCCCCCCTCTTGGCGAAGGCAATCAAGGCCGTTTTCGAGGATGGTTCGGTCGCCGCTCTCATGAACGAGCAGTGACACCTCGACAGGTTTCGTTCTGTTCATATTTCTGCTTGTCAAAGGCATAATCGCGTCGCTGCTTCCGTCATCGTCGGCGTGCCGTATCAGAGACATGGCGGCGGACGGTATGCGTGCGTGCCCATATAGTGAGACAAATTGCCCACGTATTGGACTCCCAACCTTCCATGGCCTTAAATTGATTCGGTTGGTGTCTGGCCCGGATTGTTACAAGTAGCAAGTGCTCTGATTGAGACGAGGGAGCCTCCAGAGTTAGGACAGACATTTACCCTTACCCACAACCAAGCCAAGGAGAGACATGGCAACAGACCTTGAATACGTGAGGACGTCTGACTCACACCCACCCGTTGCGATCATTGATCGTAGCCCGATGACTCCGGCGAAACGGATCATCTTCGCTGTCATCGGCCTGGTCACCGCAACCGCGTGGGCTTTGGTGTGCTTCGCTCGGGGCGAACACCTCAATGGCGCGTATTTCGTCATCGCGGCTGTCGGGACGTACATCATCGCGTACCGCTTCTACGCACGACTCATCGAATACAAGGTGATCCGCCCGAAGAATGACCGCGCGACTCCTGGGGAACTCTACGACAACGGCCGCGACTTCCAGCCCACGGACCGCCGCATCCTTTTCGGGCATCACTTCGCCGCCATCGCGGGCGCAGGCCCCCTTGTCGGCCCCGTGCTCGCCATCCAGATGGGCTTCCTGCCCTCGTTCATTTGGATCGTCATTGGGTGCGTCCTGGCCGGTGCTGTCCAGGACTACATGACTCTGTGGCTGTCGACCCGTCGAAAGGGCCGCTCACTTGGGCAAATGATCAAGGACGAGATGGGCAAACTCGGGGGCGTCTTCGGCATCTTGGGCATTCTGTTCATCATGGTCATGCTCATCGCTGTCTTGGGCCTCATCATCGTCCAGGCGTTGGCGCACTCTCCGTGGGGCGTGTTCTCCATTGGCTGCACCATCCCGATTGCACTGTTCATGGGCATCTATCTGCGCTTCCTGCGTCCCGGCAAAGTCGCCGAGGTCACTGTCATCGGTGTCGCACTGATGCTGTTCGCCGTTGTCGCGGGCCGTTGGGTCGCCGAGTCCGCGTGGGGCGCCCAGTTCTTCACACTCTCGTCGGTCACGCTGGCTTGGTGTCTGATCATCTACGGTTTCCTCGCGTCTGTTTTGCCCGTGTGGCTGCTGTTGGCTCCGCGTGATTACCTGTCCACCTTCATGAAGGTCGGCACGATTGTCCTGCTGGCCGTCGGTGTCCTTATCGCTCTTCCCGCTGTCAACGCTCCCGCGCTGTCCGATTGGGGCAAGGGGACGGCCACTGTCGCCGCGCCAATCTTCGCTGGAAGTCTGTTCCCATTCCTGTTCATCACCATTGCCTGTGGGGCGCTCTCGGGATTCCATTCGCTCATCTCGTCGGGCACGACACCCAAGATGGTCGAGAAAGAATCCCAGATTCGTATCATCGGCTATGGCGGCATGATGATTGAGTCCTTCGTGGCTGTGATGGCCTTGGTGACGGCTATGAATCTGGACCAGCACTTGTACTTCGCGATGAACGCTCCGGCGACTCTGACGGGGTTCGTCACCGATGATGCACAAACGAGTGCGGCGAACGCAGCCAACTGGGTGTGCAGCCTGAAGGAATTGGTCCCTGTGCCTGACTGCGTCAATGTGGCCACGCAGACCATCTACGACACTGGCGTTGGCGTTGGTGAAGCAGGTGGAGTCGTGTCCCGCACAGGTGGCGCACCGACTCTGGCCGTCGGCATGGCGCACATCCTGTCCTTCCTGGGCGGGAACGCGATGAAGGGCTTCTGGTACCACTTTGCCATCATGTTCGAGGCATTGTTCATTCTTACAACCCTTGACGCCGGGACCCGCGTGTGCCGGTTCATGCTCTCTGACGCGCTGTCCAACTTGGGCGGAGTCTTCAAGAAGTTCTCCAACCCGTCGTGGCACGTCGGTGCATGGGGCTGCTCCTTGCTCGTTGTCGCTGGGTGGGGTTCCATCTTGCTCATGGGCGTCACTGATCCGCTGGGTGGCATCAATACCTTGTACCCATTGTTCGGCATCTCCAACCAACTCCTGGCGGCTATCGCCCTGACGCTGATCACTGTGGTCGTCATCAAGAAAGGCCTTGTCAAGTGGGCATGGATACCAGGGGTCGGCTTGATCTGGGACCTAGTGGTTACCATGGCGGCCTCCTGGCAGAAGATCTTCTCGCCCGCACAGTCGTTGGGGTATTGGGCGCAGCATTCGTGTTACGTCAACGCCAAAGCGGGTATCGCCAATGGCACGGTCCAGGCGGCCAGCCAGAACGCAGCCGGTGACAATGTGTTCGTCTTCAAGTCTGCCGCGCCTGACGCCGTGTGCTCGGTGACCGGCTCTGAAGCCCAAATCAACGCTGTCATCCGCAACACGACAGTCCAGGGAACATTGTCTATCATCTTCATGGTCTTGGTGGCTCTCGTGGTTCTGGTTGGTATTTGGGTGGCCATCAAGGCGATTCGTGCGGGCTCGCTGCCCACCACCGAAGAGCCCGACCAGCCGTCGCATTACTACGCGCCGAAGTCCTTGTTCTCCACGAAGGCGGAGAAGGCTCTGACGAAGGAATGGGCGGAGTACAACGCTGAACACGGCGTCGCGGTCAAGACCGTCCAGGAGGGAATTGACGCGGTCGACGAGGTCCCGGAGGGGTTGGACAACGACCCTGACACGCCGTTTAGCTGATTCATTCGACAACGAGGTACGCCATGTCTGAGAAATTGCTGGTTCATACCCAGCGCTTCCGTGAGCAAGTGCTCCGGGCATGGCGTGCCGTCGTTTGGTACGTCAAAGGGGTCATGGGCGAGTCCGACTACGACACGTACTGCGCCCATCTACGCCGCCGCCACCCCGATGAGCCGCTGCCCACAGTCAGCGAGTACTGGCGCAAGAGGTACGCCGACGAGGACGCCCACCCTTCAGCGCGGTGCTGCTGAGTCGGTTCTCCGGGTCAGATTGTGCACTCACAAGCTCGTCACCCACGATCATGTCATGCTGCGCGGAGTCGCAGCATCCAGGATGACGGATTGGCGAAGTGCTGGTTGGTTCGCTGTTCTCTAGGTCACTCAATACTCGGCGTTCTCCTGTCCGCCCGCGAGCAACCACTAGGCTGTATTCCATGCTCGGATACTTCGGCCCGGAAGGGACTTTCACACATCAGGCGTTGCTGACGCTGAACATCGCTGAGGAGGCGAAGCCGTACGCATCGGTGGGCGCCACACTCGACGCTGTGCGGAATGGCGAAGTCAGAGCAGGTTTGGTGCCGATTGAGAACTCGGTCGAAGGGGGAGTGTCGGCGACCATCGACAACCTCGCGGCGGGGGAGCCGGTGTGGATTATTGCAGAGGTATTGCTTCCTGTTCGGTTCGGGTTGTATGTACGTCCTGGGCACGCGCTCGCCGATGTGCGCAGGGTCATCACGCACCCCCATGCGGCTGCGCAGGTACGCGATTGGTTGGCTGTGCATGTGCCAGATGCAGTGGTGACGACCCAGGGGTCTACTGCTGGGGCCGCTGCTGAGGTTTCCAAGGTGGATTCACCCTTTGACGCGGCCGTGTGTGCGACCGTGGCGGGGGAGTTGTACGGCTTGGTCCCCGTGGCTTCGGATATCGCCGACAATCCCGATGCGGTGACTCGCTTCATCCTTGTCGCGCGACCCGGGACTCCCGCCCAGCCATCTGGGTACGACAAGACCTCTGTGATGCTCCATCTCAACGAGGACCATCCCGGCGCGTTGATGGAGATTCTGGAGCAATTCACCTTGCGCGGGGTGAACCTGTGTCGCATCGAGTCCCGCCCCGAAAAGGACAAAATGGGCAATTATTACTTCTCCATCGACGCCGAAGGCCACGTCCGCGACCCCCGCATGCAAGAGGCCTTGAAGGGTCTGCATCGCACCTGCCGCGAGGTGACTTTCTTGGGTTCGTATCCAAGGGCTGACAAGGTAAAACCCGGCATCCGCCCAGGCACAAGCGATGCCGATTTCGCATCTGCTGAAGGCTGGTTGTCCACCATCATGGGTGATAGCCAAGAGTAAGGTCCGGTGCCGCTGGAATCTCAACCCCTAACTCGAGGGGGCAGGCCTGCCAGAAAATGTCAGTGGTCTGGACGACAATGGAGGGGAAGACGACTTCACCTCCGAATAGACAGGGAGAATGCCCATGCCAGCCAACCGCTCCGCCCGCGTGACAATATGTTACCTATCGGGTAACATATTACCTGATAGGTAACATAGATGGCTGACATCGACTATGCCGACAAACACATTGAGCGACTTTGCACAGATGAGAGGTTCATGGTCAAGGGGCTTGGAGCGGAGGTGGCCAAGCAACTCAAGCGTCGTATCGCCGAGCTACGCTGGGCGCCGGTGGTTGAAGACCTGCTCATGACGACGGGTCGATGGGAGGAACTGACTGGAGACCGTCTTGGTCAATGGTCAGCGCGTCTAGGGAGGAATTGGCGTCTCATTGTTGAGGCCAACAGAGGCGACACTCTGATCATTGTTATTGAGGCTATCGACTATCACTAGGAAGGAGACAATCATGGCACGTTTACCGAATTACGCGGTACCCACTGGCGAGTTCATTCAGGAATGGATGGACGACAACGGAGTCAATGCCGCAGAGATGTCTCGTCGGCTTGGTGTCACACCAAAGCACGTGAGCGAGTTGCTGCGTGGAAAGGTCGGCCTCAGCGCCGACATGGCCATTACGCTGGAGCGAGTCACTGGCATCACTTCTCGATTCTGGAATGGAATAGAGGCCCAGTATCGCAGCGACCTTGTTCGATTGGAGGCCGAGGCGGTCCTGGTCGCACAATTGCCACAAGCGAAGGCATATCCGCTGAACTACCTGAGGAAACTTGGTTTCATTGATGCGGAGCCATACGACAAGGCGGGTGTCGTCGAACAAGTGTTGAGCTTCTTCCGCGTGGCCAGCATGGATGCCCTTGACTCGACGTGGTGTCAGGGCGTGGCCTACCGCAAGGCTGCTATCGCCAACCCCAAGTCGAAACACTTGTTGACTTGGCTGACCGTGGCTGAGCGCGACGTGGTCTTCTCTGCATTGCAGCCGTTCGACAAGGACGCGCTGCAAGAGCTTTTGCCTAAGCTTCGAGCATTGTCTCTGGGTGATCCTGACGCATACATCGCGCAACTCATTGACAACCTCTCTGGTGTTGGCGTGGCGTTGCGTATCGTCCCTGAAGTCCCCGGTCTTGGGGTGCATGGAGCAACGCGGTGGCTGGATCATCACCCGATTATCCAGTTGTCACTGCGAGGCAAGGCTGACGACCAACTCTGGTTCACCCTGTTCCATGAGCTGGGCCACGTGCTCCTTCACGAGGATCGTGGTCTTTACTTGACGGCCGACGATTCCGAAACCGAGCAGGAGGCAGACCGTTTTGCTGCGGACATACTCATCCCGTCAGAGATGGCTGTCGCGTTGCCACGTGGCCGCAACCTAGGTGAGGTGGAGCGCCTGGCCGCCGAGATTGGTGTCGCCCCCGGCATCGTTCTGGGCAGAGTCCAGCGCGACACAGGCGATTACGCATGGGGCAATTCGCTCAAACAACACTTCCGGTTTGTCGAAGAACCCGAAGACACCAAACCAAATAGGGCAGCGGTATGACTGAGACGGTGGAAAGAAGTGAGCAGAGAAGAGGGGGAGGCATGAAGAGGCATCAATCGCCTAGCGCGACGCTGGGTTGCCTCTCACGATGCTGTCCAGAGTCGGTCGACAGGGCGACTATTCTGTCGGAGTAGTGGAGTGATCGCTCTCCCATGTAGAGGACTACGCCGAGAAAGAGGTCGCTGCCCGCCGCCTGACGCAGTTTCTCTAGCGAACAGAACGACCTACTTGTGACTGCGGGCCTGTTTCGATGTCATCTCAAGAAACCTCGGACGCTGAGCCACGCCAAGCCGATAGAGTTGACCTTGTCGGAGGAAAATACGCCATAGGAGGCTAGCGATGTCGTCTTACCAAGAAGGTCCTCAAGGCACTGCGAGCATCCTCGGTTCAGTTCCGAGTGCCCCTCCTGGACCCCCGAGCTTCCCTTTTCCGGCAGGCGTCGCCGCTCCAGCCCCGGGATACTACACTCCAGTGGCCGCCCCGGTTGTCCGCAACTCCGACTCTGGTGTCCTTTACAAAGTGCTCGGCTTCGTCTTCCTTGGGCTTGTCACGATTAGTTTCGTAGTGACACTTCTGTCGAACATCAGAATCCTCCGGTTTTTCACGTCTCCCGGTTCCTATCCAGGACAAGTGGAAGGACCGTCTTGGCAGCTAGTTCTGGGAAATGTCTCCGCTCTGCTTACCATCGCCGTGCTTGTTGTCTCGGGTATCAAGTCGCTCATTGACTCTTCTCGTCTGAAGAGACAGAGAACTTCTGGCAACTGGTTGGTCGTTATCGGTATTTCAGACTTTGCTCTCGCCTTGCCTGTTTTCGTAGCCTTGGTAACGAGCCTCTTCGCCCAGAACGCGGCACCGCTGATTGAAGGCATTGGCATGAATGTGGGTACTTATCAGACGGTGATGTCCGTCCTTGGTGGCATCGGCGGCGTATTGACTCTACTGGCAGGGATATTGTATGTTGTTGCCGGTTTTCTTGCAGCTAAAGTGAGAAAAGCGAATATCGCTCTGGTCGTAGCTGGCGTGGCCTTGATTCTTGGCCCCATCCTGCAGATTGCTCTTGGAATCATTACCGAACCGCTTGGTCTTGCCGCCTACTATGTGGGCATAATCCTGGTTAGCTTGGTCCCGCTTGCAGCGAAGGTGTTGAGGGGTCTGGCACTTGTCGGCACGCCCAAGAGCATCGCAAGGGCCTTGGGAGCAACGACCTAAGCACAACCTGTCGCCCACCAAACTCCACCTGCGTACAGCGGCAGTAAGCTGCACTATATGGATCCACTACCAACCTACCCTCGACCTGACGGGAAACCTCGCTCCAAGGCTGAAGAGCAACTCATCGGCTGGCTGGTCTACGGCCAAGCGATGAAAGCCCAACCGGATATCAAGAAGCTTCCGATCGCCTCAGCGATAGGTTCGGCAATCGCCGGGGGCTTCAAGAACTTGTCAGAGCAAGAAAAGGACGAGTTCCTTGATGTGCTGCCGCTTCTTACCTGGTCGTGGAAATCCGGTCTCGTGGATGCCCTCGGAGTGACCAAGCCGCCGCGCGATTTGGAACCCTTGCTCGCCGCTCGCTGGCGTGATCTGCCTCTTGATGAGATGGAGCATGTTGAAGACAATTGGGTACACCTAGCCGTTCGCGGTGGACGGGGCTCGGAAGCGGCAAAAGTAGTTGTCCGTGTCAAGAAGTTCACGTCTGTCCCAGGCCTGCAACCGAAGATGACCCAGATCATGACCGACTTACCCCTGGACCATGCCATGCTTGATTGGATGTCCGAGGCACTGGGGCTTGGCACGACCTATGAACTCAACAGGATCAGGGCGGAGCAAATACGACAAAGTGGGCGAGAGCGTGTCTACTTGGCTACTCCCAGCGTATGGAACTGGATGGCGTTGTACGCCATGTTCGCCTACCTACTTTCTGCCGCCGATGACGCCTATCTGCCTGTGCTGCGTGATGCTATGACGGTTGCCCGTGACGCACAGCAGACCCCCAAGCCGCCCCTGCGACTGATCGAAGCTATCGACCAATACGGCACGACTGAGGCAGCTCACGCGCTCGCCGAAGAATTCCGACCGCACTGATACCGCTCGAGATTGCGTGGCAAGAGGTCGGCCTCGTGCTTCCCCCAAATCCTCTGACGCTGACTTGTGCACCATCGCGTAACGCTGGGTGACCCTCAGGCTGGAACTCGGGTTACGACCAAGGCCTTCGTACCTTCTGCCGTGGGAGTCAGGATAAGGGTGGCAGTATTGCTTCCTGTCGGTTTGAGGGTACGGCGCAGTGTTGCTGGGTCCACGTTGAGGCCCCGCGTCTTGATTTCTAGTGCCCCGATATTGTGGCTTCTCACCCAGGTTCGGAGTGTCTTTTCGGAGTGATCCATGACCTCCTCAACATGGAACGCCTGGGCGAAAGGCGTTGTCATCAGGGTGTTTGAGGTGAGGTACGCAATGGAGTCGGCGACTCGGTGGGCTCCGAGGAGTCGGCAGAGGTCCCCGGTCGCGTGGGCACGGGTGATGGCTGGGTCGGGCTCGTAGATGTACTCGCCCAAGGGACCCGAAGGCGCAGCGGCATCCGTCGCGGTTATGTACATTGGTGGTTGGTCGCCAAGGAGGACTGCTGCCCTGCGTCCAGTACCTGGGAACCACAGCGTCGTCTCCACCAAGTCGCCGTGATGGGACAGCCACGTCACGTCTGCCTCTTCAGGAATCAGAGTGTGCGGGAATCCTGGCCCGAGTTTTACCACGACAGGTCCGGCAGCGACCCGTACAAGGTCCAGCACTGTGTCCCATGACGGGCTCAGGTCCGCCACATCCCACGAGCGATAGGTGGAGGTACGTCGGGCGGGGTCGAGGAAGAGAGCGACCTGGGAGTCGGCCAGCCATCCCGAGATGTCGACGTCCTCCAGGGCAGCCTGGATGACACGGCCTCCCTTCGCATCACCTGACTTACCTTCGAGTCCAGCGCAGAGGTTGGCTTGGGCAAATACCGCAGTCACCGGGTCTTTCTCAATACTAATGACATCCCATCCGCCCTCCTGAAACCCGAGAGAGTCGATACCCAGGCCACAGCCCACATCCAAGACGATGCCCACTTCTGCCATGTTCGCAGTGAGCCTCCGGGCACGCCATTGGGCAACCTCCCAGCGGGTCGCCTGCTCCAACCCTTCGCGCGTCAGGTACAACGAGTCGGCTAGGTCCGACAGCTTGGCCCGCCCCTTGCGCCGAAGCGTCTCCAGTTCCAACACGGCAGCCGCACGGTCAGGCGCCAGGTCCCGGCGCAGGTCCGCCCCAGCCTTGAGGGAGGTGGGGTCACTCAGCCCACGCACACTCTCCCGGTAGGGCGCTGCCTCATCACTGACCAGCCACTGCGCGACCTCGACTTCCATATCCCCACTGTCTCATGACAAACCAAACAGCGCACGTCTCGGCACATCGAGTGACCATGTCGTAGAGCCGACTCTGCGTACTCGGCTTGTTTCGGGGACCGTGACGTGCGAACTTTGGCCCTTACCGACGAGTTTCGAGGGTAGGAGCCAGAGTTGGTGCAAAGTTCGCCCATTTCGGGGCCGGATTTCGTCTGACTGTGGTCCAACACCGTGTCGGTCGTCGTGAAAGGCACGGAGTAGGCCAAAGTTGGCGGGCCAGACTCTGGGAAGAGTGCCTGTGCTGCACGTGCCAGCCCGCGAAGAGTCGTACGGCGGGGGATGAGCCCAAGTCCGTCCTGGGTCGGGGTCGATATCAGTCTCAAGGATGACACGATCTGTCTGAAAGTCCCTCCCGCGTCCCCTCTTGCCCTGAAACAAGGGATTTTGGCTTGTCCGGGCTTGTGGCGCATCATAAGGTCAGAGCATGAACTCACCCCAATACGACATTGCGGCCCCACTTTCGGCCGGTCAGAGCATTGTTTCTGCCTCTTCCTTGACCAAGGTGTACGGGAAGGGCGACACCGAAGTCCTTGCCCTTGACCAGGTGAACGCCGTATTCACCGCAGGCACCTTCACCGCCATCATGGGACCGTCCGGCTCGGGCAAGTCCACCTTCATGCACTGCCTGGCAGGTCTGGACCGTCCCACCTCCGGGCACATCGAACTCGCAGGTTCGGCTCTGGAAACCCTCGATGACAATCACCTCACCAAGTTGCGTCGGGACGAAGTGGGCTTCATCTTCCAGTCATTCAACCTCCTCCCCACGCACACGGCCAAGGAAAACATCCTCTTGCCTCTCGAACTCGCGGGGACGAAGGCCGACCCGGCGCTCATGGACGCCCTCGTCACATCGCTGGGTCTCAAGGGTCGCCTGTCCCACTTGCCCTCTCAAATGTCGGGTGGCGAGCAGCAGCGCGTGGCCGTGGCGAGGGCACTCCTTCCCCGGCCTGCCGTCATCTTCGCCGATGAGCCCACAGGCGCTCTCGACTCGAAGAACTCGACTCTTCTCCTGAATTACCTGCGCCAGGCCACCGACACTCAGGGTCAGACCATCATCATGGTCACGCACGACCCCCGCGCCGCCGAATACGCCGACCGTGC
>JAISJO010000069.1 GCA_031261485.1 Propionibacteriaceae bacterium | reverse complement strand
GACGCCCCACCACCCCAACCCGACGACTGCCCCTACGGAGACAACTCCGGCAACCTATACGACGGACTGTGCGACCCTCCTGCCCCGCTGATAGTTCCGCCACCCGCCACCTCTTCCCCCTAGGCACACGGCAATCAGACAGATCGAACAGCACTTGGTGCGTCCACGACACCGCGATGGACCCGTGAATCGCTAATCAATATGGTAAAATCCCTTCGGTGAATCAAGTGTTGCCATGTCAGGTCAAAGCCCTTGTGGCGTAGGGGTTAGATGTTCAGGACATTACGAGACATCATCCGGGACAACTGGGAGTGGCGGGGGCAGACCTGGCGCTTGGCAATGACGGAACTGCGAAAAGAAGTTCGAGGGACTGTCCTTGGCTGGGTGTGGCTGCTGCTCACGCCCGCCATCTATCTCGCAGTCTTCTGGTTTGCCCTTGCCATCGGCCTCAGAAACAGAAGTCCTGTCGACGGGGTTCCCTTTATCGTGTGGCTGGCGGCAGGAATCGTGCCTTGGTTCTTCATGTCGAGAATGCTGGGCGGCGGCTCAGATGTCTATCACCGCTACTCCTACCTCGTCAACAAGTTGCGTTTCCCAATTTCGGTGATCTCCAGTTTCTTCGCTTTGGCCAAGTTCATTGTCTTCCTGATGTCGATGCTTCTGGTCTTTGCGCTCATGGTCGGCTTCAGGATTCCTCTCACGATTTACGCGCTCCAATTGCCCGTGGTGGCGATTGTCATGTATTTGTTCTGGACCCTGTGGTCCATGGCGACCTCTCCCCTGTCAGCGTTGAGCAGAGACTTTCACAACCTAGTCAAGGCGCTGAGCACACCTCTTTTCTGGGTGTCGGGCATCATCTTTCGCGTCGACAACATCGAAATTGAGTGGGTTCAAAGGCTCTATCGAGTGAATCCCATCACGTTCTTTGCGACAAGCATGCGAGCCAGTCTTTGCGAACACTTCTGGATGTGGGATAGGCCCGACTTGCTCTGGCCATTTGTGGCAGTTTTCTTTGTCATGCTTGTCGCTGCCGTGTTGATTCAGACACGCCTACGAACGGAGATTGCCGATGTCCTCTAGTGGGCAATTCATCAAGACAGAGGCCACGCGAAGCCTCGTGGCCGTCAAGTTCAAGCATGTCACCAAGACCTACCACCTCTATCGCAACGACAGGGTCCGCTTCGCTTCGACCTTCTTTCCGCATATCAAGTATGACGAAGTGAACGCCAACAACGACCTCAGCTTCACCATCAACAGAGGCGAATCTGTGGCTTTCCTCGGTAGCAACGGAGCGGGGAAGAGCACCGCTCTGAAGATCATCACTGGGGTGACAACTCCGACCTCGGGAACTGCCGAAGTGCATGGCCGGGTCAGCGCCCTGCTCGACCTCACAGCCGGATTTGATGCCCAACTCACCGGACGGGAGAATCTCAAACTCAGAGCCCGACTGTGGGGCCTGTCAGAACCGGAGATCGCCGATCTCCTGCCGGAAATCACAGACTTCGCCGCGATTGGTAAATACATCGATCAGCCTATGAGGACTTACTCCGCTGGGATGAGAGCGCGACTTGGCTTTGGCTTCGCCTCTTCGCTCAAACCCGACATCCTCATCCTGGATGAAGTCTTGGCCGTCGGCGACCGGGACTTCGCCAAGAAGAGCCTCGCCCGAATGCAAGACATCATGTCCCGCGACGGCGTCACACTGCTCTTTGTCACTCATTCGCTCAGTTCGGCCCAGAAGTTCTGCAAACGCGCACTCGTCATGTATCGCGGCTCTCTGAAATTCGACGGACCTATTGACAAGGGAATCTCTTTCTACAAGAAGATAGCGAGACTTCCGCGTTCGAGTTAACACTCGATTCTCTTTAGATCGGGTATCAGGACGCTGCAGCACTGACCCTCGTGGCCATCCAGTGCCCCCAAGGGAAGTCCCTATCTGACTAAGATTCTCTGTCATTTTGCGCGAAGTCGCGGAGCCCATCTGACAAACGCAGATTCTGCGACTTCGCGCAGAATGACGATGGGCGTGAATCAGTGGCCACCGTGCCATTTTTCTGCGCTGAGCAGGAAATACAGATGTATACTGCACACCAAAGACGATGGCACCATAGACAGTTGCCAATGGAATAACGCCCTGTTCACAATTTCACAATCTTCGGTTCCAGAACATAACGGGAAGAGGCGAACCATGAGAAAGTCAGCAAGCCTATTGGCAGCAGCGGCATTGTTTGCGTCGGTATTGACCGCGCAAGCCGCCCCGGCACAGGCGGCGACAGTGTCGCCAGCACCCATCACAATTGACACAACTTCGCAGGCTGCTGTGCAGAATGCGTACCAAACCATCTTCCTGGCCAATGCCAATGTGTCGCCCGGATGGACTGGTTCCGTCAATGGCTGTATTGCGGGGACAACCACTGATCCCTTCCGCACGGCCGTCATCAACACCGTCAACTACTATCGCGCACTGGCGGGTCTGCCATCAGTGGTCGAAAATGCGACCGCCACCACTCAGGGGCAGCAGGCGGCCTTGATGATGGATGCGGCGGACAACTTGAGTCATACTCCAGGTTCGAGTTGGCCCTGCTACACAGCCAATGGGTACACCGGAGCGTTCAACGGCAATCTGGCCTGGACTTCTGGGGCGTACACGGGCACCGGCGTTATCCCTCAGTGGATGTCGGACGAAGGTACTTCCAGTGTGGGCCACCGCAACGCCATCCTCTACCCTCCGTTGGGCCAGGTTGGAGTTGGGCAGACAACCCAAGCCGGGGTTCTGGTGTGGATGACGGACAACCTGTGGACGAATACACGAGTGTCCGGAGGAATCAGTTGGCCGTCACCCAACTTCTTCCCCTATGAGAACCTGCCGAGTTCGCGCTACTGGTCCTACAGCCTGCAAGGACACAACTTTGAGTCGACCACGGTCAGCGTCACCCTGAACGGCCTCCCACTGAGCGTCCTGGGGTACGGAGAGAGGACCAATTGGCACTCCGGCTATATCCCTGACTCGCACATCGTCTGGCAGATGCCCACTCTGACTGCCCCCGCACAGGGAACGACGGACATTTACCATGTGACTATCAGCGGCGTTGGGTCGTACGACGTCAAGGTATTCTCAGCGGCAACGTTCATCCCCAGTACAATCACGATTGGTTCGGTCTCGATCACTGGTTCGTCGGCGGTCGGAACTACCCTGACTGCGAGCGTTGCCTCGGTCACTCCTTCGGATGCAACCGTGTCGTATCAGTGGTTGCGGGCTGGTGAGCCGATTGCTGGGGCGACCCAGTCGACGTACACCTTGACGGCGAAAGATATGTGTTTGCAGATTTCGGTGCGGGTGACAGCGTCGAAGTCGGGGTACCCGAACGCGATTGCGACGTCACCGTCGAAGACCGGGCCGGTATTCAAGGATGTGCCCGCGTCGCATACGTTCTACAGTCCGATTTGTTGGGTTGCGCAAACAGGTGTGACCGTCGGGACTGGGGCCGGGAACTATAGTCCGTCTGATCCGGTCAATCGTGGGTCGATGGCGGCGTTCTTGTATCGGATGGCCGGGTCTCCTGCGTGGACGCCGCCGACCACGTCTCCGTTCACGGATGTGCCGAAGACTCACAAGTTCTACAAAGAGATCACGTGGCTGGCTGCGACTGGGATCACGGTAGGTGTCACGATTGGTGGGCTGCCGTATTACCAGCCGGACAATGTGGTGAATCGTGGGTCGATGTCTGCGTTCATGTATCGGTTGTCGGGATCTCCTTCTTATACTGCGCCTGCAACTCCAACGTTTGCTGATGTTGCGAAGTCTCATACGTTCTATAAGACGATCGCGTGGTTGGCGAGTAAGAACATCACGGCAGGCACAATGGTGAATGGGCAGTTTGTGTATCAGCCGTCCAACGCGGTCAGTCGTGGGTCCATGGCGGCATTCTTGAGTCGGCTCAGTAGCCAACATCTGCAATGCACCACGTATCCCAACGGGATCCAATGCGGCACTGGATAGAAGGAGTTTTCATTATGCGTTCTAGTCGTTTTTCTGCTCGTCTAGTTGGGATGGGCACAGCTTTGGCATTGGCTGTTGGTGTGTTGGCGGGGGTTGCTCCGGTCGCGTCGGCTGACCCCAGTGATCCGGTGTTTATCCCCGACACTAATCTGCGTGCGTGCATCAACTCCGCCCTCGGACAACCCAGTGGCGCACCAGTAACCTCGGCCCAAGCCCAGACACTGACATACCTGAATTGCGAAAACACGGGGATCGCCAACATCACTGGCCTGGAAGCCTTCACAGGTCTCACCCAGCTATACCTTGCCTTGTGTCAGATCAGTGATGTGTCGCCGCTGGGCGCCCTGCCCAGCCTCACCAGCCTGGACCTCTACAGCAATCAAATCAGCACTGTGTCACCCCTAGGCACCCTGACCAACCTCACCTATCTGGACCTTAGCGGTAATCAGGTGAGCAATGTGTCGACGTTGGGCACCCTGACCAACCTCGCCTACCTGGACCTTAGCGATAATCAGGTCAGCAATGTGTCGACGTTGGGCACCCTGACGAATCTCAACATCCTCAGCCTTGCCGTGAATCAGGTCAGCAGTGTGTCACCCCTAGGCACCCTGACCAACCTCACCTACCTGGAACTTGCCGTGAATCAGGTCGGCGATGTGTCGCCGCTGGGCGCCCTGACCAACCTCACCTACCTGAGCCTTGACGCCAATCGGGTCAGTGATGTGTCACCCTTAGGTGGTTTGACCGGCCTCACCCACCTGGGCATCCACTCCAATCGGGTCACTGATGCGTCACCGCTCAGTAGTCTGACTGGGGATGTGGATCTGTCCTACCAGAGTGTGGTTTTGCCGTCTGGGATTGTCGGGACGGCTTATCCGTTGCCTGTGGTGACGAATAGAGATGGTTCTCACCCTGTGTTGTCGGTTTCTGGTGGCGGATATGTGATCAACGAATTGGCGGGAACTATCACGTTTTCTGGTTCTGGGTCATACCAGCTCACGTGGAACACTGGTGGTGTTCGTCCCTTCTCTGGGACTATGACTGTTGCGGTGGTTGCTGCCGAGCCCATCACGATTGGGTCGGTGACGGTGTCCGGTGGTTCGTCGGTGGGGTCGGTGTTGACTGCTTCGGTTGTGGGCGTGTCTGTGTCGGGTGGGACTGTCACGTATCAGTGGTTGCGGGCTGGGCAGCCGATTGCTGGGGCGACCCAGTCGACGTACAAACTCACGACGAAAGACATGTGTTCCCAGATTTCGGTGCAGGTGACAGTGTCGAAGCCAGGGTACATAACCGCAAGCAAGGTGTCGGCGTCGAAGACCGGGCCGGTGTTCACGGATGTGCCCGCGTCGCATACGTTCTACAGTCCGATTTGCTGGGTTGCGCAGACTGGTGTCACGGTCGGGACAGGGGCCGGGATGTACAGTCCGTCCGATCCGGTGAACCGGGGTTCGATGGCTGCGTTCCTGTATCGGATGGCCGGGTCGCCGACGTGGACGCCTCCGGTGACGTCTCCGTTCACGGACGTTCCGAAGAGTCACAAGTTCTATAAAGAGATCACGTGGCTGGCGGCCTCAGGTATCACGGTGGGTGTCGTCATCGGTGGGAAGACGTATTATCAGCCGGATAACGCGGTGAATCGTGGATCGATGTCTGCGCTTATGTATCGGTTGTCAGGGTCTCCTTCGTATACTGCGCCTGCTACGGCGAAGTTCGCTGATGTTGCGACGACTCACACGTTCTATAAGACGATTTCGTGGCTGGCGAGTAAGAACATTACGGCTGGCACGATGGTGGGTGGACAGTTGCTTTACCAGCCGTCGAATCCGGTGAGCCGTGGGTCGATGGCGGCATTCCTGAACCGACTCGCCAATCAACACCTGCAATGCACCAGGTATCCCAGCGGAATCGAATGCCCCATCTTTGTCCTGTGAATCCAATGCACCACATGATGAGGATGACTCACGGCCAGTCGAGAACCAGACCATCATGCGGTGTGCCACACCCCGTACACCCTCACAGCAAGTTGGCAACCACGAACCCTCCGACCATTGCTACTCTTGACCTATGACATCATCTGGTCAAACTCGACCCTCTCGTAGGTCGCGGACATTTGTCTCTTTCTTCACTGCCGCTGTGGTGGCTCTCCTGACGCTGTCAGGATGCACGGGCGACCCTGCTGATCCCCTCGACACGCCCAGTTCGAGCCCAGGAACGGTCGTTGTCCCTGGCGACACCACCTCGGCCACGCCCACACCTGGCACCACTGGGCAGTCCAGCGAATCTGCCTCCTCCGGTGGTGCCGATGACCCAATCGTGCAACCCGCAGACCCCGCAGACGACTATCCCGATGAGGGGGGGATGACCTTGCCCACGGTCGAGCCAAATGTGTCCAGCACGTTCTGTCAGGCCTACACCGAGTATCTGAACGCAGGCGGGCCCTATACCCTCCAGGAGGCCGGTTCGGACCTTCCGCCATTCACCAAAGCCGACCTCGACGCCTATGCCAAACTCCAGGCAACCGCGCCCGCTGATATCAAGTCACAAGTCGACAAAATGGCAGCCTACGGTGCGCAGATGAACAAGGGTGATTTCACAAATGGTATCGAATACGAGAATCTCTTGAGTGGGCCGGGCGGTCTCATTCTCTATGCGCTGGTCTACTGTCAGTTGGATAACGGCGTGGCCTAGATAGGCGCTGACAAGGCCTCCTAGCCCGACGTTGATTCCTCGGGTAGGATGCTGGCAGCAGGCTGTGAACGTCATTGTGGACCACTTGGGGCAGACCCTTGGGGACCGGCTTGCTGGAACAAAGGAGTTGCCGTGCGCGCATCCATCACCCGCCGTTTCGTCGTTGCTATTACAGGAGTTGCACTGGCTCTGTCAGTGGTAGGCATACAGACTGCACCCGCCCACGCAACACCGCCCCCTGGCGCCACGACGGACTACGTCATCGCAGGGAGTTTCCAGTCTGAACTGGGATGCCCCGGCGATTGGCAGGCAGCCTGCCTGGAGACTGCCCTCATCCGTTCTGGCAGCAGTTCCATATGGACCACTACTCTGCCCATCCCTGCGGGAAACTGGGAGTTCAAAGTTGGCGTGGGTGGCTCTCTGACCGGGTCCTATGGCCTGGATGGTGGCGCGGCCAACATACCTCTGTCAGTAGCTGGTGATGCGGACATTACCTTTATTTTCGACGCCACGACCCACCAGATTGGGTATCAAGTGGACGGACTGCGCGAGGGGTACGAGATTGCCGATGGCGACCTGACCAAGACCCCGGCGGTGGACCCCGGTGCCGGCAACCAATATTACTTTGTCCTGACTGATCGGTTCGCCAATGGTGAGTCTGCGAACGACAAGCAGTATTACGCCGTCAATGGCGACGAATCGAGTCTGACGACCTCCGATGACAAGTACATCTCCGGTTACGACCCGGCAGACACGCGCTTCTACCAGGGCGGCGACATCCAAGGGATCATCAGCAAACTCGACTACATCGAGGGTCTCGGAACGACAGCCATCTGGCTCTCCCCCTCCTTCGTCAACCGCCCGGTCCAGGGTGACAACCCGTCCAATTCCACCGCTGGCTACCACGGCTACTGGATCACCGATTTCACCAGGATCGATCCGCACTTGGGCGGCAACGAGGCTCTAGCCGATCTCATTGAGCAGGCCCATGATCGTGGGATGAAAGTGTACTTCGACATCATCGCCAACCACACAGCCGATGTCATTGCCTACCAGGGTGTGAGCGGCGAGGCCTCGTACGTCACGACAACCACTGTCCCATACACTGACTCGTCAGGTGACGTGTTCAATCCTGCCGACTATGCCAGTGGCGACCTGGGACCTTTCCCCACCCTCGACCCGGCGACCTCTTTCCCCTATGTCCCCTTCCACCCAGAAGGCGCTCCGTCTCTGGTGCCGAGCGAACTCAACGACGTGACTCTGTATCACAATCGAGGCAATATCCTGGGCGACCAATGGCAGGACGCCGGTGAGTGGACGACAATGGGTGACTTCTCTAGCCTTGATGACCTCATGACAGAGAATCCCGCAGTCGTGAGTCTCATGATTGACATCTACACCTCGTGGATGGATATGGGCATTGACGGTTTCCGCATCGACACCGTAAAGCACGTCAATTTCGAGTTCTGGCAGCAGTTCACGGCGGCCATCAAGGCGTACCAGTCATCTGGCGCGGCTGGAGTACAGCCTAACTTCTTCACATTTGGCGAAATCTACGACCAAGACATCGCCGGCCAAACATCCCCCTACATGCGCGACACCGACATGAACGCGGTCCTCGACTTCCCGTTCGCCTTCGGTGCGCGCACATGGGCCAAGTCGGGTGATGGCACAGGTCAAGACCTCGCCAACATGTTCGCTGCCGACGATTACTACATCACCAGTGATTCGGATCCAAACGACTTGGTGACCTTCCTGGACAACCACGACATGGGGCGTATCGGGTGGCTCCTCCAGAGCGCTGGGGCAAGTGATGTGGGCGCTCGAGTAAAGCTCGCCAACGACCTCATGTTCCTCAGCCGTGGCCAGCCAGTCATCTACTACGGCGACGAACAAGGAATCCTCGGCATAGGCGCAGATTCTCTCTCTCGAGAAGGCTTGTACGCGAACCAGTCAACTGCGTATCAGAACTCCCCGCTGCTCGACGGTGGAACCCTGGGAACCGCCGAACATTACGACACTACGGGAGCCTATTACGAACAGATTCAGACCCTGTCTGCTCTGCGCGTGGATCATCCGGCCTTGGCAACTGGCGCGCATGTCAACCTTGGCGCGCAGTGGAGCGCCTACGCCTTCGCTCGAATCGGAGATGACCAGGTGGAAAACCTCATAGGTGTGAACTCGGGGACCGCTTTCGCCCCCCTCACCTTCACCACCTTGACTCCTGGCGCGACCTACACGGCCTACTATGCTTCAGGGACAGATGGTGTTCGTAGTGGTCAGACAGTGACGGCTGATGCCAATGGCCTAGTCACCCTCGATATCCCGGCCCTTGGTGCTGTCGCCCTGGAGGCTGACAGAATTGTGTCCGATCCTGCGATTCCGGTCACCGACGCAACCTTCACTGTCACTCCTGGAATCGATTTGGGTGGCGCTGGCACCAATACCAAAGTAAGTGGACTTGCCCCCATCACAGCCAACGCTCCTAAGTCGGCCTGGAGCCAGACCACGTTCTCGGTGAGAGTCGTGGGGTCCGACACCTGGACCATCCTCGGCACAGACACCGGCCCCAATCCACGAGTCTTCGACAACACAAGCAAGTATGCAGCGGGGACTTTGCTGGAATACCGTGCAGTCAATATGGACGCGGCGGGAACCCTAGTCGCGTCATCGACCCTGGCTGGAGTAGGTGTGACCGCCGAACCACCCGCGGACAACTCGGCCTCTGTGGGATGGGTGACCATTGCTGGCGCCTTGGGTGCGACCGGATGCGCTGATTGGGACCCTGCATGCGCAGGTCTCAAACTAGAGGTGGACCCAGCGTCGGGTCTCTACACCACGACCCTTTCCCTGTCCGCAGGAGTCTACGAGTACAAGGTTGCCCTCAACGGAACCTGGACGGAGAATTACGGCAACTATGCCAATGGCGTGACAGGTATGTTCAACGGAGCCAACCACCAGTTCACCCTTGGCAGCGCCACGTCTGTCTTCTTCTGGTACAACTCGGAGACCCATGCCTTCGGCGAAGTCCTCGACGGAGTCCCGCATGACACGATCTACACAGTCACCGGAACTTTCATCGAGAGTCTTCTCATGCCTCAGGACCTGGCCACCTGTTCGAACTGGTCAGATGTTTGTTTGCGCGGACTGATGACCCAAGATCCCACTGTGCCCACCCGCTATGTCTGGGAGACGTCAGCTATCGAAGCGGGGACGGACTACACAGCAAAGGTAGTCACGAATATGAGCTGGAGCAATACCAGCTACGGGCCGCAAGGAACCGATCCGGGATGCGCGCCAGATGGCTGGTATGACTCCTCAAATTGCAAGTTCACTGTGCCCGCTGGGGCGACCGTGCGCTTTGTTCTTGACACCACCAACAACTATGTTTCCATTACTGTACTGCCCGTCGTTGACAAGGGAATCGATGCCCTGCGGGCATACTGGATTGACCAGCAGACCATCGCTTGGCCGAACGCCCTCGCCTCCGATGCGACCTCGTGGACCCTGGTCACCGCTCCTGAGGGCGGCATCACGGCCAACGGGAGTATCATCACAACCACTGTTGGCGGGACCTCTGTCAGCCAAATCACCCTGACGCGCGATCCTCTGGGGTTGACTCCCAGCCAGGTGGACAAGTTCCGGCTTCTGGCAAGCGGATACACCGTGCTGAAAGTGCCCGCCGCGTCCATCGGCGATATCCCTGACTTGCTCAAGGGCGAGACTGTCATTGCTGCTTTTGCGCCTGGGAAGACCCTCAGGTCTCTCACCGGAACCCAGAACGCTGGGGTGTTGGACGATGTGTACGCGAGTGCTGCTCGAGCTGCCATCGCTGGCGGAGAGGCACTCGGTGTGAGTTGGACGGGCGACACACCGACGCTGCGCCTGTGGGCGCCAACTGCTCTCGATGTTGACCTCTGCCTCTATGCAGATGCGGAAGGAACGGGCACATGCGTGGAGCAGACCACCACCCTCGATGATGCCACCGGCACATGGACTGCCCTGGGCCAGTCGGACTGGAAGGACCGTGCCTACGACTGGAATGTCGAGGTCTACGCGCTTGAGTTTGAGTATCAACCAAACGGATCAGTGTCTGCGGCCGAGCAACTGAGCCCGACCTACGACTCCGTCTATAACAATGTTGTGGTTGATCCGTACGCGACTGGTCTGACCGTCGACTCCACCCACGCCGTCGTGGTCAAACCCTCTGACTACACGCCCAGCGAAACACAACCTGACACCATTCGCAGTGTGGACCAGACGATTTACGAGCTTCATGTCCGCGACTTCTCCATGGCCGACACTGACGCAGATGTCGTCATCAAGGGGACATACGAGGCCTTCACTGACCTGACCTCCCCAGGCATGATTCAACTTGCCGAGTTGCAGGCGGCAGGTATGACAACGATTCATTTGCTACCAACCTTCGACATTGCCTCTATTCCTGAGGACCGGGCCGACCAGCTTCATGGTGACGTGCCCGCTGACACGAACGGATACGCGGCGCGCGACGCAGTGTGTGGGCCAGATGGCATCACTGGAATATCGGCCGGTGATGGCGGCGGCACAGAGGGCTGCAACGGTTACAAACCCAACGGCGACAAGACGGTCGCCAGCCTTGACGGGTACAACTGGGGCTATGACCCACTGCATTGGATGGCCCCCGAAGGCTCATATGCAGCCAGCGGGACAGTTCCTGACGCTACATACTCCCAAGTGGGAGCCGCTCGCAACCAACAATTCGCCGATATGGTGGATGCGCTTCATTCCATTGGTCTGCGCGTCGTGCTCGACCAGGTGTACAACCACACTTTCTCTAGCGGCCAGACCTATGACAACGTCCTAGACCAGGCTGTGCCGGGATACTACCACCGCCTGAATCAGGCTGGCGCTGTCGAGAAGTCCACCTGCTGCGACGAGTTCGCGGGCGAGAACCAGATGGCCGAGCAGATGATGATCGACTCGGTCCTCACCTGGGCGCGCGACTACAAGATTGACGGTTTCCGTTTCGACCTCATGGGATTCACGCCCTATTCGTCGATGGTGAAACTGCAAGAGGCTCTGGCCGCTTTGGCTGATGAGCAAGGGCGCTCGGGAGTGGGCGACGACCCGGCTTATTACCTCTATGGCGAAGGGTGGGACTTTGGTTCCATTGCGAATAATCGCCTGTTCTACACAGCCATTCAGGGCCAAGTCAACGGGACAGGTATCGGCACATTCTCGGATCGATTGCGCGATGCCTCACTGGGTTCGCACGCTCCGCTGACCGCCACAGGGTTCGTGACTGGCTCTCCAGGGGCATGTAACAATGCGGATGTTGCGCAGGGGCTCGCGGGCAACTTGTATGCGTACACGGGCGCGAACGTGGCCGGATGCTACGGCCACAGTGTTGGATATGCGGAGAATCCGTCGGAAACGGTGACATATGTCGACGCCCATGACAACCAGACGTTGTACGACATGCTCGCCATGCGCTTGCCTGCTGGAACGTCGATGGCTGACCGTATCCGGTATAACACATTGGCGCTGGCTACTGTGACGTTCGCGCAGACGCCCACGTTCTGGCATGGTGGCACGGATCTTCTGCGCTCGAAGTCTCTGGACCCGAACTCGTACAACTCGGGCGATCACTTCAACCTCATCGACTGGACGGGCGCGACCAATGCTTACGGGACAGGTCTGCCTCCGACCACGAACAGGGACCATGCCGATTATGCGGGCATCATGTCTTCCTTGCTCGGCAACGCGAGCATCAAGCCGACCCAAGCTGATGCCGAGACCGCCCACGCGATGGCCCTCGACCTGCTGAGACTGCGCAGTTCTTCCGAATTGTTCCGTCTGGGAACGACTGACCTCATCAAGGAGCGGGTGACTTTCCTTCCGACGGACAACCCTGGTGTGTTGGCCATGTTGGTCAGCGACCCGTCTTCTGGGAGTGTGGACATTGATGGTTTGCACGATGCGATGTTGGTGGTTTTCAACACCAATACGTGGTCGGTATCTCAGGGGCTGTCTGGTCTGAGCGGTCGTGATTTTGCCTTGTCAGATATACAATCTGGCGGGGCGGATGATGTCGTCAAGGGCACGACTTGGACTTCCGCGAGCGGGACGGTGAGTGTGCCTGCCCTCTCGGTGGCTGTGCTGTTTGAGGCGGCTTCAGCTCCTGAGTTCACCCCGACAATTTCGGGGACTGCGAAGGTGGGCGAGTTGCTGAGTGCCACCTCGAATGTGCCGGATGGCTGGACG
>JAISJO010000021.1 GCA_031261485.1 Propionibacteriaceae bacterium | reverse complement strand
ATCGTGATGGAGCACTTGCCATCGGCACCGGTCGTGCAGGTGTTAGGGGGAGTTGGATCGGTGGTAATGGTCGTCACCGGAGCCGAGTTATTGGCCCAGTTGACGATCACATTCTCCAGCGGATTGTTGTCGGAGTCGATGATCGTCGCCGTGGCGGTGATATTCGTGTGGACCGTCGTGGACTCTTTGTCAAGGGTCAAAGTCGACTTCGTGACATCGGGGTTCCTAGAGAAGATGACTTCCACAATCACGTCGTCGCCCAGAGCTGGGGTCCATGTGATACTTGTGCTGTTGAGACCATCCGGGAATGGGGTGGGGGTGTACAGGACAGCTCCAGTCTCCACATCCTTGACGATCATGGACGTAGCAGTCCATTGGGCGTTGGGAGCAATGGCTGTCACCTTCTTTTCGGTGCCAGCCGGAGCGGCCTTGGCATCGCCAACGGTAAAGCCAACGTTGTCAGCGGTGAAAGTCACACCGTCCACCGTGAACGTGCCCGAGCCAGACGTCGTCTTGACAGCGGGTCGATAGACCGAATCTGCGACCTGGAACGTATAGTCTTCGATTTCACCAAGAGTTGTCCAAGCCGGTGTGCCCGATGCGAGGGCAGAGTACTCCCCATTAGCATTGGTCGCCAGGGTCGGAGAAGCATTGGCAGAGATGTCGGCCCTGAATTGCACAACCGGAGTGCCCGTGATTGTCCCACCGGTCTGGAACTTGTAGGGGCCAGCGGCAGAGGTGCCACTGATCGTCGGCGACCACGTGGGCGCAGCCGACCATGCGGTACCACCAGCAGTGGTGTTCCACCCATGGATGGTGGAAGTGGCAGGCGCAGTGGCGGAGACTCTGGCCGCCAACTGGTATTCCTTGGTCGAAGCCAGGATGGTTCCCTGCAGCTCGATCGGGCCGGCGTAGGAGTTCACGTACACGCCATTGTCTGTACCATTGTGAGCCGCATTGTCAGTTGCAGGTCCGGTGTACGAGCCGACAGTGTTGCCCAAGTAGGCAGTTGCGGCTGGCTGATTGACGTGGCCAGGAATGTTGGCAGCGGTCGCTGCCGGTCCTGCACCCGCGTCACCGTAGGAACCCACGGTCGTGAAAGCGAAGTCAGCGGACGGGACAACCTGAGAGGTATTGATTTCGACTTTCGCATAGGTCAGCCAGTCAGCGGGGTCACTTGTTGACTTGATAGCTCCCAAAGCCGGATCCGGATTTCCAGGAAGTTTCGCGCCATAGCACGCCTTGCCAGCTTCCAACGAGCTATTGCCGTTTGTGCACTGGACTGTCGCTGTGTTGGTCAGTACCGCCCCATTGGAGGCATAACCATACTCGGTCGAGCCTGCGCCCCATGTCTGGGCGGCATTAGCCAAAGTCGAGGTACCAGCCAGAGGAGCCTGGATTTGGACAGGCCTGACGTAATATACCGACCCTAGCTTCCAAGGCACGATGAAGGAGTAGTTGCCAACAGAGTCGGTCGTGAAAACAGCACGCAAGTTGTACTCTGAATCGTAGAGCGCAACCTTCTGGCCAATGAGAACGCTCTCACCGCGAGTGATGACGCCATCGCCATCAGCGTCGTTGAAGAGCGTGCCGCGGATGACCGCAGCCTGCTGTGGCGAGGCATTGTCTGTGATCGTGGGGAGATTGGAGGGGTTCTTGTTCTCGATTGTCCAAGAGGGCCTGGCCAGCGCTTCCAGGGGATCAATCTTGATCATTACGCCCAAACCAGCGCCTCCGCCCGTCACCCTGCCGGGGGAGGTGTAGGTTCCACCCACGCTCGTGGAGGCACCATTGAACAACTGGCCATTAAGGAAGGCGTTGCCATAAATCGAAGCAGCTGAATCCCACGACACACCCGGGAACGCCGGGTCCTTCTGGATCTTCGTCACCACATAGTAGCGCCACGGATTGCTCACTGTCCCGTCAACAATGTCCCCATTCCCGTCACGGGCTGGCTCCACACGCACGATTGATGCGTTGTTGTTGATGGGATAGGCCGTGGACACTGAACCACCGGTATAGGCATAGATCTTGCCGTCTGCGTCCAAAGCGAAGTCAGCAGGCGAGGCTGGGGTGGCGTTCCCTGTCCCGTTCACGTTGGCCCGGAGGTTGACTCTTGCCCGCGGCACAGTCGTCATGCCCTGGTACCAGTCGCCGGGTTGAACTGAACCCGACAAAGAGTACTTGCCTGTTAGGGGATCCCAGACCGTGAAGGTGAATGCGTCCTCGGTGTTGGCAGCCGTCGAAGTGCTGGACTGGTTGTCGACTTCACCAGAGACGGACCTGACAACGTAGATGGCGCCTGTGGCCTGATCGGCCTCGCCACCAGTCGAGTTACCGCCCAGACCGGGGTTCCAGCCTCCACCGGCTCCAGTCGGGATGCAGCTCCAATAAATGCCCGTGTCGCCTGATGTGATACGCACGATCTTGTTGGCTTGAGATCCGCACGTTGGTCCAGGGCTGGAGGCTGGAGTTCGAGCGTTGTTCCAGAAATACACCGTCAACGGAGCAGCGGGACCACGGACCTCCGCTGGGTCGGATGACGCAACAGGAGCGGCGTTCGTGCCACCAATGCGAGCCATGGCCTGCGTGCGGAACACCGCAGAGTCGAAGGAGTCACTCGTCGACACACCGGGTATCCGATGGATCTGCAACACGGTGCGAGTCCGGTAGGTCCCCAAGTCATCGGAGAAGTCGTAACTCATACCCAAGATATCGCTCGTCGCGCCGCCGTTGGTCGTGCTGGAGGAAACGGACTGGGAGCCAGCCCAATAGATGGCGTCTTCGATCAGGCCACTGGTCCCGTCCGTGTCCGCCGGCCACACGGCCTCGAACCCCACAACCTTGGTCCAGGTCGCCGCTCCGGGCGTAAAATTGTGGCTCACAGGCACTGCGGCCTCGGCCTCAGGAACAGCGATGTCTGAGAATAACGGGGACAGACTCAGCCCTCCGATGGCAAGCGCACCAGAGGCGATGCCCGCCAAGGCTCGCCTCCATGCTGGTGTTTTCGACGTCTTCGCTGACGTTGCGTGACGTTCCGTATTAGACATGGGATCCCCCTCGTTGTTGGTTATTTGAAGATTGTTGTTCGGTGAGCGCGCGGCTTGGACTTTGGTTATGTGGACTGTAGAAGAGTGTTTCCCCTAGACATAGCAATGTCGGAGGCACCCCTCCTTCCGCAGCATAATGTCTACACAAACCCAGTGGCTGTGTCATCAATGACCTCCCCGATACATGACGTTCATGCGCCCCGGCGGCGCACCTTATGAAATTGTGTGGTAGCGACCCACGGTGAGAACAGACCCTTTCTACGTACCCACAGACAAAAACTGCGTACTCAAAAAGAGAATCTGTGTACTCTTGATGAACGCTAGTTCTTTGGGGGGATATCCACAACTCATTTATGCCAAGTTTCCTAAAGTTGCCGTGGAAACGTAGTACCGTGGGCTTGTCGGGCCACACTGCCCGAATCTGTTTCACAGCCTAACACAGATTCGGCCCGGCTGACACCGAAAAACATAGGTGAGATGGCCATTCTGGAATCACTCGACAACCCCCTGCAACTGCCGAATTGTGGTCGATTTTGAGCCGTCCAGCGCGTGTCAGGGCCGTGATTTCTATGACCGAGGGTGTAGTTCCGCGGAAATACTGACGCCTGGCCCATTACCTACTCACCGAAGGTCACACTGTGCGAAAAGAGCCGGGGACAACGGGCCGTGCTTGGTGTGTGGATTCTGCGACTACGCGCAGAATGACGGGATGTGTTGTCACCCTGCGCGAGGTCGCCGGGTCCAGTACCTAGATGAGGTCCGCTCCCTATATATACAGTGCGCCAAACTGACTCTCCCCTATCGACGCGGGCCAACTTTGGCCTACTCCGGGTGTATTCGGCGGCTCCACACGGTGTTGGCTCAAAGATGGCCCAGTTCCTGGCCTGAAACGGGCGTGCTTTGCACCTACTCCGAAGCGCCCCTCGGAAGTTGCACGGTTTCGGCCAAAGTTGGCCCGCGCAGTCTCCTTACCTCTTGAATCACACGGATGGATAATGTGACCGGTCGGTCTTGTGGACCAGACACATGCCTGTGGACAACTGAAATGGAAGGACTCAGTCTCAATACAGTGAAGAAATGAAAGTTGAAGTCTAGTCCGGTGGGTTCAATCGCGGCATGCTTCTACGCCCCGATGAGACGGAGCACAAGGAGAGTCGAGCCTGGCCCACCAAAAATAGCGCGAAAACACGCTAGAATAAACGCCTACACAGATGAAGGAGCATGCCATGCCAATCACAGTGACCACAGCCGACGCCCGGGCACAATTCTCGAGGATCGCTGACACGGTCGTTGCGACCGGACAGCCGGTGACCGTGTTCAAGCACAGCCGCCCCTGGGTGCAAATCACGCCCGTGGACGCAGGCGATTGGGCGGAAATCCCCAACGAACGCACCCTCGCTGCGATGCGAGAGGTTGAAACCATGCATGGCCACGCTCGGTTCGACAACGCGGAAGACCTGATTGCGGCAATGTGGGCGAGCGCTGATGCTGCGGGCTGACTTCTCAACCTCCTGGCCACGCGACCTGAAACGCTGCAAGAAGAAGCACTGAAGCCAAGATGTCCTGAACGCTGCGGTTCTGGCGGTCCTCTTCTCAGGTGAGAAGCCCATTCCAGCATCGTTCAACGACCACCCGTTGACAGGCGAATGGAAGGGGTACCGGGCACTTCATCTGGAGGGCCGCAACAGCAACTGGGTCATGCTCTACCAAGTCGTTGACGACGAGGTCTTCTTTGTCGCCACCGGCACGCATGATGAGGTGTATGGATGAGCGAAGAGATGTCGCTGTTCGGGCAAACGCGGGAGTTGTCCACAGGCCCTGCCTGTGGACACTAGTTATCCACAGATTGGCTTCGGGCGTTCTCGGCGGTCCCACAATCTCCTATTGTCCCTGTAGGCAGCCAGTGAGTCACTTGCACCCGAGGCGACCGCACTGGAGAAAGGAGAATAGGACTGGTGTTACACTATGAGTATGAGTACAACACTTCCTCGCTATATGGTGACGGACACAGGCGGAGTGGGTGAGGCTCTCTTGATCGCTGAGAAGGTTTGGCCAGGACTGGCCAAGTCGCAGGCGCTCGTCAGGCTCATCACAATGGGGGCCAGACAGGTGGCTGAGTCGCTCGCACCCGAGGAGCAGCGGCGTCAGGAGGCAGTTGCTCGACTGTCTGGGTATTCGGACGCCTATCCGGCTGGGTACCTTGACCGACTGAGGGCCGAGTGGGACGCATGACAGTCGTCGCAAGGGTCGTCGCGGACGCAAGTTTCCTCATCGCGCTTCTGAATCCCGCCGAGACCCATCATGGCTCGGCGGTCGCCTACTTGGCACAAAGCAACCATCATGTTGCAGTCCACCCAGTGACTCTCGCAGAGGTACTCGTCGGAGTGGTTCCCGCACATCAGGAAGAGTCCTTGCTGTCAGACTTGGAGAGTGCCGGAGTGTCCTCGGCCCCACCCGATGTTGTGGATGCTGCGGCGATGGCTCGTGCGCGCTCCACGAGTGGACTGAAAATGCCTGAAGCTATCGTCTTGGCCACTGCCCTTGCCATGTCCGCTGGTCTGGCCACTTTCGATGACCGATTGCGCTCGGCAGCCCAGCGCCAAGGAGTGACGCTGGCCGTCTGACGTGGGAAAACGTATGGTTCGGGCTAGGGTAGTAACGCTGTTCCTACCGGGGTAGGATTGGAGTATGAAAGTGAGTGTGAGCATCCCTCGGGACGATGTGGGGTTTCTGGACGACCAGGCGGCGCGCGGGCTGTATCCGAGTCGTTCCGCTGTCGTGGCTGCCGCTATCCAGGCCATGCGCCAACGGGAACTGACTGACTCCTATGTCGAAGCATTCGACGAGTGGGCGGCAAGTGGCGAGGGCGCCCTTTGGGACACGGTCCAGGCGGACGGATGGGGTGATTCGTCCGGTCATTCCTCCAGTGATCACTCGAGGGATTCCTCCGGCGGTTCCTTTGGCGGTTCCTCCAACCATTCCTCCAGTGTTTCGGGGTCTCGTGGTCGGAGCGTCGAAGGATGAGTGTTCCGCTCTGGGACATACCACCCCGCCGGGGTCACGTCGTCCTGGTCGAACTCGACCCCGCTGTCGACCCAGAACAAAACAAGACCCGCCCCTGCATCATCGTCAGCAACGACGGTGCGAACGCCGCCGCCGCTCGTACGGGCAACACAATGCTCACTGTCGTCCCCTTGACTCGTACACTCAATACCACTGGGCGTGATCGCCCCTACCAGACGGTCATCCTGCCTGAAGAATCTGGCCTCAGCGTACAGTCCACAGCTCAGGCCGAGCAGGTACGTTCCGTGTCAGTTCGCCGTGTTGTCCGTGTCATCGGACATCTCAACTTCGAGGCGATGGCCCGAGTCGATGAGGCGCTGAAGGTGCACTTGGCCCTGAACGCATAGGCTGTCGGAAATGTCGGACCTACTCAGTAGACTCATGGCATGAGGCGTGAAGAACACCTGAAAAACAACACGTGAGCAGTTGGGAGGTTTAGCCCATGCAGGAGCAGCCAGTCGGAGAGATCGTCATTTATCGCACCGACGACGGCCTGACCCGCATTGAGACCCGGTTCATTGACGAGACGGTGTGGCTAACGCAGGCGCAGATTGTCGACTTGTTCCAAACCTCCAAGGCAAATGTCTCCGAGCACATCAAACATATCTTTGAGGACCGGGAACTGGCTGAGGATTCAGTTGTTCGGAAATTCCGAACAACTGCCTCAGATGGCAAGTCGTACATGGTAGCCCACTACAACCTGGATATGGTGCTCGCGGTCGGCTATCGTGTCCGCAGCGGCCTCGCCACTCACTTCCGCATCTGGGCCACTGGCGTGCTCAAGGAATACCTGCGCAAAGGTTTCGCCATGAACGATGCCCTACTCAAACAGGAGGGTGGCGGCAGCTACTGGCGCGAATTGTTGGCTCGCATTCGCGACATACGTTCCTCTGAGAAAGTCTTCTACCGCCAGCTGCTCGATTTGTTCGCAACGAGCGTCGACTACGACCCGACAGCCGACGAGTCAATGCTGTACTTCAAGATTGTGCAAAACAAGATGCACTACGCCGCCCACGGACACACTGCCGCCGAGATCATTGTGAGCCGAGCCGACGCGGACCAGCCGTTTATGGGCTTGACATCTTTCGATGGCTTCCGCCCCACCAAAGCTGAGGTCATGGTCGCCAAGAACTACCTGACCCAGAACGAGCTGGAGATGCTGAATCGTCTCGTGTCACTATTCTTCGATCAGGCAGAACTGCATGCTGTCAGGCATGAGCCGATGCACATGAAGGATTGGCTTGTTGAACTGGACGATTTCGCCCGACGTCTCGGCGAAGGTGTGCTAGAAGGCCCTGGCACCATCAGCCATGACCAGGCCGCTGCCAAAGCTCAGGCTGAGTATTCCAGGTACCGCTCGAGGGAACTCGAAGAACTCACCACAGTCGAAAACGACTATCTCGCCTATCTCCGCACTACCCAGAAGAACCTGGAAAACAGGCGAAATGGGTGAGGCGGTGAGAGTGCACTTGGCCCTGAATACATGACCGGCGCGCTTACTCGTCGGCGTCGTCGTACGTCTCCTCGATGCCGTCCTCGTCGCCACCCGGAGGGACGACGGGGGCTGGTTTGAGGTCGGGGTCGTCCAGGGCGAAGGTATGAATCTTGCCGGGGCCTGTGGTGGCGGTCTCGAAACGAACCGTCACCCGACCGAGGCCAGTTCCCCACACCCACCCCAGGCCAAAGACATCGTGATGAACGTCGTCGCCGGGGCGGTACATCGTGTGAGAACGGCGGGCAACCATGGAGGGAATCTCGACGCGGGACTCGTCGGACCTCGCGGCTGAGACTTCGAACAACGCCTCCTGCGCTTCCCTTGTGAAGCCTGACACTCCCACTCCCAGTAACCGTATTCCCGCTGAGAGCAAGTGTCGCTGTTCATTGAGTAGCGACAATGCCACCTCGGCGATGGTTTCGTCGGAGTCCACGGCTCCCAGGAGGGTCCGTGAGCGGGCGTGCGTGGTGAAGTCGGCTAGTTTGAGTTTCAGAGTAATAGTGCGCGCGAACCATCCCGCTTTGCGCAATCGGCGAGCCACGAGGACGGCATCCCGAGCGGCCATCGGCATCAAGTCTTCAACCTTGGTGTAGTCAGTCTCGAATGTGTCCTCCACCGAGATGGACTTGACCTCTCGCAGTGCCGACACCGTCCTATCGTCGCGTGCATAAGCAATGTCTTGGAGCCAGGTGGCTGTCGCTTGCCCCAACTCGTGGCGAAGCTCGGTGGGTGTGGCTCTGCGAAGGTCAGCAATAGACCTCAGTCCTAGTCGGTTGAGGCGCTCTGTGGTCGCCGGACCCACGCCTGGGATGGCCGACACGGGCAGGTCGGCGATGCGGTCGGCCTCCGTGCCGGGCGGAATGATGACAAGGCCGTTCGGCTTGGCGGCCTCGGAACCCAGTTTGGCCATGAACTTGCTCGACCCGATGCCCACGGAAGCCGTCAGCCCACCCGTGACTTCGTGGACTTGTGCCCGCACGCCCTCGCCCAGTTCAGTCAGGGCTTCCATCGAATAATCCGTGACCCCGCCCGACACGAGATCCACAAAGGCTTCGTCCAAGCTCAGCGGTTCCACATCTGGACTCAGTGAGCGCAAAATGGTCATGACCTGTCGGGAGGCGATTCGGTAAGCGCCAAAGCGCCCGGACAGAAAGGCGGCGTTGGGGCACAGGCGACGCGCCTCGTGCATGGGCATTGCCGAATGTACACCAAAGACCCGCGCCTCGTAGCTGCACGTCGAGACGACCCCACGCCCGGATATGCCACCCACGATGACCGGCTTACCCCTCAAACTCGGCTTGTCCCTTTGCTCGACGGCCGCGAAGAAAGCGTCGAGGTCCAGGTGGAGGATGGAAGCGGTGTCACGCATCGTCAGTCGTCGCCAGGGATTGAGAAAGAGGACGATTGTCGTTGGGGTCGTCCTCGTCATCCGGCGCAGAGCGAAGCGGAGTCGCAGGATCTGAGCCGATGGAGTGGGTTCTTTGCTCTGCGACTTGCGCGCAGGATGATGTCGCAGAATGACACATTGAACCATTTTCTTCGGGCCTTCGCTCGGAGGCTGCCCGTTCGTATTGTACGAAGGCGTACCCGTCGTGAGGCTCGCGCGACGACTCCGCCCACCTTGAATCAATGGGCGGGAAAAGCGCGTCACCGTCGGGTTCGAGGTCCACCTCAGTGATGTCGAGGTGGGTGAGATAGGGCCAAGCCGCACGGTATATCTGCGCACCTCCAGCGACGAAAACGGGCAATGCCAGGGTGGCGGCAAGGTCGAGGGCGGCGGGAACCGAGGACGCCCACTGGACCTGGTCAGGTGTGGTCGGGTTGGGCGGAGGGCCTCCGTCATCCTGCGCGAAGTCGCAGTATCCGGGCCGCGTCTGACCAACTAGATTCTGCGACTCACACGCAGAATGACGGAGGGTGGGTGCGAACCCCACGCCATCCGGTCCGACACTCGCGTCATCCTGCGCAACATGACGACCGGCGGGCGCCGTACTGCGGGACACAACAATTGTTATCCTCCCAGGCAAGGGTTTGCCGATGGACTCGAAGGTTGTCCGGCCCATGATGAGGGCGCCGCCCATTGTTACCTTCTTGAAGCGTCGAAAGTCCTCGGGGATGTGCCAGGGAATCTCGCCATGGTTACCGATGACTCCATTGCGAGCGACAGCGGCAATGGCCGTTACCGGCACGATGGGCAGGAGGAAAACGCCAGGAACGCCCGACACCTCAGAATCGAACGGTGGGTCAGTCAGTGATGGCGTATTCGGCATGGCACATCCTCATACCGCGATGGGGGCCTTGATGGCGGGCCAAGGGTCATAGCCGTCCACCTCGATATCCGACAACTCGAAAGCGTCAATGTCCGTCACGGCAGGATTGAGTCGCACAGTAGGCAATGCTCGCGGCTCTCGCGTCAACTGAAGAGCCACCTGGTCCATGTGATTACTGTAAATATGGGCGTCGCCCAGGGTGTGTACGAAGTCCCCCACGCCCAGTCCAGTGACCTGCGCAACCAGATGAGTGAGCAATGCGTACGACGCAATGTTGAATGGCACTCCCAAGAACACATCGGCACTGCGCTGGTACAACTGGGTCGAGAGCTTCCCGTCCGCCACATAGAACTGGAACATGGTGTGGCACGGCGGAAGGGCCATATCCTCCACATCGGCCACATTCCACGCGGAAACGATGTGGCGCCGCGAGTCGGGCTTGGCGCGTATTTGCTTGATGACCTGGGCGATTTGATCGACATGGCGACCATCGGGGGTCGGCCACGACCGCCACTGATACCCGTAAATCGGGCCGAGGTCGCCGTTCTCGTCCGCCCACTCATCCCAGATAGAGATGTTGTTCTCATGCAGCCAGGCAATATTCGTGTCACCGCGCAGGAACCACAGAAGTTCACCAAAGACGGAACGGGTGTGTACCTTTTTCGTTGTCAGAAGGGGGAATCCTTCTTCGAGGTGGAAGCGCATTTGATGGCCGAAGATCGAGCGCGTCCCCGTGCCCGTCCTGTCGGACTTCTCCACTCCCTCGTCGAGAATGCGCTTCAGAAGGTCAATGTATTGCTTCATGCGTTCTCCTGTCCCGTCTGATGATGCGCCCCAAAAAGGTCCGCGATGGGGCCGACCATCGCCCGCAAGGCCCGACCGCGATGGGAGATGGCGTCCTTCTCATCGGCGCTCAACTCGGCGGTTGTGCGAGACGACCCCTCGGGAAGGAAGATGGGGTCGTAACCGAACCCATTGCTCCCCCGCTTGTCCGAGATGAGCACTCCCTCGACCGTTCCACGCACGACCTGCTCAATACCTTCGCTGACAAGGGCCATCGCACACACGAAGCGGGCCGTTCGCCGAGCTGGCTCCACATCATCGAGTTGGCGAATCAGCAAGTCCAGATTCTCGTGGTCACCCGCTCCGACCCCTGCCCAGCGGGCGGAACGTACGCCAGGCATGCGATTGAGGACGTCCACCTCAAGGCCCGAATCGTCGGCCAAAGTCGGAAGTCCACTCGCCTCGTGGCCAGCCCGCGCCTTGATCAAGGCGTTGTCCTCGAAATCGCGGCCGTTCTCGTCGGGTTCAGGGTAAGGAGCCACGTCGGCCAGTCCCAGTACCTCGACGTCCACGCCGGAACTGGCAAGCATGCGAGAAATCTCCGCGACCTTGTGAGCGGAAGAGCTTGCCAGAAGGAGTTTGGGGGAAGTGTCAGTCACACCGCACCCCTGACGAATGGATTCTGCGACTCCGCGCAGAATGACGAAAGGACGAATCGGTCACGCTACACCCCTGACTGCCCATGGATTCTGCAATTACGCGCAGAATGACGGTGCTGGACGGTGCACGCAGAATGGCGGCCCGGGGAGAGCGACAGCCCAGGATGAGGAAACTGCGAACCGGTCACGCTAGCGCCAGCTCCTGAATCTGGGTCAACTGCGCACACCCGGCCAGCCCCAAATCCAGCAAGACATCCAAGTCGGCGCGAGTGAAGGGCTTGCCCTCGGCCGTTCCCTGTACTTCGATCAGGTCCCCCGAGCCAGTGGCGACAATGTTGAGGTCCACTTGTGCCCTGGAGTCCTCCTCGTAGGGTAGGTCGAGCATGGGTACGCCGTCGATGATGCCCACACTTACCGCCGCAACCGAACCCGTCAATGGTTCGCTGACAAGCAGTTTCCGATCCCGCAACCACGACACGGCATCAACCAGAGCGACATAAGCGCCCGTAATGGAAGCTGTCCGCGTCCCGCCGTCCGCCTGGAGCACATCACAGTCAATCTGTATGGTGTTCTCCCCCAACGCCTTGTAGTCGATGACAGCGCGCAGCGAACGCCCGATGAGGCGGGAGATCTCGTGAGTGCGGCCACCGACGCGACCCTTGATGGACTCCCGGTCGTTTCGCTCTGAGGTTGCCCTCGGCAACATCGCGTACTCCGCCGTCACCCAGCCCAAACCCGAACCTTTGCGCCAACGCGGCACCCCCGGGCTCACCGACGCGGCCACCAGGACCCGCGTCTTGCCGAACTCAATCAGTGCCGACCCCTCGGCGGCGTCGATCCAGTTGCGCGCTATCTTCACGTCACGCAGTTGGTCGACCAGTCTTCCATCATTTCTCATGCTCATCAGTCTACCGAGAGGTTGGAGGTTCTTAGGCGTTGACATGGATGCTGCGACTGACGCGCAGCATGACGGATGACTGGAGGTCAGAAGGTACGATGTACACATGGTTTTTGTTCCCGCTGACTTCAGCGAGTTCCGCTACGACGGGTACGACCTCGACGCGGGCTCTGAGGTTGTGACAAGCCATTTCACCCTCGTCGGGCGTGAGAGTCGGTCCTTTGCCGAAGAGGTACGCCTCCCCTCGCCCATCCGCGACGCTGCAGACGCCCGCGTGCCTACACGACTCCTCGCCCTTGCCCAAGGGCTGAGCTACTACAAGGCGGCAGTCCCTCCCCTAGTCAGCGTGGGTTTTGGGTTGACCGACGTGGAGCACGACTTCTTGACTCATCTCATCCGAGGCGGGCTCGGAGAGTTCGCTTACCGAAACAACTTGCCCGATTCTTTACACCCCCGCATCGAAGCCGAGCGCCTGGACGCTGAAGCGCTTCGGCTTGACCAACCCACAGCCTCCCAACCCGTGGCTTCTCAACCCGCGCTGGCCCAACCGATGGGTCCCCAACCCTCGAACAAGCGTGGGACCATTGCCTCTTCCGCGCCCTCCTCGCCCTCTGCGCCCTCCGCCCCTTCCCAACGTCCTCTCATCGCCGTTGGCGGCGGCAAGGATTCAGTGGTCAGTATCGAAACGTGCAAGGCGGCTGGGCTCGACCCCGTCTTGTACTCCGTCAATCGGTACGCCGCCATTGACCGTTGCGTCGCTGTGAGCGGATGCGAATACGTCTCCCCGACCAGGCGGATTGATCCCCTGCTGTTCGACATCAACAAGGAGGGCGCGCACAACGGACATGTACCAGTGACCGCCATCAACTCGCTCATCGGAATCCTGACCTCGCAGGCTCTCGGTCTCGGACCGGTCATCATGAGCAATGAGTACTCAGCGAGCTATGGCAATGTCTTCTGGCAGGGACATGACATCAACCACCAATGGTCCAAGTCGCTGGAGTTCGAGAATCTCCTGCGCGGAGCGCTCGGCCACGAGCGGCCGCCTTACTTCTCCCTTCTGCGACCGCTGACCGAGTTGGAGATCGCCGGGCGATTCTGCGAGTACCCGCAGTACTTCCCTGCCTTCACGTCCTGCAACCGCTCTTTTGCGCTGGACCTGGAGAAGAGAGCGACGCACTGGTGTTGTGAGTGCCCGAAATGCTTGTTCGTGTACCTCATCTTGGCGGCCTGGTTGCCGCCCTCCACCCTTGTGCCCATTTTCGGCCAAGACATTCTCGACCAAGAACGCCACCTCACCGCATACGAGGAAATACTCGGTTACTGCGGCCACAAGCCCTTCGAGTGTGTGGGTGATTACGCCGAAGCCCGCCAAGGGTTACGTATGATTGCCGCCCGCGACGAGTGGCATGCGTCCTTGCTCGTCAACGTCTTGTCTGAGCGTTTGGGCGAGTTCCGCGACCGTGACCCTTTCAGAGGCGACGACCTCAGTGCCAATATCCCGGCGAAGTACCGCGCTGCACTAGGGTGACAATGTCAGGCATGGGCGACTGGCTCGGGAGAGATAATCGGCATCAGTGGCGCCAGGGGAGCAAAATCATCCTGGTTGGCCGTGACGAGAGCCGCACCGTGACTGTGGGCGATTGACGCAATGAGGAGATCGACCGCTCGGCCGCGCACCTGCCTGCCCGCGCGAAGGACGAGTTCGGTCACAACTGCATAACTTGTCGCAGCATTGTCGTCAAAGGGAAGCCCGTCTCCAAAGGCAAGTATTAGTTGTTGTAGCCTACTGAGGCGTAGAGCGCGCTCCTGCGCGGAGATTCCTGGCCGGGAGGCACCGAAGCGAAGCTCAGCCCAGGAGAGGGAGGTTACTGCGACTTCGTAGTTGTCGCCCAGGGCGAATTGGCCCGAAATCAGGACATTGGTATCCAAGACCGCTTTCATCGGGATTCCCAAGGGTCTCGGTCAGACTCAGCCTGGCGCACATCGGCAATGTCGGCAGCCCATTGCGGGAAGGAGTCGGTCTGGAGGAGGGAACGCACCTGGCTAGCAGGTATCCAGCGAGAACGCCGGAAAGGGATGATGCGAGCAGTCGGCACGCCACGGTCCGTCAACACATATGACTGCCCAGCGCGAACATCGTGAATCATGCTTGTGGGGTTTTGGCGTAGGGCACCGACCGTAATACTCGGGAGATTGTCGACTGGTTCTGCGCTCATGGAACCACTCTACGGCAAGGGGTAGATATATGTCTACACTCGAGCGGCCGAAGGGCTGACTTCTTTGCTGGTCACTAGGGCCTGTCCAACTTTGGCCACAACCGCAGTGTTTCCGGGGTTCTGTTCGGAGTGGGGCGGAAGTTCGCCGATTCTGAGGCCGATTTCCGACTGACTTTGATCCTACTTCGACATCATGTCCTGAAAACGCACGGAGGTGGCCAAAGTCCGCCACGGCTTACCTATCAGGAGACAGACCAGTTCCCTCAGTCGGCGACCGGCACTGCCACCAATTCGGCGGCGTCATGCTGGGCGGCGAGTTTCTTGTCGAAAGTGTAGAGAGGCAATGCGTCTAATGCCCTGGCCTGCTCAGCCATGAGACAGTCCTCAAAGGACAACTTCGGGCGATTGGCGAAGAAATCCACCGCAGCGCATGCTTGCTCTCGATGCCACGACAATGACTCGATAGTCTCCAGGCCATGGACCATGTCCGCAATCACCGCCCGACCAAAGCCATAATGGTGAGCCAGCACGAACACATACTCAATGATTGCTGTGTCACTGACATGGAAGACCATGTTTGGCGTTGTCAACAACTCAATCGCAGCTTCAGATTGTCTGTCGTCCTGAACCAGAGTCGCACGCAACAAGACATTGGTGTCAACCGATGCGATATTCACACGGTCCTCGGTTCGCGTGTGCTGTAGAAGTCCGATGCGCTCTCCAGGAGAGGGGTGCCGGGCCTGATGTGCTTCGAGAAGCGCTCGGCCATCTGACGCAATGTCTCCTTTTTTCGCATCTGCACTGATTGGCTCTCAGGGTCGAACTCGACGACGATGGAGTCGCCTGTTCGCCAGTCCAGGCGGTGTCGCAGTTCGGCGGGGATGACAATCTGCCCCTTAGACGACAGCTTCGTTGTGGCTGTGACCATATTCTTACCTCCTTCCCCCTATCTTACATCTTTGGTGCACTCTCTACTATGTAAGACAGTTGGGCCGTGAGGTTCTTGCCGGTCTGGCTCTGTGTGGCTGTCAGGAGACAGACCACGATCCCGAGTCGGGCACGAGTTCCACCCACGTGTTGCCTGGGAGCAACTCGAGGGGTGCGCCGTTGGGACCGAAGAACTGCCAGGGCGCGGTCTCGGAGTCATGCCTCCACGTGATGGCCGCTGTCATGGGCCCGCTCGCTACGACTCCTGTGCCTTCTCCGACAACGATACTTTCAGGAACGGAGCTACCAGCCGCGTCAGCTTGCGACGTGTACACCACACTGACCGTTAGGACGATGACATTCTTCGCGGATATCTGGGGCCCGGCGTAGGTCATGGCTGGCTCGCCGTCCTCGAAACGCAACCAAGTCGCCGAAGCGGAATCCCAGGTCCAACTGGGCAGCGCCATGTACGAGAATTGGGTCGATACCTGCGTCGTCACCGTGCCCTGAATCTGGGCCGTGCCGGCACCGCCCTGCTCGACAAAGACCGCAAAGGCGGGTGGGGACACCTGGTGGTCACCATCAGCCTGAGCGAAGAAAGCCGCAGTGTCTCCAGCCACGTCGTGCGGCGAGGGGCGGCCATCAACTCTAGAGAAACCATCCGCGCCATAGTCCATGGAGATGATTTGCAGCCCGTCGTTCTCGGCCCGAGCGACATACGGATACTGACCTCCCGAGAAAATCATCAGACCCCGTGTCCAAGCAGCAATGGGGCCATCCATCGGACGGATGGAGCGAATGGGCGCAATCTGGGCCGGGACGGTGGAATGGAAAACGGCAACGAGACGGCTGATTCCACCCTCGACCATTTCTTCGAACACAATGTCGGCATATTCCAGGCCATCTTGGGGACGGGATTCCGGAGCGTTCTCGACCTTGACGACAAGGGCGGGATGCTCGGCGATGTCACCGCGCACACCCGACAGCGGCCATTGAGGCTTCAGAGGCGGCCCAGGCGTGGGCGTCCATACTGGGGCCTCGCTCGGACGGGGAGTGTAAGCCATGGTCAGGGTCGGCTTGGACTCGGGCTCGCCAAACTTCAGCCATCCGAGGAAATAGGCCCCGAGGACGCCGCCAGCAAGCACGAGTGCCACGACAACACCAATAATCGTCCACTTCACCCAGGCAGGTGGGCGCCTTTCAATGGCTCGTCGAGGGGCTCTCTCGTCATCGTGAAGACTCATAGTTTACTTTCAGTGAACGGCGCAGCATGTGCGACTGAGGTTGCCTCACACATTACTACGCAATAGGGGTAGAACACATGAACAGATGGTGCGGCACATTAGGATGGACGTATGGATGGTATCTGGGGCTCGGGCCGAGAAGGGCACGCCGCTGCCGATTATCTCGACTCAAGCGGGCCACACGGAATGTCACATTCTTCGCCCCCAGGCTCTTCCGTCGCCATGATCATTGCCGACGAGAACGCAGGTGCGAGTGCCGAGGGTTTCCCGCCCGGTGCCTCCTTCTTCGCCGGGCCCGAAGCACTCCCCCATCTTCTCGACGCTTCCCGTGTCATCCTTTCTCCGGGCGTCCCGGGTGTACATCCGTTTCGTCGTGCCTTGTCAGAAGCAGGTATCCCCCTCACTTCGGGTACAGACCTGTGGATGCAGGGTCACCGCGACCAAGCCATTGGAGTGACTGGAACAAAAGGCAAGTCCACAACATCTTCTCTCATCACCGCGATACTGAACCGTTGTGGGTTGCCAACGCGCACTGCGGGGAATATCGGAACGCCTCTGCTGGGCCTGCCGGAATACGACGGCACGACGGTTGTGGAGTTGTCCAGCTACCAATGCCATTCGCTCACCGTGTCCCCTCGAGTCAGTGTCATCGTCAATCTGTACCAAGAACATCTGACATGGCATGGAGGACTCGAAGAGTACTGGCGGGACAAGTGCCGTATCTTCACACAGGGGGCAGATGTCCTTGTCGCTGACTGTGAGACTTTGGACGTCATCGTGGTGCTGGGGGTCCTTGTACGGGAGGGGTCGGGGTACAGGCTCGGCCTAGGATTCTGCGACTCCGCGCAGAATGACGGGGACGGCGGGTGTGGCGCGGACAGCGGGTGTGACCCCGACGACGGTTGTGACGGGGGGAACAGGCGCAATGACGGGGGCACCTTGCGAGTCGTCACGCCGACCGAGGAAACCCGCACCTTGGTCGCACGCGCCATTGCCAGTGTCCCTTCAGAATCGCTCCCGCGACTGTTCGCGTCCGGTCCCGGCGCTCACAACTTGACCCTTGCGGTATGTGCGGCACAAGCGTGGGGCGTCGAGGTATCAGAAGACATCTTGGTTGATGTCATCTCCACCTTCGAGTCTCTTCCCCATCGATTGGCCTTCGTGGGGCACGTCGGCGGACTCGATTGGTACGATGACACCTTGTCGACCGCTCCAGAATCAGTCATTGCCGCTCTGGATTCCTTCCCTGAGCGGGCGGTTGTGCTCATCGCCGGCGGACAGAGTCGCGGAGTGGATTACAACAACCTAGGTCGCTTTCTCACGACCTTGCCTGCTGGCCGTTTGCCCCTGGTCGTCACCATTCCGAGTAATGGGCCTGAGGTCATTGCTTCTTTCGCTGATGGGAGTCGCGTGCAGCACGCTTCCTCATTGTCTGACGCTGTACGTCTCATCGCAGATCGGGCCCCGAGCGGGTCAGTCGTTCTCCTGTCCCCCGGCGCGCCGAGCTATGACTTGTACGCCAATTTCGAACAGAAGTCAGCCGAATACATCCGCCTCGTCACCGAGTTAGAGTAGGCCCCGGGACTTTCGGGCGCCCGAAGAACAACCCAGTTTGAGCAGGGCGCAGGAGCCACAGGCGTCGGCGGGACAGCCGGTGGTGAGGGGGGCGGCCTGTACTAACCCGGCTCGTGCCAGGTGGTCGAGGGCGGCTTTCACTACTGAGGGGTCGAGGCCCGTGCGACGCGCTATCTCGGGGGTTGTGCGTACATTGTCCATTACGCAATTGCGAACCTCGCGCAGAGGATTTGGGCGCGAATGAGTCGTCTCCACCCGGGCGCGCTCCATCGTTGCAGTTGTCACCAGATCAACCTTCCCACCTGGAACACGACAATGGACATCACCGATGCCACAAGCAGTTGGAACGCGATACCGAACCCGGTCCACTTCCAGCCGACCTCCCTCTTCTGGGCGGCCAAGGTGGCCACGCACGGGGTGTACGCCAGCAGGAACACCATGAATGCCGCGACCGCAGCCATGGGGTGCCCACCCGAAGACGCTTCGAACGCGAGGCGAATATGCTCGCCGAGGCCCACAACGTCGCCGCTTGCCACCGCGTACGTCTGGCCCCAAGAGGAAATGACCGCTTCTTTGGCAACGAACCCGACCACGAGCGCCGAGACCGTCTGCCACGTCCCGAACCCCGCAGGAGAGAACAGGGGCGCGACTCCACGAGCGGCCCAGGCGTACAACGAATCCTCGACGTCGATGTGCCCGAAAGTGCCCGCGCCTCCCATGGGGATCGCCTGGAATATCCAGACCAGGATGACGCAACCGACAATAATACCAGATGCCGTTTGGAGGAAGCCCTTGAGTCTGACCCAGGTCACTTGGGCCGTCAGACGCAGGGTGGGGACTTGGTAGGGAGGGAGGTCAATGACCAATGGTTCTGAGCCCATGGTCCGCCACAAGGTCTTTCTCAGCAAGAGCCCGCCCAGGATGACAAGAAGGATGGACGCGATGTACATGATGAAGACGGCAGTGCCCGCCCACGAATCAAAGAACACTGTCGCTAGCATGACGAAAACCGTCAGCCGGGCCGTGCAGGCGGTAAAGGGTATGAGCATAATGGTCAACAACCGCTGTTTCGGGGTTGACAAGATGCGTGTGGACGCGATGGCGGGCACATTGCAGCCAAACCCCACGACCAGCGGAAGGAAGGCCCGTCCTGGCAGACCCATGGCCGACATGAATCGGTCCGTCAGCACCGCCGCACGCGCGAGGTACCCGGAGTCCTCCAGCAGAGCGAGCAAGATGAACATCAGCGTCATCAGGGGCGCGAAGGTCAGCAACATACCGACCCCACCGATGAGCCCATCGACAATGAGTCCTTCAACCCATGTGTCCCCCAGCCCAATCAGGCCGAGCAACCAAGAGGCTCCAGAGGAGAGAGGCCCAGAGAAGAAGGAGTCGAGCAGGTCCTGGAGCGGGGCGGCAACGACAGTCGTTATCTCAAAGACGGCCCACATGACCACGAGGAAGATGAGCGGCCCCAGAACGGGGGCGAGGACGACGCGATCCACCTTGTCAGAGAACCTTTGACGGGGTATGCCATCGCGGGTGGTCCCCATCTCGGTGACCTCGGCGATCCACGCGAAACGCTCTTCTTCAGCGTCCAAAATCGACTCCAGTGGCTCTTCAGCGTCCAGTATCGTCTCAGGAGACTTGTCTGCGTCAGGCATTGACCACCCCAACTTCGGCCACGGGGCCCAAGACGGGGCGAGGAGACGGAGGCCTGGCCGTCAGAGTCTCCACAAACGCCCTGGTCAGGTTGTTGAGTCCGAGTCTGCGGCGAGGATCCACCGCGACGACAGGCACCCCGATGGCTTCACTGAGCGCATAAGTGTCCACCTCGACTCCATGACGGTGTGCCACATCACCCATTGTCAGAGCCACAACCATCCGCCGGGAGGTCTCCCTCAGTTCGGCCACGAGGTACAGGCTCCGCGCCAGATGGGCGGCATCCACCACAGCGACGATGAGATCGGGAGGTTGCTTCGACTCCAGAATCAATTGGCGGGTGAACTCCTCATCGGGCGAGTGGGAATCCAGGGAGTACGCGCCGGGAAGGTCAATGACCGTTGCCTCGCGTCCCGAGATCGGCTCGCACGTGCATTCCTCGCAGTGGCAGGTCGTGGAATCGACCTTGTACCTCCACACACCGCGCGAAACCTCCACGGTCGTGCCCGGCCAGTTGCCCATGGTCACCCGCGCACCAGTCAGCGCGTTGAAGAGCGTGGACTTGCCCACGTTCGGGGCGCCGACCAAAGCAATGGTAGGGGAACCAGCGACCGCCGAGTCATTGGTCGTCGTGTGGCAACATTCCTTGACCCCGATAGGGACGATAGATAGCATTCGCGTAGGCATCACTGCACTCCGTTCTCGACATAGACCTGTAACTGCGTGCATAGTTTCTTGGCAAGGGCGACCCGGGCACCCGCGACCTCGACGACCTGTGCGCCGCCCACGGCATGCTTGAGAAGACGGGTCTGAGAGCCGGGTCTCCAGCCGAGAGTCGCCAAACGATGGGCCACCTCGGCATCGGCGGCTGTTGTCTCCACGATAAGCGGCACGCCCACAGGTGCCTTGATGAGAGGCATCGTAAGCGTCACGTTGGGTCCCGTATTCACGTAGGTTAGGCTAACCTAACTTCGCGGGTTACACAAGGAGAGAGTTGCGAAATTGGACGGTTTTCCGTATGTTGGATTGATTCCAGTTTGTGGATGGATGTATCGCGGCGGTATTTTGCCTTGCGGGATGGGTTTTATTCGGTGCCGTCGCCCATGGGGCGCAGCCTGCGTTGCCCATGTCATCCTGCGCGTAGTCGCAGGATCTATGCTTGTCAGATGGATTCTGCGACTTCGCGCAGAATGACGAGACGCGTTGGTCGGCACTTCCTCAGTGGATAGGCTCTGCGACGGGCGCGCACAGTGACGGACCCGCATCGCATCAACCCCTACCGCAGGTGGTACACATCTCCCGACGAGTACGCCGTCGTGCGACCTCCAGAGGACACCACGAGTCGCCCGTCGTCGGCCACATCGACAGCAATGCCTTCCACGATGGTCGTCGCATCCAGATGCACCCGCACGGGCTCCCCGATGGTTGCGCACCATTGCTTATAGTCTTTCAAGTGTAAGGTGTGACGAGGCTCATCCTCGCCGAACACCTCGCCCAATCGGGCCAGGAGTGCTGCCGCCACCTCGGCTCTGGACACATCCACCCCGGCCATTACCAGAGAAATACCTTGTGGGAAGCCGATTGTGGCCTCGGACTGCCCCACGTTCACACCAATGCCCACCACCGCTGTGGGCACGACTGACTCAGCAAGGATGCCGCACACTTTCCGCCCAGACAACAGCACATCATTGGGCCATTTCAAACTGGCCTGCCCGCCGAGGTCCTTGACTGCGCGCGCCACGGCCAGGCCTGCCATGAGGGGGATGAGCCCCCATTGCTCGGAGTCAGCCCCCATGGGCACCCCCACCGACACGGCCACAGACTCCCCCGCCGGGGATTCCCATGAGCGTGTCAGCCGCCCGCGCCCCGCCTCCTGTTCCAGTGCGATCAGTGCCACACCTGTGACATTGTCGCCTTTTCGGAGTCGCGCCATGAGGTCGGCATTGGTCGAGCCGGTGCGTTCGACGACCTCGACTTGCCATGTACGAATAACGGGGAGACAAAAAGGACCGTCCCCTGTTGTCTCGACCTGCCCTGGACGAACGGCACAGTCGCCGGTCGTTTCATGGATTCTGCGACGGAGCCTGTGCTGCGCGAAGTCGCAGTGCGCAGAATGACGGGGGGACACGAGCGAAGCTCTTACCTCTTCAACAACAGCAGTGTCCTGCTCGGGGGGCCGCTCGGACAACGACTCTGCCAAGTCGGCGCAGAAAGACTCGAATGTATCATCCACGACTGGTACGGTACAGGAATGAGGCTCATTCTCGCTTCCGCGTCCCCCGCACGGCTCGCCACACTGCGTGCCGCCGGGCTCGAACCTGAGGTCTTCGTCTCCTCTGTGGACGAGTCGGTGTACCACGAATCCACTCCCGCCGAGTTGGCCGCCATCCTCGCCCGCATCAAGGCCGAGTCCGTCTTCGCCGCCCTTGATTACCCAGACAACACCATTGTCATCGGATGCGACTCCATTCTGGACTTCCACGGAGTCCCTGTGGGCAAACCCGGCAGCCGACAAGCGGCGATCACCCTGCTCAAGCGCACCAGAAGTCAAACAGGCGTCCTTGTCACGGGTCATCATGTCATCGTGTCGAGGGGCGAGGTTGACGAGGCCACCCGCGTCGGCAAGACGATCATCCATGTCGCAGACCTGACCGACGAGGAGATTGAGGCGTACGTGGCGACCGGCGAGCCCGAGCACGTCGCGGGCGGATTCACCATCGATGGATTGGGCGGCCCCTTCATCACCGGCATCGAAGGCGACCCCCACAATGTCGTGGGCCTGTCGCTGCCCCTTGTGCGCATGATGCTTGCTGACTTGGGAATACGCTGGACCGACCTGTGGACAAAGTCCCCCTGAAGGGTGTCCACCGACTTCGGTGTCACTTGGTCGTCGCCGACTTCTGTATCAAACTCGGTAGCAAAATCGCTGGCGGAGACACGTTCTTGGTACTAAGTCCTCGCTGGCTAGTCGTTTCGCACAGTCAGGGCCCATTCATCGGGACCTTGGGCGTACCCTCCCCGCCATTCGCCGCGAGTGAAGGTGAGGGCGCCTTCGGCTTGTCCGGTGATCGTCCAGCCTAGGGTGGGCAGGTTCTCTTGGAGGTATTTCTCGACTGCCTGGGCTTGGTCCAGCTTGCCCACCGCGATGACCAGGTTCGGTTGGTCGGCGGTGTACGTCAGGACAGTCGAGTACGGTACCCAGATGTCGGCAGCCACGGGATTGGTGTACCCCGCACTGGCCAGCGGAGCGCCCGTCGCTGGATAGGTGATAGTGGGAGTCGGAGTCGAGGTCGGCTCTGGCCAGGCGCTACTCGAAGAGCACCCGGTGACCGCCAGCAGGCACACGACCACTGCGGCGAGCGCGCGTACCCCGAATTTCACAAGGAACAGCCTACCGTCACTGCAAGTGACGACTCGGGAACCGCTGAGCAACCCACTTCGTCATTCTGCGCGATATCACCGAATCCATCGACAACACACTGCCCACGAATTGCAGATCCCGCGACTTCGCGCAGAATGACGTTCTGCGAGGGAGGGCGACGAATGACGATAGGCGTGAGTCAGCCTTTCCTTACTCCAACTTTGGCCACTTCCGGCAGTTTTCCGAGGTCGCTTTCGAAGTAGGACCAAACTTCGTCCATTCTGAGGCCGATTTCGGGCTGACTTTGATCCAACATCGACCCGACCAGCCAAAATCGGGCGGAGAAGGCCAGAGTCAGCCCTGCCCTGTACTCTGAATGCTGTGAAAAGGAGTCTCATGACCTTGACCCGACTGATTGGCGAACCCGCACCGACCCTGCGCGACTCGGATGGCCTCACCGACGACCATCCCCTGCGCCTGACGTCCTCGGCCCGATACTCCGTCATTTTGCGAGCGCTGGTGTTCCTCGCCGCTTTCGTCGCCGCCCTGATGCTGTTCTCCTCCATCCAGTTCGCCATCCAGGGCAACTTCGCCATCTATGGGTCGTCGACGCCCCTGTGGCAGCTCCTCGCGGCAATCCTGGCGTACGGGTTGCTGGCCTTCCTCATGGAAGGTCGCGTCTGGCCCCATGAGATCGCCCCCAAGCGCCTCCTGGGACTGCCCAAAGGCTTGGTTGTGGGGTTTGTGCTTATCAGCGTGTGCGTGGGCGTCCTGGCCGCGCTGGGGATGTACAGGGTCGCCGCAGTACACGGCAATTACAACCCGTGGATGGACCTGTTCGTGGCGGGCGTCGTCGCGGCCATCTCGGAGGAAATCCTCTTCCGAGGAGTGCTCTTCCGGCTGGTCGAAGAATGGGTGGGAACCTGGGGGGCGGTCGGTATTTCCGCACTCGTCTTCGGGTTCATGCACCTGAGCAACGACAATGGGTCCATCTGGGGGGCGGTGGCCATCGCCATTCAGGCCGGGGTGCTGCTCGCAGCGGTGTACGTCGTGACACGCTCGCTGTGGTGGTGCATCGGCCTGCACTTTGCGTGGAATATCACCGAGGGGCCACTGTGGGGGGCCGCAGTCTCCGGCAACACCATGTCCGACTCATGGCTGGTTCCGTCGTGGAGTGGCCCCGATATCCTCACCGGCGGTACGTTCGGGCTGGAAGGGTCGATCCTGCCCGTCGTCCTGTGCGGTGTGGTGGGCGTCGGCTTGCTCGTGTGGGCGGCTCGGCATGGGTACATCGTCGCTCCGATGTGGGTAAGGAAGAAGCAAGCGGCAAGCACCGATGAGGGAAGCACCAAGACCGACTGACATTACCCACTGCCGAGCAACCCCAGACCTCTGTCTTCCCAGGTGATGACATTGCGACGGTGTTTCTGAGCACATGTCCCGCAGTACACCCTCCGCGACGGTTTGCGATGCCGGAAGACCTCATGCCCTTCCTTGCACACTCCCCTCCAGCGCGCCCCCATACGCGCTTCGGGCACCTCGATGGTGCGCCCGCCGGTGTACCCCAGTGAGCGGGCCATGCGCTGCCACGGCTTGGAGTGCCCGACCTCGTGTCCGACGAGGGCATGTGCGACTTCATGGAGGATGGTCTGGTCCACCTCGTCTTCGGCAAGGTACGCGATCAGGTGCCGTGAGATGGTGATGCGTTTGTCAGCGTAATGACAACAGCCAACGCGGGTTCGTGCATGGTCGAGGTCGAAGGTCCATCCGGTCAGGTGAAGCGCCACGAGTTCTTTCCCGCGCGCGAGCGTGTACGAAGCGGAAGCCACTTACACACGTCCCTCACGCAAGGGTGCTGACGTGGGCCAGCGCGTAATCGTACCCCGCCATGCCGAGTCCGGCGATGACACCGACAGCCACCGGCGATATCACCGAATGGTCGCGGAACCCCTCACGGGCGTGGATATTGGAAATATGCACCTCGACAAGGGTTTTCACTTCACGGGCGGCATCGGCGATGGCATAGGAGTAATGGGACCAGGCGCCAGGATTGATGATGACGGGCCAGCCAGCGTCAGCAGCCTCGTGGAGCCAGCCCACTATGGTCGCTTCAGAATCAGTTTGACGCACCTCGACCTCCAGGCCCAGTTCCGCGCCTGCATCTGTCAGATGGGCGGCAAGAGCCTCGTGGGTCACCGACCCGTACACCGCTGGCTCGCGGACGCCAAGACGGCCCAGATTGACACCATTGAGGACAAGCACTTTCGTCATGGGACAACCTTACCTCTCAGGCTGCGCCCGAACCTTGGATTCCGCGACTGACGCGCAGAAGGATGGGGATGGAATCGCCCTACTCCGACGTTACCGCTGCTTCATTCTCGCGCAACACATCGGGTTCGAGGTACATGGGCCCGACCATAGGGACGGTCCCGCGCACGGCCGCTTCGGCCAGGTTGATGAGGTCGGCGAGGTCGGCCGCCAGGAGGGCAGGGGGCACAGCAATCTTCGCCGCCACCATGATTTCCTCCGGCCCCAAATGGACAGTCTTGAGGTAAATGACCTTCTCAATGCCAGGAGTTCCCGCAATAGCGCTTTCTATTTGGGCGACGTGCTCCGGGGACGCCGCCTCGCCCAAGAGCAGAGACTTGGTCTCACTGGCCAGGATGACCGCCACGATGATGAGCAGGATACCGATGGCGCCCGAACCGACCACGTCCCAGTAGCCGACACCGGTCAGGAGGGTCATCCCCACGCCAATGAGGGCGAAGGCGAGGCCCAACAAGGCGGCGGTGTCTTCGAGCAAGATGACAGGCAGTTCGGGAGACTTGGATGTACGAATGAAGCGGAACCAGCCTTGCTTGCCCTTGAGGGGCTTGGACTCGTGGACTGCGGTGCGCAGGGACAACGATTCAGCGATGATCGAACCGGCGAGGACGACGAGGGGAACCCACCACCATACCGATTCCAGCAGGTCGTTGGGATGGCCCGCCCGCACTTCCTTGAACTTGTGATACGCCTCGTACAAGGCGAACAAACCGCCCATCGAGAACAGGATGATAGCGACCATGAAACCAGCAATGTAGCGGTCTCTTCCGAAGCCGAAGGGGTGCAGGTCATCGGCCTTCTTGGAAGCTGCCTTGCCCCCGATGAGGATGAGGATCTGGTTGGCGGAATCAGCGAAAGAGTGGATGGCTTCGGCCAACATGGACGCGGCTCCCGTGAGCAGCCATGCGACCAGTTTCATGACTGCGATGGCAATGTTCGCACTCATCGCAGCGATGACAGCTTTGATACCGCTGTGTTGACTCATCTATCCTCCCGCGTTCGCCACGTGCAACCAAAGTGCTGCGAATAATCCCTGAGACAGTATCACGGCGTACCTCTCGACCGGCGAGCCTTCACTATGCTGGATTGTCACCACGCGAACACCGCGTGACTGGGCCACAGAGGCCAAGTCCACCGAAACCGACTCTGGATTGCGGTCGTCGAGCAGAAGAAGGGAATACCGGATCGAGCTCGAGGGAGTCTCCACAGGGTCTTCGAAAAGGTCACGCACACCGCTGAAGGCGATCAGTGGCTCAATGGCCACGTCATCTGCCGCGAGAGCAGGGTAAAAAGTCGCTTCTCGCACAGCCTCCGCGATCCGGCGCGACGCCCGTGCTGCCAGGACGGACTTACCCCAAATCAGCGGCACCGTGTCCGCCAGGGCACACGCTAGTTCTTTCGCCGGGTTGGAACCCAGAGGCCTCCTTGGCCCGCAGTCATCGGCCGTTGCGTCAAGAGCGTCAGCCACAGCCACGAGGTCCACCTCAGGGGCAAGGCCCGCCGAATCGAGGACCTTGAGCGCCAAGAGCGCCTGAACGAAGGGATCTTCACTCGACACGAGAACAGTCTGCTCGGGGGTGACCCGCTCGACGACAGGGGAAGTAGATGGGGCAACGAGTAATACCTGTGCGCCACGCCTTCGAGCATCGGAGATGAGGTTCGCCAGACGGTCGTCCGCCCCTGCCAGAGCCACCACAAGGTCGAGCGGGCCCACCCAGGAGGGAAGACTCGGCATCGGCCACGCCACAAAGGGCACAGGACAGGTGGGTTCCACGACCGCCCTCAAGAGTCGCGCCTCCGGACCCACGGCGAGGATAGCGCGCGGCCTGTCGATGAGTGCTGCCGCGTTCCCACAGCGCGCGTGATCCGACGAGCGCAATCGTGCCCCGCACAAAGCCAAGTCCCGCAGACGCTCGCCGTAGGCGTCCAGACGGTCTTGGTCGTCTAGTGCGGAATCGTCGAACCCCATCAGTTGAGGATGACGCGAGTGTTGCGCGCCTCGTCGATGAGCATGATAGGAATGTTGTTGCGGATAGGGAAGGCCAGTCCGCATGTCATCTTGTTGCACACCAATTCGGCCGCCTCATAGTCCACGGACAAGTTGGCATGACAGTTTGGGCAAGCCAAAACGCCCAACAACGTCGAGTCCAGTTCCAAACTCATGATTTCTCTGATTCCTCTCCGATGAGTGTCAGCACCACACTCACCAATTCCTCCACGCGCGCAGGCGTGGCTGCTTCCACATTCAAGCGTAGCAAGGGTTCTGTGTTGGACGAACGCAGAGACGCCCACCAATTCGGACCCGTCACTTTGAGACCATCAGGCCAGGCCACCTCGCCTTGTGCGGCCAACTCGCGGGCGACCTTGTCCATGCAGGCTTGGGCGTTGTGTACCGTCGAGTTGATTTCGCCAGACCCGGCGTACCGGCTGTATTGGGCGGTGAGGGCTGACAAGGGCTGATCCGAATGGCCCAGGGCGGACAGGACGTGGAGTCCGGCCAGCATCCCCGTGTCAGCGCCAAAGAAATCGCGGAAGTAATAATGGGCGGAATGTTCCCCGCCGAAGATGGCATTGCGCGAAGCCATCAGGGCTTTCATGTACGTATGGCCCACCCGCGACTCGACGACCTGCCCCCCGTGCTCTTCGACAATCTCGCGCACCCCCGAGGATGTGATGGTGTTGACCACGATGGTCGCCCCCGGTTCGCGGGCTAACTCGGACACAGCGATCATGGCAGTGATGGTGGACGGAGAAACAACGTCCCCGCGCTCGTCAATGATGAAGGCCCGGTCCGCATCCCCGTCGAAGACGATAGCCAAGTCGGCCCCGGTCTCCCGCACGGCTTTTTGGGCGTCGACCAAGTTCTGAGGTTCGAGGGGGTTGGGTTGATGGTTCGGGAAGTTCCCATCGAGGTCGAGGTACAGCCCGATGAGCTCAGCGTTGAGACCGGCGAAAACGGCGGGCGCAGTGTGGCCGCCCATGCCGTTACCCGCGTCCACGACGACTCGCAGGCGGCGTATCCCGTTCAGGTCCACCAGCGAAGTGAGGTAATCCACGTAGTCAGGGAGGGTATCGCGTTGCTCATAGGTGCCCGCGTTGACAGGGGGCGGACACCCGTCTTGGTCATAACCCATCGCCTTGTCCGCGAGGTCGAGCAAGAACTGCGGTGTCACAGGCAGGGCGCGTCGCAAACAAAACTTCATGCCGTTGTATTCAGGGGGATTGTGGCTGGACGTGATTTGTACACCCGGAAGGTCGAGGAACCCCGAGGCGAACCACAGACCATCGGTCGAAGCCAGGCCCGCGTCCACCACCGACACTCCACCGTCGCGGACCCCGCGCATGAACGCTTCTTGAACGAACGGGCCAGAGACCCTCATGTCTCGACTGACAACGACTTTTTCTTCGTCCATCACCTCCGCATAGGCTCGGCCCAGCGCGTACGCACCTTCGCCATCCCATTGCTCGGCGATGATGCCACGAATGTCGTTGGCTTTGAAGATGACAGGGTTCAGCATAATTTCATTCTACCTTGTCGCGATGTCTTCCATATCTGACCGTGCCTGGCGAAACAATGGCCAATACAGTTGGCTTGATTCTCAGGCGCGCTCGACGGGTGCGAACCTTGGAGCTTTCTGGCCCTATCCAGCGCTCGCGTACTGGGCGGAATCGGCGACGACGCGCAGATGAGCACGGTGGGCAAGAGTCACGAGGTTCTCCCTGCCGGAAATCGTGGATTCTTCGGCCATGTCACCCACACCACCCGCGCGTCTGATCGCGGCCGCCAAAGCGTCGAGTTGGGAGGAGTTGAGCGAAACTGGGCGAGGCACACCCTTCGTCACCAACGCCCAGCCTTTCGGAACTCGAAGTTTGTCGAGGTGGGCTTGGCACAAGGCGTACGTATTTGGCTCCAGATCAGCCTCCAGCGGCCCCACCTCCACTCGGGAAGCTGCGTACTCGTAGCTCAACTGCGCGACTGCGCGGGCGGAACATCCAGGGCGGGAACAGGCGTGAGTCATGATGGTCCACATTAGTCGATTCGCCGACCGAGTAAGGGGTTCGACACGACTGTGACGAAAGACAGACTCTCTCTACCCGACAACACTGCGAGCGAAAGCGACACTTTCTGACAACTCGACTTCGAGCCAGGGATCAGGGTCGGGTGCCTAGCGATAGACTGGCGCTATGCGGGATAGGCACGGACGCGGGATGCGAGGAATGCTCGCTCCTCCCAATTGTGTGGCTGGGCAGATGATACGCCTGCGCCACCCCACTTTGGCGAGCCCCTTCTTCTTCTCCTGCGTCACCGACGCCATTGACGCCATCTCAGAAGCGGTCCCCGACGCGCTGACCCAACTGGACATCGGGGTCGAGGAGGTGCCAGACGTCGACGCACTCGTCACCTCTCACATGCCTCTTGCCTCTGCCGTGCAAGCCGAGGAGGATCGACTCGCGCAAGTCATCATGTACCGTCGGCCCATTGAATTGCGCGCGCCGAGCCGCGAAGAGTTGCGCCATCTCGTCTTCGCCACTCTCGTCGAACAAGTGGCCTCCGCCACGGGGTACACCCTTGACACCCTCGACCCGGACAATCTGCGCGGCGAGGACTAGGGTCCGGGGGTTCTGCCACTTCGCGCAGAATGACACTGAGACTCGATCCGCACTTCCCTAGCCGAGACCAGGATCCAAATCTGGGACCTGCATGACAGATGCCAAGGAACCCGACGTCAAGGGGATGACACTCACGCTAGTGCCTGTCACAACCAGAGCCGCATGTACGGCAGCCTCCGATTCAGCGGTGAGCACGACGCGGCCCGTTTCGGGGTATGGGGTGGAGGCAGTGGATTCTGGGGGCAAAACCAATTGAGTGGATTCCTGGTTGCCCTGTCCATCATCTGACGCCACAGTGACGATTACCCTCTTGTCTGTCGGATTGGACAACCACAGCGTCGCGGACTCCACACCTGGGAAAGTCAGTCCTGCGCCCAATGGCCCCTGGGCAGAGATGATGGCGATATCCGAGCCCTTGACCGTTATGGAAGCACTGATGGGCGCAGTCGAGGTCAGGACCAGGGTGGTGGCCTGTGTGCCAATGGCCTGAGTCACGTCCATTTCGAGAACGTCCAGCGCGGACACATCGATGGGCGTGTCTCCCAAAGGCAGGAAGTCTCCCGACTCGGTGAGTGCCTTCAGAGTGAATGTGGCTTTCTCGTCACCCGCATTCGTGACGGTCAGGACGCGGCTGCCCTCAACAGCGGGAATACCTGTGATGACCAAGATGGACTCGGCGGCCGGTTGCGGAGCCATCCACTCGATACCAGCATCCCCGGCCATGCGGATGGTCCCCGCAATGCGACCCTTGGACACCCTCATGACCACAGTGATCGGAGTTGGGGATGACGTCAGGGGATCCAGCAGGAGTGTGCCTGTGGAACCGGCGGAGATGTTGATGTCGCGCAGGCCAGGCACAGGGATCGGACCGGACTGTCCGAGGAGGAAAACGTCCACCACAGCGGGGGCAGGGTCCACATTGGTCAGGACAAGGGTTGCCGACTGGTTGATGGGCACGCCGTTCCAGATGCCATACGAGGCTGGAGAAACACAAGGAACCATTGCCGTTTTACCAGAATCGCTGTAGATCGTCACACCGCCAAGCATGGGGGTGCCGTCTGCGACGACAGGCTTTTCCGCAGCCTCGAAGGTGACGAGGGAATCGGGGTCATGCCCGGCACCTCCCACCTGGTGGGCGGTGAGGTCTTTGGCGTCAGTCAGGTGCACAGTCGACGTCCCCACGGTGCTCCCGCCCCCTGACGGCCCCACGGCGCACACCACAGAGCGCGTGCCGCCCAAAGTGATCTGCTCGCGGGAACTGGGTGGCATGGGCACAAGGACAGAACCAGCCATCGCGGCTATCAGCACGAGACCAGTGAGTATGGTGAGGAAGAGGTTCAGACGCGATTTCATTCCTCGACCCCCTTCACTCCTCGACGCGGACGCGAGGAGGCCCCCGTCCCGTCACCCAAGGGCGGGAAGATAAAGATGAAAAGGAGCACGAAAACCCCTAACTGGCCCCATACCATCCACGAATGAGAAACATCACGAGTCGTGGTCACCACCCCTGAGGCGGTTCCCACATCGTAGGCGGCTCGCCAATCGGGCCCAGGAACGGGCTCGACCTCGACCCCGCCAACGAAGACGCGCAGAGTGTCGTCGGGCACAGTGGCCAGGAGCAGAGTGCGCGACACTCCCTCCGGTATCTCCTGTGTCGGTGTGAGATACATCAAGAAGACGTTCCCGGACACCAGAGTCATCCTCGTCGGGGGGTCCGGGTTGCCCAAGACGTTCCAAATCTGGAGGGTGGGACTCGACGTGGGCCGCTGGATGCCTGGCACCGTGTCCAGGGCAGTCACCGTTCCAGGAGTGGGGTTGGTGACGACCACTGACGACACTCCGAGAGTGGCTAGGTGTTCAGCGCCGGTCTGGTCGGACAACCCTGCCAATGCCGAGGCGACAAACAACTCCGTGCGCGACCTTGCTTGAGTGGAGAGGAGAGCGCCTTCAGGGTGATCTCCCTGCCCCCATATCGTCGAACCGTTCGCCCGCACATTCCAGGTCCCGTCGGCGGCGTCAATGATGAGGGTCGCTGCGCCCCTGTCAATCTCGGTTTGAGAGAGGTACTGCGGTAGCTGTGCTCCCTCGCCACGAGTGACTTGAGAGGCCCCAGCCCACACCGACCACACGCCGCCGATGAGGAAGCATGCGGCCATGAGGAAGGACATAAGCCCCAACAATGCTTGCCGGAAACCGAAATCGGAATCGGACAGGTCGCCCATGGTGTCGTCCATCCATCTGACTCCACTGAGAAGGAGGATGGCGAAGCCGATAAGCAGCCAGGGCGACGGATCGGCGACCACGCGGAACGACGAGAGAGTGAAGTGCAGGTGCGACAGCCACATACTTGCGGCCACCACCGCCATGCCGGACAAGAATAGTTTCCTGTGTTCTGGGTTGAACGAGGCAGAGATGATCGCAGCCAGCCACACGACAGCGAAGACGACAATAGACACCCACAGCGGTGGCAGGGATTCTGCTGCGCCAGGGCGTCCCACGATCATCTGCCAGCCTGTCGAGGCCGGGGTCAGCGAGGCCTCAGGGGTCATGAGCAGGCGCACAGGGTTGCGGGCCAAGGAAGGAATCCACAGGGCCCACACCGCGACCGGCAGGCCCGCCGCGATGAAAGCGCGAAAGACAGCTCCCACAGTGCCTCTCAGGGCTGCGACCAGGATGCAGACCACGATGATCACAATCCACATCGCAGGCAGAATCGGCAGGAGGAAGACTCCGGCGAAAGCGATACCCGCCATCGTTTGTATGCTTCGGGCCCCCGACCATGGCATGTCGATCCGCTGAACCCATTCGGCGAGGAAGGGCAGCAAGACCGCGACAACCATGAGCCAGATCGCCCCGTGGTTGAGCCCGCCCATGACGATGGGCAAAGAGGCATATCCCGCAGCCGCGAGCCAGCGCAGACGGGTGTTGAGGATGCGGTACTTGGCGAACCAGGCGGCCATGAGCATGGCGGCGGGGAAGAGGACCAGAATGGCGATGAGGACCAGCCATGTCGGATGCACCGCCAAGACCGAGGCGACCGCACAAATGAGCAGCCACGGTGAGGGGAGACCGTATCCCTGGCTCGACCCAGCCAGAGCAAGAGATAAGGCATCTTGCCATGTCGCAGGGGCGCCCAAGAGTCCAGGGGCAGTGATTTGCCCCGAACGGAACAGGCCACGAGCCATGAGTGCGACGGCGGCGAGGACAAGCCCCATCCACACGCCCACAGGGACCTTCTTGCGCCCTTCGCCGATGCGTCGGGAGTATTCGTCGCCCAAGAGATCGTCGAGGGTCATGTCGGAGTCGTCGCCGGAGCCGAACAAGTCCTGGAGCCAGTGCGCCACAGATTGCCCAGCAGCTTCCAAGGTCGAACCAATCGAGGGGCGCAAGGCCCTCACCCGCGTGCGACTGTCCTTGCCTTTGGCGATTCTATTGTTCTTCTTCCGCAAACCGGAGATCAGCCGACGCGAAGCGAAGATGAAATCACCCAGAGCCACAATCTCGTCTCCGGCCCGGTCGGGCGCTTTGCCCAAGAGGAAGCCGAGAGCGCGGACAAGGGTGGCGAAAACGAGGCGGAACCATGTGAGGATGCGCCCCAGACCGTGGGAGTGCGCACACACCAAGCGAAGGCCCATGAGTCTGTCCCAGGCCGCTTCGGACCGGTTGTGTTGTTTCGCGATGGTGCCCGTGCGTATCTCAGATCGCCCCACTTGCCGATGGACGAGACGGGCCTTGGGCGCGGTCATGACCCATTCGTCAATCAACTGCACCCGCCACCCCAGGTCCACTCCGTCGCGGTAAGAGCCAATGGCCTTGTCGAATGTCCCGATGGCCTCGAAGGAAGCCCACTTGACGAGCATGCCCGCCGTGGAGCCGCCCAGGACAGCGTGCGAGTCGTACTGCCCTTGTGCGACTTCGTCGAGCTCCAATCCGAGGTCGCGTCGCCCCGATCCTGAGATAGTCGCGCCGATTTCTAGAGTGTGGGAGACGTGGTTGCGCCGAGAAGGACGCACCAGCAAGGGCACGCCGATGGCCATGGTGGGATTATTCGCGCCCAGGAAGAGTAACTCCGTCAGCGCCGCAGGGTCAGGCACAGCATCGTCGTGGAGCAGCCATATCCAGTCGGTGCGCTCAGGCGCATGTGCGAGTCCCGCACGTACACCCTCGCCGAAGGACCAGTAGGACTGCCCATTGACGACGACATCAATCATGCCGCGTTCCTCGGCGTCGAGGAGCAGGGAGCGGGTGTCATCGTCGGAATTATTGTCGACCGCGATGATCATGTCGGGGCGGCGATCCAAGCGCGCGATCCCCGCCAAGGTGGCGTTCAGCCAAGACCCAGCGTTACGGCACACCAAAACGGCAGTCACAGAGTGACTACTCAGATCAACATCGCTGGTTACGGGCGCGTCGAACCAGCTCCAGTCATCTGCGCCGTTCATAAGCCCCCAAGAGGTTAGCCTTCAATCGCGCGCGGTTACGCGCGACGCTTTAGCTTACGACGTTCTCGCTCGCTGAGGCCACCCCAGATGCCATATCTCTCGTCATGAGCGAGCGCATATTCCAGACATTCTTGTTTGACTTCGCAGTTTTTGCACACGCCTTTGGCCTCGCGCGTGGAGCCACCCTTTTCGGGAAAGAAGGCCTCGGGGTCGGTCTGGGCACACAGTGCGGAGGCCTGCCACGCCACAGCGTCGTCTTCAACGCTCATGACCAGTGTCAGAAAACTCGGCATCGGACCCTTTCCTCTCAGTGATTCTCAAGCAAACCACTGACAAAATTACACCAGTGTGAGTCGAGTTCGTCAACTCTGGTTTTTCGTCTTTGGCTGACTAGGGGAAATGGTATGCGTCAGAAATCGGTGTTTCTTAGGCGGTTTGGTTGGGTTCCGAATCGGCGACGGCGGCCAAGTCGGCGGCTCTGATCCAGCCAAGACCCACCGCCTGGGACGCGGGAATGGTGGGCGCATGCAACTCCGGGACGGCGTCAGCGCTCGCCCCGGCACTCTCCTCGTGGACGGGTTCAGCCTCGCCGGAGTCGGCGAAGTCGCTGACCAGGTGAGCCTCCACCTCACGGTGGTCGGTTGCGTTGGGGGTGGTTTTGCGATGACGCATGGCTCGGACAAGGAGAAATACGACAAGGGCGAGGATGATGACGCCCACCGCGACTGAGGTCGGCAATACCCAAGTGGGCAAGTCAGACATACTGTTCTCCCCTTTCACGCGCCAACTCGACAAACTCTTTGATGGATTCGGCTTTCCCACTTGGACACACCAATGTCACGTTGCCGGAATGAACTACGATCATATCTTCAACCCCCGCGACCACCACGAGATGGCCAGGGGTGCGGTTGAGGACGAGAGTGCCCGAAGAATCAAGGAGTATGGTTTCCCCCTCAGCGACATTGTCTGCGCCTGCGCGCAACTGGTCCGCGAGCGCAGGGAAAGAGCCCACGTCCGCCCAGTTGGCGTCCAACTCCACAGCCACGATCTCGGGAGCCGTCAGGCTTCGTGACTGCGGCTCCATGATGGCGTAGTCCACCGAAGTTTTCGGCAGGCTGGGGTATATCTCATCCAAGAGCTCCGGGTGGGCGACGAGACGCTCAATCGGTTCAGCCATGTCGGGGCACAAAGACTTGAGGACATCGAGGAAGACCGACGCCTTCCAGCAGAACATCCCCGAGTTCCACAGCCAGTCACCCTCAGCGAGGTACCGCTCAGCCACGTCGAGCGCGGGCTTCTCCGCGAACTCACGTACATGGTACGTCGCGTCACGGGCAAGGACCGGCTCGCCCACATGCAGATAGCCGAATCCGGTGTGCGGATGCGTCGGCGTCACGCCGAACGTGACCAGAACATCGTCTGCGGCCGTGTCGAATGCCCTCCGCAAGGCCCTCGAAAAGGACTCGACGGGTTCGATGACGTGATCGGCACTGAGAACGGCCACGACCGCCTCCGGGTCTCGGGAAGCGATGGTCGCCACTGACCACGCCACCGCCGCCAACGAGTCTCGCCCTTCGGGTTCGCCCAGAAGATTGCGAGGACTGACCCCAGGCAACTGCTCAGCGATAACGTCCACGTAGGACCGCCCCGCGCAGATGAGAACACGGGACGGGTCAACCACTGTGACGGCACGCGCGAAGGCCATTTGCAGCAGCGACTGACCCTCAAAGAGGGTCAGCAACTGCTTGGGCATGCCATGGCGCGACAACGGCCATAGCCGTGTGCCGGAGCCTCCGGCCATGATGACTGTGTATTCCATGTCATTGACCTACGAGGCGAGCTACGCGAAGATCAGTCCTCGTACCCTGCGTCGACTTGAACCGATGCCTGCGGTGCAGGAGCAGCGTGTTCTTCCTCGAAGCCTTGCGGAGCGACACCCATGGTGGCGAGCATCTGGCGCACGTTGGACAACTGGAGAGTGATAGCGTCGCGGCGAGCCGATGCGGCCTGAACCTCACGGTCGGATTCACGACGAATCTTCTCAGCCTGGCCCTTCGCCTGCTTGAGGATGTCAGCGGCCTTGGCAGATGCGTCCTTGATGGTGGCGTCGGCCTGCTCTTGGACTTCCTGCTTGTACCTCTCGGCCTCTTCCTCAATGGACGCCAACGCCTCTTCAGCACGCTGCATAGCCTCATCTTGGGCCTGCATCTGTGTGGCGAAGTCCTTGGCGGCTTCATCGCGGCGCTCGGCGAGGGTCTTCTCGAAGTCAGCGGCGGCCACGGCGGTGCGTGCGCGCTGGTTCTCGTAGATGGCCTCGGCCTCTTCACGACGAGCCTGAGCTTCACGGTCAGCCTGGTCCAGGATGTCCTCAGCCTCACGCTGTGCCTGGGTCACGATGCGGGTAGCCTCAGCCTCAGCCTCAGCGTGTACATCGGTGCCATACACCTCAGCGGCAGAACGAGTCTGGTC
>JAISJO010000027.1 GCA_031261485.1 Propionibacteriaceae bacterium | reverse complement strand
GGTGGACGCCATCACTGCCCGACGCGAACACGCTGAAGAGAACGGCCTGCCCATCGAGGATTGGGGCATCACCATTGAACCTGCCGCCGACGCTGGCGGGGAGTTCCGCCTGACCGACGAAGGGATGGGGCTGACCGCGACCGAAGTCTCCGAACTGCTGGCCACTGTGGGACGTTCCTCCAAGAAAGACATCCTCGGGATGCAGCGCACCGATTACCTCGGCCAATTCGGTATCGGACTGTTGAGTTGTTTCATGGTCTGCGATGAAATCCATATTGTCTCTCGTTCGGCGACGGGAGCCAACGCCGTGGAGTGGGTGGGCTCCTCCAACGGGACCTTCAACGTCACCGAGCTGCCTGAGAGCGACCATCGGATCGGGACGACAGTGACCCTTCGGCCCCGCTTCGACACTGTGGAATTGCTCACCCAACCCACCGTCCAGCAACTTGCCACTGACTACGGCGAATACCTGCCTGTCCCCATCGACGTCATCCGCGACGAGGGCATATTCCGCATCAATCACGAGCCACCCTTCCTCACCGAAACCGACCACGCAACTCTCAATGCCTATGCGTCGTCGGCTCTCGGTTTCACGCCCTTGGACGCCATCGACCTGAGCGCGCCCGGGACGTCGACCCTCGGCAAGGCCTTCGTCCTGCCTTTCTCCCCACCGCCGAACTCTCGCCAGTCCACCCGTGTGTACCTCGGCCGAATGCTGCTCGCCCCGCGCCTGGACGAGGTTCTGCCCGACTGGGCTTTCTTCGTCCGCGCGGTCATCGACTCCACCGGGCTCAACCCCACCGCCAGTCGTGAGGGCATCGTCGAGGACTTCAACCTGGAGTACACCCGTGAACAACTGGGCGGATGTGTGCGGCGCTGGCTCGTGGACATGGCCGTCCATGCGCCCCACAAACTCGGCGGATTCCTCGCCGTCCACGAGTCTGCCATCAAACAATTAGTGCTCACTGACGAGGAGCTGGCGAGCATCTTCCTGGGATGGCTGAGCGTGGAGACGACCCTTGGGAGGATGAGTCTGGACCGGCTTGTGAAGGTCTCCCCCACCGTGAGATACGCCAGGACCCTCGACGAGTACCGGCAAGTCGCCTCGATCATTGCCCCCGAGACGCCCCTTGTCAACGGCGGGTATGTCTACGACTCGGACCTTGTGGAGCTCCTGCCTTCCGTGTACCCGTCGGTCAGCGTCGAGCGCGTGGACGTCCTCGCGGAACTGGACCGTCTCGACCCGCCCACCCTGGAAGACCGAGACTTGACGGTGTCGCTAGAAGACCGGGCGACCGCCGTCTTGGACGAGCGCGACTGCCAGGCTGTGGTGCGCATCATCGAACAAGCGGACGTTCCTGGGCTGTACGTCGCCGACCCGGAAGTCTTCCGCCACATCGACCGGCGCCGTGCCTCGGACGCGGGTGGGTCTTCCCTGTGGAACCAGATCCTCGCCCAAACCGACGCCTTCGCCGCCTCGCGCATCCCTGACCCCGACGTCGACTTCACGTCCCGACTGTGCCTCAACTGGGCGAATCCGTTGATTCGCTCCCTGGCCACTCTGCGCGACGAGCCCGTTTTCGCGCGATGCGTCCAGTTGCTGTACGTGCAATCCCAACTCGCCGGACATCGGCCCTTGGCCTCCTCGGACCGTGCAATGATGACCTCGGCTCTGTCCGACCTCATCGCCTTGTCCACCGGCCTGAATCAAACATCCGACATTGCCCTCACCTCATCGGACGCCCCGCCAGCGGGCGACCCAACCCAGGAATAGGAACACCATGCCCACCGACACCCGCCAGGAAATCCTCGACCTCTTCACCCAAATCGACGAGACGTATTGGGGTCCCGAAGAAAGGGCCATGATCGACCGCGCCATCGCTTTGTCCCAAGAACTCGGTGACGAGGAACTGGAGTACAAGGCCCGCATCCGCTTGACCGCATCGGCCGCGCGCACAGGCGACACCGACGCCCAGATCACCTCCTTCGCGTGGTGCCTCGCCAAACACGACGCCGACCCCCACCGCTTCCCCAACGACATCGAAAACAATGCTGCCGACCTCATGTGGCAATTCAAATGGATGATCGGTTCCCTCGACTGCAACCCGATTTTCTCACTGGACCAAGGCGACGCGATGCTGGCCGACATGGAGGCCCATTACGTGAAAGAAGGCGTGGGGCCGTCGGGAGTCATCACTGCTCGCTTCCAACACGCTTGGACCACGGGGAACATCGACAAGGCCAAAGAACTGCGCGCCGTCCTGACCTCGACTCCACGCGACGACCACTCCCATTGCGACGCCTGCGGACGTTCCGAACTGGCTGGGTTCGCGGCCGAGTTCGGGGAAGAGGAAATCGCCCTCAAACTCGTGGACGAAATCATGGAAGGTCACTTTTCTTGCGGAGAAGAGCCAGAACATGCCCTGTCGCGCACTCTAGTCGCCAAGTTGCGGGCCGACCGCCTCGACGACGCCCTGGATTCGCACCTACGCTCGTACCGCCTGGCCCGGCGCAATCCCGACAACCTCACCATCGTCGCCGATAATATGGTTTTCTGTGCCATTACCGGCAATGAAGCGCGCGGGCTTGCCATGGTGGAGCGCCACATTTCCTGGCTCGCCCATGACGCGCTCAACGAGTCGGGGCAACTCAACTTGCTCACTGCCATTGCCGCTGTCTTGGAGTCTGTCATCGCGTCAGGCCACGGCGATCAAGTGGTCAGAGGCGCTGATTCTGAGGCTCTGGGGCGCTTCTTCGGGACCCACGAGGGGACCTGGACCGTGAGCGACTTGGCTGCCGCTTCGTGGGAGGCCGCTGAGCGTTTGGCTTCGGCCTTCGACGAGCGCAATGGCAACGACTACCGCAGTTCCAAGGTGGCGAAGGCTCGGGATCTCCTGAGCGAGCACTGGGATTTGCCTGTGGCTTCAGAGGTCTTCCTGCCGACGCCGGTCACAGCAGCCGCGCCTTCCACTGCCGCTGAATGGTTGGCCCTGGCCGAGGTCCACGTGTACTCCGGTAACGCCCCTGCGGCCATCGAAGCGCTTCGCAGTGGTCTGGACACCAACGGCGCCGACCCCTACACGCGCACACGACTGTGGCAATTACTTGTTTCCTCCTTGCTCCAAGTCGAAGATACGCAAGCCGCCCAGGACGCTCTGCGAGAACGCATTGCGGCTTTGCGTGAGGCGGGCCGCGACCTCCAGGCCGACCTGGAGACCCGCATGGGACTTGGCCTCTTCGGCGACGCATCCCCCCAATCCGCCGAGGCCCTGGAAGCGGAGCTGGTCACACTGAGCGCCACCCCTGGCCCAGAACTCGCCGATGTGGAGCTGACCCTCGCCGATACGTTATTGTCTCTTGCCAACCAGCAAGACGAATCGTCCGATGACGCACAAGAGGAAGCTGCCGATACGGCCGAAGTGGACCGATTCATCGCGCTGTATGAGTCTGCCATCCCCCATGCCGAGACTCTTCCTGCCCTCCAGTCGTCCGGCCTCTTCGACCTCGCTGTCATCTTGGCCACGCGGAAGAACGACTTGGAACGCGGTGTGTCCCTGCTCGACGACATCCTCGCCCTGCCTGTCTCTGACGGGTGCAAGGCGGCTGTGTGGCGCGAGCGGGCGCGCATGCTGGGCGGTTTGGAGCGGTACGACGAAGGGGCGACCAGTGCTGATGAGGCGGTGGCTATCCTTGCCCGGTACCAAGCAAGTGACGCTGTCATACGCAACTCCCTGCTCGCTGCGGCACTTCTGCGTGACGCTGGACGCATGGAGGAGGCTGTCAACCGCATTCGGTATGCCCTGCGTGAGGCCGAGCACTTGGGCGGGTCCACGACCGGTCTGCGTTACCAACTGGGCGAGACTCTACGCATGGCAGGTCATCCCGTCTCTGCGGTGGAGGTTTTGTGGGAGGTGCTCCGCGACGAAGAGGAAGCCGAAGTCGGTCCCGCCGACCGTGGCGAGACCGCTTTCGAGTTGGCCTTGGGCTTCCAGGCCTGTGAGAAGTATGGCAATGCCGTGTCCATGTTTGAGCAGGCCGCTGACTTGTACGAGGAAGGCGAACGACCGGCAATGGCCGCAGACATGCTCCGCCGACGTGGCAACATGTTCCGCGACTTCGACATGCCCGAGGAGGCGCTGGAGTCCCTCACGAGATCGTGGGAATTGGCCGAGGATCTGGAAGAGGACTATGTCATCCGGGTCAACATTGCGGAAGCGCTGGCCATGGTCAAAGGCCGCCAGGAGGACCCCACTGCCTTGGACGACATGGACAAGGCCCTCGCCATCTTGGAGTCCGACCCGTCGGGTCCCTACCTGTGGAGGGCGGCGGACCTCATCGACACCAAGGCCCGCGTCTTGGGCGACTTGAAGCGCGAAGAAGAAGCCGTTGCCACTTTCTTGTTGGCTGGAGACAAGTACGCCGAGGCGGGCGACCTGGCGGCCAGTGCCCGAGCAGAGCACTTCGCTTCGCAAGTCCTGACCAAGGGATTGGAAAGGGCTGCCGACGCGGTGCCGGTGTGGAAGTCAGCGCTGGAGCATGTGGACGCCGCCATTGCCGCTGGCGCGGATGCGGGAGACATGCGCCAGTCCATCGTCCTTCAGTGGGGAGACGCTCTGGAGTCCCTGGGACGTACATCCGAGGCCGCACAGGTGCGCGCCCTGCTCGACGAAAAGGGCTAGTCAGAACCAGTTCACACACCAAACCGCTGAGTCCCGCGACTTCGGGCAGGATGACACTCCCCTTCTGTGTATCCCTACAGGAACCAGATGGTCGTCTCGGGGGGAATAGTGCTCAATCCGCCTCGACCATCCGTGGTCTCATCCGGCACCCATGATGGGTCGGAGTTCAAGACGACCTCTCCCACTTCGATCTGTTGGGGTTCCTTCGTGAAATTGATGACCGCGTGCCAACCGCCAGGACGCACGATGTGCAGGACTGACTCAGGAGCATCCGCCCATTCCAGTTCCTCAGCCCCTTGGAGTTGCGACCGCAGTTTGAGTGCCTTGCGGTATAGGTTCAGCGTGGACGACGACTCCGCGGCCTCTACCGACACCGCATAATCGGCGAACCAACCGGGCTGAGGCAGGTGCGCACTTCCAGTCCCGAAACCGAAGCTAGGTCCATCGGCAGTCCAGGGCAGGGGCACACGGCACCCGTCGCGGCCCACGTTGTTGTCCCCGTCATGGAAGAAGATGGGGTCTTGGCGATCCTCAGGCGGTATTTCCGCGACTTCGCGCAACCCTAGTTCCTCGCCCTGGTAGAGGTACATCGAACCGGGCAGAGCCATGAGGAAGGTCGTCAGCGCCCTCGCCCTGCGCAACCCGGTCGCCACGTCCTCGACAGGGTCAACCCCGCCGGACAGCAACCATTTGCGGTCGCGGTCGAAGTTGGCCCACACATCGTCGGAGACCACATCGGGCAAGCCGAAACGAGTCGCATGACGAACATTGTCATGGTTTGACAATACCCATGTCGAAGCCGATCCCGATTCGGCGGCCCATCCAAGAACGTCCTCCACGACTTTGCGCACCTTCGTGGCATTGAACCCCGCATGCATGATGTCGAAATAGAACGCCTGGCCCAGCGACTTGTCAGTCGCGTACCGGGCTTTGCGCGGGCTGGGCTCGGCCCACAGTTCAGCAACGGCGACGCGCGGCGGGTCATACTCGTTGAAAACCCCACGCCACCCTGCGTAGATGTCGTCAATCATGTCCCGGTCGTACAACATATGGTCCGGACCGATGGGAACGGCCTCCATCTCGGCCCGATTGGGAAGCTCCTCGGGGAAGTCGGAGCCGAAACCCTTGGCCAAAGCCATGGCCACATCCACGCGGAAACCGTCCACTCCCCTGTGGGACCAAAAGCGCAAGGTCGTCAGGAAATCCTGCCTGACTTCCTCATTCTCCCAGTTCCAGTCGGGCTGCTCGACGGCGAACAGATGGAAATAGAACCACCCGTCGCCCACAGGCTCCCACGTCGAGCCTCCGAAGCTGGCCTTCCAGTCCGACGGCGGTTGGCTGTGGTCCTCGCCGATTCCGCGACGGAAGATGTACCGATCCCGCTCAGGAGAACCAGGTTGGGCGGCTAGGGCGGCTTGGAACCACTCATGCAGGTTCGAAGAATGGTTAGGAACAATGTCTACAAACACATTGATATTGGCTTCGTGGAACGTCGCCACCATCTCATCGAAATCCGCGAGCGTGCCAATCTTGGGGTCGACATCGCGGTAATCGTCCACGTCGTAGCCACCGTCAGCCAGAGCCGAGGGATAGAAGGGGCTCAGCCACACCACATCGACGCCCAGGTCGCTCAAATAGGGAACCCTGCTCGTGATGCCCTTGAGGTCCCCGATACCGTCACCGTTGGCATCCGCGAAACTGCGCGGGTAAATCTGATAAACGACAGCCTGCCTCCACCACGAGGGGCTCTTCCTATCCTGGACGGCCATGACACTCCTTCAACTCGATGCCAGTCTATCTTTGTGGGGTCGCCGCCAGGATGCAAACACGCGGGCCGACAAACAAGCTCTGCGCCCACAAGGGATGCCACAGATTGCGTCCCGCTGACATGGACACCTGACGTGGACAACTGACTTGGACAAAACCGGAGGACCACGAAAGATGTCGGACCCGTGGCCTATGCTGGATTCGTGACGACACGCATGTACGGACATCTGACCCTGGTGGCGGGCCCTGAGTCCTTTCTGGCTGAACGCGCTATTGACCGCCTTGTTTCTGACGCGCGTGACGAGTCGCCCCAGGCCTCGTTGACCCAGGTCACGGGCGAGGAATTGACGGCTGGGATGGTCGACCAGATGGCCGGGGCAGACCTGTTCTCTTCGCAAACCATTGCCGTGGTCTCGGGCGCTGAGAAGACACCCAAGGATGTGGAACCCGCCCTCCTGCGACTCGCGCACGATGTGCCAGATGACGTGGCCCTTGTCATCTCCCACGCCTCGGGCAACTTGGGCAAGGCCTTGTTGACCAAACTCACTGGCCTCGCGTCAGAAGTCGTCGACTGCCCTGCCATTAAGGCTTGGGACCTCGCCAAGTTCGTCGGTGCTGAGGTGCGGGCAACGGGCAAGTCCATCGCCCAAGACGCTGCCCAGCACTTAGTGGATTCTGTCGGAACAGACACACGCAGTCTGGCAGGCGCGGTTTCTCAACTCGTCTCCGACACTGAAACTGACATTATCACTGTCTCGGTCGTCGCCCAATACTTCGCAGGAAGGGCCACTGTCACCGCTTTCGCGGTCAGCGACGATGCCTTGGCTGGTCGGGTCGCGGAGGCCATCGTGAAGCTACGTTGGGCGTTGTCCACAGGTGTGCCCCATGTTCTCGTGACTTCTGCTCTGGCCAATTCGCTTCGCCAACTCGGGAAGTATCTCGCACTGTCCGCGACCGGCAAGCCCTCGGCTGCCGACATCGGCGTGCCACCGTGGAAGATGAAGGACGTGGCCGCCACTGCGCGCTCGTGGTCTCAGGCGGCGGTCGGAGCGGCTATTCGCTCGGTGTCCCTGGCGGACGCGCAAATCAAAGGCGCGGCCCAGGACCCCGATTTCGCGTTGGAGAGACTGGTGCTCAGGCTCGCGTCTTTGAGAAGGAATGCGAAGACTGGGTAAGGCCAGTTGTCGAGCCAAGAGCTGTTGCGCGCCAGCGAGACGATGAGTAGAGGTATTGCTACTGGATGTACGGCAAAGCATCAACGATTTGGCCGTCCACCCATACCTGGAGATGCAGATGGCATCCGGTGGACATCCCCGTGGACCCGACGAGCGCGATGGGTTGGCCTTGGGTGACTTTGTCTCCCACTTCAGCGATGGCGCCGCTGAGATGGTTGTACCCGGTGACGATGTGGTGGCCGTCGATGATGCCATTGTCCACAATCATGCGGTTCCCACCGCCCCATGTGTGCCAGTAATACTGAGTGACCAAACCATTGCCTGCTGCTCCTACGGGCGTGCCGCAGGGTGCCGCGAGGTCCGTCCCGTCGTGGAGTTCGTACACCCCCGTCACAGGGTTCACCCGCATTCCGAAGGGCGAGGACAATTGTGCGGACGGCAGCGGGTTCACCAACCGTGGAGAGGGATCAGGAACAGCCTCGCGTGGATCCGCCACTCCATTGCCGTCGTCGGCACCGGCGCCTGTCGATACTGTTCCACCTCGAGCAGCTGCCAGAGCTGCCTTGGCCGCCGCAGATGCAGTGAGACGGTCAAGTAAGTCGCTGGCCTCAGCCGCCTTCTGCTTGTTCGCTTCTTCCAGTGCGACAAGTTCTGCTGTGTCCGCGTCAATCGACTCAATGACCTCGACCAGTCCTCGCTTGGCGTCCGCGAGGGACGCTTGTTCCAACTGCAGAGACTGGATGAGGACCAGCGTCGCATCCTCGACTCTTTGGTTCATCGTGATCTGTGTCAGCATGTGCTGCGTGTTGTCACTTGTCAGCACAGCCATGGTGGAGTTCAACCCGAGGTCTTGGTACACCTGAAGGGCGATGCGTGCCAACTGAGGCTTCAGGGCGTCGATACGCGCTTGACGCGCTTCAATCTCGATTTGAGTGGCGCCCAATTGGTTTTGGGATGAAGCGAGTCTTGCCTCCAATACCTCGCGTCTCGCCGCCAGTTCGTGCTGGTCTTGCTCCAATTGGTCGAGCTGGGCGTTCACATCTTCGACGGTGAGAGTGTCTGGAGCGGCATTCGCCGGTACTCCTGCGCCAAGGGCGGCCAGAATCAACACAAGAGGCGCCAGCATGGCACCGATGCGAGATCCCCGGGAAATCATCCAACCCTCCGTATGTGGAAACCTGAGAGTAGCCTAAATGAAACTCAGGATTATGCCAAGTCTGTCCAGATTTTTCATCTCAAGTCTCAACCTTGCAGCTTCTTGCCTGCCGAAAACTTGCCTCCTGCGTCGCCATCGCGCAGTATCCACACAGGTTGAGTAGTATCTATAGGGACTCCTTAGTCCTGAACCATTCCCCTGATAGGAAAACAATGCCCATCGACACGAGAGATACCCAAGACGTTTACAAAGGCATCGGCGAATCCGTTATCTTTGTCACCTTGGAGTTGCGTCACGAAGACCAAGGGGCCGAGTTGGAAGCGGTCCAGGAATTGGCATCGCTCATCGGGCCGGTGGTCCGAAGCATGAACATCCGTCGCCCGGATGACGGCCTCAAGCTGGCCTTCGGGATCGGGTCTGGAGCGTGGGATTACCTCTTCCCAGGCAAGCCGAAACCGCGCGAACTCGAGCCGTTCCGCTCCCTGGCAGATGGTGATGTCACTATGCCTGCCACGCCTGGAGACCTGTTCCTCCACGTGCGCGCCCAGTCACAGGCTGTCGTCTACGAAGTCGTCAGCCAACTCATGGAATCCGTGAGCCAAGCGGCGAACGTGCTCGACGAGACTCACGGCTTCGGGTATTTCGAAGGCCGGGCTATCATCGGGTTCATCGATGGCACAGAAGGTCCCGACCGGTCGGAGGCGCCCGAGTACGCCATCATCGGCGATGAAGACCCAGACTTTGCCAACGGTTCTTATGCCTTCGCGCAGCGCTGGGTCCACGACATGAAAGATTGGGACGGCCGGTCAACAGAAGAACAGGAAAAGATGATCGGGCGGCGGAAGTTCTCCGACCGCGAATTGGACGACGACGAGAAGGCCACCAACGCCCACAACGTCGCCAGTCAGGACAATGAAGGTGATGTCGAACACAAAATCGTCCGGATGAACGTCCCCTTCTCCGAACCTGCCAGAGGCGTCACTGGAACGTATTTCATCGGATATTCCCGCGAGTGGGCTGTCACCAAGCGGATGCTGAACAACATGGTCACCCAG
>JAISJO010000079.1 GCA_031261485.1 Propionibacteriaceae bacterium | reverse complement strand
ACGCTCTATTTCTGGTCGTCCGTGGGGTCGGTGATCATCGCCCTCGTGGCCTACTTCGTCGGCTATCACAACTTCACCGCTCTGATGGTCTTGCTGGCGATTCGCTCCGTCATCGCCGCTGTTCCGGCCATTCTGCTGTTCGCCTTCACGCCGGATTGCCTGGAGTATGGGATGTACAAGAAGGGGATTCCGGCCGCAGGCATGTCGTTCGCCGTGCAAACCTTCACCGCCAAGTTCACGGCGGCTATCTCTGGGGCTTTGGGGGCTTTCCTCTTGGGGCTCGTCGGTTTCGTGTCAGGTGAAGGCGCTGCTCAACCGGCGGGCTTCGATGACCGGTTGTGGCTGATTTACACGGTCGTTCCGGCGATCGGGACCCTGATCTCGCTGCCCGTCCTGTGGATGTACAAGCTGCGTGACAAGGACGTTCAGGTCATGGCTGATTACAACTCAGGCGTCATCACCCGCGACGAGGCAGAAACAGAGTTGGGAGGACGATACTGATGTCGAAGCGCAATTCATCGCGCCACTTGGTGGCCAAGATGACTCTCAAGGAGAAGGCGGCTCTGTGCGCAGGGCGCGACTGGTGGCATATTCGTGGGCTTCGCCGACTCGGTGTTCCCGAGGTGCGCGTGGCAGACGGGCCACACGGGTTGCGAGTCCAAACCGACGACGTGGATCCGCTTGGTGGCATCAATATCTCCTTGCCAGCGACTTGTTTCCCTCCCGCGTCGGCTCTCGCGGCCTCCTTCGACGTCGACCTGGTGCGCGAGGTCGGCAAGGCGTTGGGTGAGGAATGCCAGGCGCAAGAGGTCAATATCGTCTTGGGCCCCGCCATCAATATCAAGCGCTCGCCATTGGGTGGGCGCAACTTTGAGTATTTCTCCGAAGACCCGTGCCTTGTCGGGCACTTGGCTGGGGCCTATATCGAGGGTGTGCAGAGTCAGGGTGTCGGGACGAGTCTGAAGCACTTCGCTGCCAACAACCAGGAACACCAGCGCATGACCATCTCCGAGACCATCGATGAGCGGACACTGCGCGAAATCTATCTGCCGGGCTTCGAGACCGCCGTCAAACAGGGGCATCCGTGGACGGTGATGTCGAGTTACAACCTCATCAACTCGGTGTACGTAGGGGAGTCTCACCACCTGCTGACTGAGGTTATGCGCGACGAATGGGGTTTCGATGGGCTCGTCGTGAGTGACTGGGGTGCGGTCAATGATCGGGTCGCGGGTTTGCTGGCGGGGTTGGACGTGGAGATGCCGGGACCAGGGGACTCGACCAGCGCACTGATCGCGCAGGCGGTCAAGCAAGGTCGTGTGCCGGTCGAGGTGCTGGACCAGGCGGTGGAAAGAATCATTGATGTCGCCCAGCGGGCTGAGGCTGGACGGCGTCAGTTCGAGAAGGACGGTCGTGAGTCGGGCGACGGACGCGCGGGGGACCTGTACGAGAGGCATCACCAGGTCGCGGTGAAGGCGGCCACCGAATCGGCCATCTTGCTGAAGAACGAAGGTGGGACTCTGCCTCTTGCCAACGAGCAGGAAACCGTGTTCATTGGTGAGTTCGCGGCGGTTCCTCGGTTCGAGGGTGGCGGCAGTTCCCATGTCAACGCCACGCGCATTGTCAGTGCTGTTGAGGCGGCCGCTGACCTTCCTGGGGTGTCTTATCAGCCTGGCTTCCCGGCTCAGGGCGACCAAGCCAACCGGGCATGGCATGAAGAGGCGGTGCAGGCCGCAGCCAAAGCACAGGTTGCCGTCATCTTCGCTGGCTTACCGGAAAGCTATGAGTCGGAGGGGTACGACCGCTCTCATATGCGCTTGCCACAGTGCCAAGATGACCTGATTTCGGCGGTGGTGGCTGTCCAGCCGAACACGGTCGTCGTGCTGCACAATGGTAGTGTGGTCGAGATGCCATGGGCGGGCGATGTGCGTGCGATTCTGGAGATGTACCTCGGCGGCCAAGGCGTCGGGCAGGCAAGCGTCGACTTACTCTTTGGAAGGGTCAACCCCAGCGGCAAGCTCCCCGAGACAGCGCCTCTCAAGTTGGCGGACAATCCTTCTTACCTGAACTTTCCTGGCGACGATGTGGTCGAATACCGCGAAGGCGTTTTCGTGGGGTACCGCTACTACGACACCAAGTCGATGGAGGTCCAGTTCCCCTTCGGGCATGGCCTGTCTTTCACTCAGTTCGCCTACAGTCAGCCGCGCCTCAATGCTGAGCGGTTCGACAGCTCTGGTCCGCTCGTGGTCGAGGTTGATGTGACCAACATCGGCGCGGTGGCGGGCAAAGAGGTCGTCCAACTCTATGTCGCGCCTCCTTCTGCAACGAGGGTGCCGCGTCCTATCCATGAATTGAAGGGCTTCGTGAAGGTGGACCTGAAGCCTGGCGCAACTGTGACTGCCCGGTTCGAGTTGGGTGTACGGGCTTTCTCCTACTGGGACGTCAACACCCATGATTGGGCTCGTGACGAGGGTGATTACGTCATCGAGGTCGGGTCGTCATCCCGAGACATTCGGGGGCGTGCGACAGTGGCCGTGCCCGCATCACCGCGACCGAAACTGGTGGTCGACGCGAATACCCGCGTTGAGCAACTCCTGGCAGAGCCAGCCACGCGAGGTTTGCTGACGCAAGCGATGAAGATGATGGGTATGCAAGAGTCAGGTGAAGGCCCTGACTTCAACCCAGAGATGGCCGAGGCGGGGCTGGCAGAGTCGCCGCTGCGTCAATTGCGCAGCTTCAACGGTTTCTCCGATGCCGACCTCAACGCCCTCATCGGCTTCTTCAACGCCAGAATCGGCAATACCAAAGGGGCGGCCAGCATCGCAGCCCATGCGAAGATCATTCCGGCCCTGGTTCGAGTCGCCAGACGAGGGGGCAAGTGACGACTGGCACGGTTGGCCTGTCGAATAGTTGATTTGGTAAAGTGGATGTGCATGCGCGACCAAGGCTGCGACTTGCCCGTTATTCTTGGATACGGCAGAGTAGTCACTCACCTTGGGGTGTCGTCTAACGGTAGGACAACGGACTTTGAATCCGTTTATTGAGGTTCGAATCCTTGCACCCCAGCTTCACGTAAGCTGGACACATGCCCATTCTTCAGATTCCAGTCGGCCCGCTCCAAGCGAATTGCTATGTGGTGGCCGACGACCAAGGCCGTTGCCTCATCATTGACCCAGGGATGGACGCCAGCGAACCTGTGGGCGCTGTTGTGGCTGATCGAGGTCTCGTCCCAGTGGCCGTCCTCGCCACCCATGGGCACATCGACCACATCGGGGACGCACAGGAAATCGCTGATGGGTACGGCATTCCCCTCCATATCCACTCCGCAGACCGACATCTCCTCTCGGACCCAGCGGCGGGTCTCTTGCCCGAGATGGGGGACTGGATTGGGGCGTATTATCCCGAGGGTTTGCACGAACCGGAGCGCGTGGAATTGCTGGACGAGTGGGGCACTCTCGTCATCGCAGGGTTGAGCTTCCGGGTGATTCCCACTCCCGGCCATACCGAGGGTTCGGTCACATTCGTCCTGAAGACTCCCGACGATTCCATCGTGTTCACTGGAGACACTCTGTTCGCTGGCTCAGTCGGACGCACGGACATGCCGGGAGGGGATTGGGACACCCTGGAATCGAGTTTGAAGGTCCTAGTCGGCGAACTCCCAGACGACGCGCTCATCCTGCCCGGCCACGGCCCGACCTCCATCATGGGGGATGAGAAGCGAGCCAACCCATACGTTCGTGGTCTGGTTTGAGGGTGACGAGAGTCCAACGTCGGGTGATGGATATCTTTTGTGCTTGTCAGGGCATAGTTCGTTAGAGTGTCCGAGAGAGGACTTGAACCTCCATGCCCTGTAACGGGCACTAGCACCTCAAGCTAGCGCGTCTACCTATTCCGCCACCCGGACGAGTGCGTGGGCGGTGAGCCCGAAGGGAAACTATACCAAGTCCGAGGCGATTCTGCGATTTGATTCTGAGATTGGCCACAGTGAGTTCGGTCCGCGCGCCGGTAGTATCGATGTATGAGTCCCACAACGTCCGCCCTTGATGAGGCCATCGGTTTCACTTGCGACCTGATTCGCATCGACACGTCGAACTACGGGCCGGGCAAAGATGGACCGGGAGAACGGGTGGCGGCTGAGTATGTCGCTGGGAAACTGGACGAGGTGGGCATCCACGCGGACTTCTTCGAGTCTCAGCCCCGACGTACAACTCTGGTTGCGAGCTGGGAGGGAGTGGACACGACCCTTCCGCCCTTGCTCATTCATGGCCACCTCGATGTCGTACCCGCCATGAAAGACGACTGGTCCATCGACCCATTCGCTGGTGCTATCGAGAACGGATACGTGTGGGGCCGCGGCGCCATCGACATGAAGAACTTTGACGCGATACTGCTGGCCGTCGTCCGACAGCGAATCCGCGAAGGCCGACCCCCTCGCCGCAACATACGTCTTGTCTTTACCGCTGACGAGGAATCGGGAGGGCCCCTGGGTTCCGTCTGGATGGCACGCAACCATCCAGACGCCATCTCCGACTGCACTCAGGCGGTCGGAGAAGTGGGCGGCTTTTCCATCACCGCGAATGACAAGCGGATATACCTCATCCAGACCGCCGAGAAGGGTATCGCCTGGCTGGACCTCATCGCTGAAGGGACCGCTGGGCATGGCTCTATGCGGAACTCTGACAACCCCGTTTCGACCCTGGCTCGCGCTGTCGCGGACCTGAGCATGTACCGCTGGCCGGTCTCCATCCACCCCGCTCAGCAGGCTTTCCTCGACACGGTTTCGGAGGCTCTGGAAGTGGAGATCACTGCCGACAATGTGGAAGAGACTTTGACGCGCCTGGGCTCGATTGCGCGAATGGTGGGAGCGACAATGGGCAATACCCTCAATCCGACAATGCTGGACGCGGGGTACAAGGTCAACGTCATCCCTGGAACAGCGACCGCCGGATTGGACGGGCGTTTCCTCCCCGGACAGCGGGACGAGTTTCTGGCCACGGTGAAATCCATCATCGGGGACAAAGTGCGCATGGTCGCCCATGAGCAGCCCAGCGCCGAAGCGCCGTGGGGGACTGACCTGACCGACGCCATGGGACAGGCCGTTCTCGAAGCCGACCCTGGTGCGCTCATCACCCCGTACATCCTCTCCGCAGGCACAGACGCCAAGGGCTGGGGAGAATTGGGCATCGCGTCCTACGGATTCGTGCCTCTCAAACTGCCCGCTGACTTGGACTTTGTGGGCATGTTCCACGGCGTCGACGAGAGGGTGCCCATCGAATCCCTAGAGTTCGCAGTTGGCGTGTACGACCGATTCCTCGATTTGGCGTGACTGTCCCACTTTGCTCATGACCACCTCGCTTCAGGTGGCTTTCCGACTGGAGTGTCGCCCCCAACCCCGCTGAACGAGCTGTCCAACATCGGCCATAAGCGGCCAATTTCCAGGGTAAGGCTCGGAGTTGGTCCAAAGTGCGTCCATCTCAAGGCTGTTTTCGGGCTGAGTTTGAGCCAACACCGTGGCCGAGTGCCGAAACAGGACGGAGAAGGCCAAAGTCGGCCACTTATTAGCGGAACCTTAGTTGTCGCCCACCACGCCGCGCCCCGCATTCGGGCCGCCTGACACATCATCCAGCGCCGCAATGATAGCTGGCGGCAACTCCAGGGAATCAACCTCCAGTAGCGGTTCCAATTGTTCGACAGTACGCGGCCCGACAAGGGGAGACGTCACCCCAGGAGCGTCCCTCACCCACAAGTACGCCACCTGCTCAGGCCGCAACTCCAACCCTTCGGCGGCTGTCATGACCGCCTTGACGATCCGACGCGAGCCCTCATCCAGGTATTCCTCCACAAACCAGGCCATTGGCGATGAATCCCTGCGCGACCCCTTGGGTGTGCCCGACTCGTACTTGCCCGTCAGCACACCGCGTCCCAGAGCAGACCAGGGCAGGAATCCCATTCCCAAGTCCGACACGCACGGGAGCAACTCGAGTTCAGCACGCCGGTTGAGGAGGGAGTACTCGGCCTGTGCCGCGACGAGGGGATGCCGATGCAAAGCCCTTTGCCAGGTCGCAGCGACGCCAACCTGCCACCCCACGAAATTGGACACCCCGGCTGCACGGGCCATTCCTTTGGCGACGGCCTCATCGATGGCCATCATGGTTTCTTCGATGGGCGCATCGCCCCAAGCATGCACCTGCCACAGGTCCACATGATCGGTGCCCATACGACGAAGGGACCCTGCCAGGTCTTCCAGCAAGGCGACACGAGAAGTGTCGATGACTCTGTCCCCACCGCGCAAGACGAATCCCGACTTCGTGGCCAGGACGAGGTCGTCGCGGTTGATGGTGTGGCTCAGAATGTGCCCGATGAGCGTCTCGACTTCGCCGAACCCGTACGCGGCCGCAGTATCCACGAGGTTTCCGCCCGCGTCCACAAAGCGCTTCAGCAGGGCGACGACATCATTCGGGCCGGTCCCAGACCCCCATGTCATCGAGCCGAGTCCGAGGCGGGACACCTGGACGTCGGAATTTCCGAGTTCAGTGATACGCATGAGATACAGACTATCGGGTACCACGTGCGGTAGGCTGCGGCAGTAAGAATCACCCCTGACCACGCGGTCACGGGAGAGGAACACCAAGGCGCCGACGCGGTGCCTCGCGCTTGATGTCACATTGCTGAAACATGAGCGAAGTTGGATAAGGACCTGAAAAAGATTCCGGAAGGATGAGCATAATGAAGCGGATTGCTACCGTAATGGCAGGTGTCGCGGGCCTCGCGCTCGTATTGACTGGCTGCGCAACCCCAAGTGGCACTGCCACCTCTGCACCCCCGGCGGGGGACCCCAGCGCTGCGGCCACGACTGAAGGCGCCAATATCACCACGATCACCCCCGGAGCGCTCACCGTATGCTCCGATTCTCCCTACGAGCCCTTTGAGTTTGAGGATGACTCCGCTGAGGTCGGCTACTCGGGCTACGACATCGACCTCATGGGTGCGATTGCCGCAGACTTGGGCCTCAAACTGGTGGTCATTGACTCTGATTTTGATGCCTTGCAGTCAGGCATTCTGTTTGCATCGAAGCAGTGCGACGTCGGAGCCTCCGCTCTGACAATCACAGAAGAGCGCAAGGCCAACCTGGGCTTCTCTGACCCGTATTACAACTCGCAGCAGTCAATTCTCATTGCCAAGACTTCCACCATCAAGGGTATTGAGGACTTGGTGGCTGGCACGAGGGTCGGCGTGCAAGCAGGGACGACCGGCGAAATCTACACGGCGAAGAATGCACCAGACGCCACGTCGGTGGCTTTCCCCTCTGATGGCGAAATGTGGCTGGCACTCCAGGCTGGCCAGGTGGATGCACTCCTGCAGGACCTCCCCGTCAACCACCAACATGAGGTTGCTGATCCGAATTACGTTGTCGTGGCCCAATACGACACGGAAGAAGAGTTCGGCTTTGCCGTCGCCAAGGAGTCCTCTGCCCTTCTCGCAGCCATCAACTCCTCTCTGGCCAAATTGAAGGCTAGTGGCGAATACGACAAGATCTTCACGAAGTACTTCGGCTGATTCTGAGCCAGATAGGCAAGGAACATCATGGCGTTACGTGACATTCGTCCGACCGTGCGGCGGCGCGCCTCGCGCGTGTCGTCGTACGTGGTGTTCCTTGCCATCCTCGCGGTCCTCGTCTCGCTAGCAGACTGGGAGAATCTCAGCAAGAACTTTTTGAGGGCCGACGTTGCAGCCACTATGTTCCCGATGGTGTGGCGGGCCGCGTTCAACACCCTCTGGTACACAGCGGCGTCGTTTGTGGCTGGCACAATCCTGGGCACTGTCTTCGCCCTGATGAAGATGTCGAAGGGCCCGCTCAAGTGGTTCGCCGTTGCCTATATTGAGTTGTTCCGCGGACTGCCAGCGATGCTGACGATTCTGCTCATGGCCTTCGCCATCCCCATAGCATTCAGCAGTTTCAAGATTCCCTCGACGATCTCGGCATTGGTCGCCCTGAGCTTAGTGTCCAGCGCCTACACAGCTGAAATCATCAGGAGTGGTATCGAGGCGGTGGCGAAAGGGCAGAGAGAGGCGGCACGCTCGCTCGGCATGACGCACATGCAGACGACAATGTCAGTCATCCTGCCCCAGGCATTCCGCATCGTCATACCACCTCTGACCAACGAACTCGTCCTTCTCCTCAAGGACACTTCGTTGTTCTTCGCAGTTGGAGCGACAAAGTTCTCCAAAGAGTTGTTGCAGTTTGGCAGAGATGCTGGAACGACGAACGCCAACTTCACGCCGTACATGGTGGTCGCTGTGTTTTACCTTGTCATCACCATTCCGTTGACATGGCTGGTCAGCAAACTGGAAAAGAAGATGGCGGTGAAGAAATGAGCGAAACGACCTCACGAGCAAGACTCCACCCCCGCGACACTCCTGATCCGAACGCCCCACCCATCCAGGTCATCGATCTCCACAAGTTCTTCGGTGAGCACCATGTTCTCAAGGGCATCGACCTGACTGTTGAAAAGAAGCAAGTTGTGTGCGTGATTGGGCCGTCAGGTTCGGGCAAATCGACCCTCCTGCGTTCCATCAATTTGTTGGAATGGCCCAGCGGCGGCAAGGTGTACATCGAAGGCATCGACGTACAAGACCCGGACGTCAATCTGGACAGGATACGTACACGCATCGGCATGGTCTTCCAGTCCTTCAACCTCTTTCCGCACATGAACGTCCTCCGCAATGTCACCATCGCACAGGAGAAGGTCCTGGGCCGCTCGAAGGAAGAAGCGCAGCAGATCGCATGGGACATGCTGGAGCGCGTCGGACTGACCGACAAGGCGAGCGCCCATCCTTCGCAATTGTCAGGCGGACAACAGCAGAGAGTCGCCATCGCGCGGTCCCTGTCGATGAATCCCGACATGATGCTCTTCGACGAGCCGACATCGGCCCTTGACCCCGAGCTTGTGGGCGAAGTGCTGGAAGTCATGCGCACCCTCGCTCAAGAGGGAATGACGATGATGGTGGTCACCCACGAGATGGGTTTCGCCCGCGAGGTGGGGACGCGGTTGATTTTCATGGATGACGGGCAAATCGTGGAGGAGGGGAACCCGCGCGAGATTCTCGCCAACCCTCAGCAGCCGCGTACCCAGGCATTCCTATCCAAGGTTCTGTGAGGGCGACGATGGCCCTGTGCGCGACGGTAGGCTAGTGGCCGTGATCGACACTGTTACTGACGCACAACAGACTCCCGATGCTACTCAGCCGTGGGCGGAACTCGGCCTCAGGGCGGAAGAATACGCCCGTATCCGCGAGATTCTGGGGCGGCGTCCTACCTCCTGCGAGCTGGCCATGTACTCCGTGATGTGGTCGGAGCATTGCTCGTACAAGTCTTCCAAGATTCATCTCAAGCGCTTCTCCGTCCTGGAGCCCACCACCCCACGCGGACCTCTCCTCGCCGGAATTGGCGAGCAAGCCGGTGTTGTCGATGTGGGCGATGGCTGGGCCGTGACATTCAAGATCGAGTCGCACAACCACCCCAGCTATGTCGAGCCTTATCAGGGCGCGGCCACTGGCATCGGCGGTATCGTCCGCGACATCCTCGCCATGGGTGCTCGCCCCATCGCCGTCATGGACCCCCTGCGTTTCGGGCCGCTGACTGCGCCTGACACTGCCCGCGTCCTGCCTGGTGTGGTCGCGGGGATTTCGGGGTACGGGAACTGCCTGGGCTTGCCGAATATCGGTGGGGAAGTCGTCTTCGACGAGTCGTACCTCGGCAATCCTCTGGTCAATGCGCTGTGCGTGGGCAAGCTGCGCCACGAGGACATGCAGCGAGCGGTGGCGACGGGGATTGGCAACAAGGTCATCCTCTATGGCGCGACCACCGGCGGCGACGGGATTGGCGGGGCGTCGATTCTGGCATCCGAAACGTTCACCGAGGGTGGGCCGACCAAGCGCCCGTCTGTCCAAGTGGGCGACCCTTTCATGGAGAAACTGCTCATCGAATGTACGTTGGAGCTCTTCGAGGCTGGCATCATTGTCGGCATCCAGGACTTTGGGGCGGCTGGCCTGAGTTGTGCGACATCCGAACTGGCTTCTGCCGGGTCGGGCGGTATGCATGTCGACCTTGACGCGGTGCCGCTACGGGACTCGACACTGGCACCCGAAGAGATTCTCATGAGTGAGTCCCAGGAACGCATGATGGCGGTCGTGGCGCCGGAAAACGTGGAGCGTTTCATGGCCATTGCGGCCAAGTGGGATGTGCTGGCCACGGTGGTCGGAGAGGTCGTCGAAGGCGACCATTTGCTGATCGACTGGCACGGTGAGCGTGTCGTGGACGTGGACCCGAAGACCGTCGCTCATGAGGGTCCCACGTACGACCGTCCCATCGCTCGTCCCGCCTGGATTGAGCGCACCAACGCGGACACGGCTGAGTTTCTCACCCGGCCCGCCACTGGCGACGAGATTAAGCAAGCCTTCATTACCCTTGTGTCCAGTCCCAACCTCGCGGACAAAAGTTGGGTGACCAATCAGTACGACCGCTATGTGCGGGGCAATTCCGCGCTCGCCCAGCCTGAAGATGCTGGCATGATACGCATCGATGAAGTCAGCGGACTGGGGATCGCGCTGGCGACGGACTGCAATGCTCGCTTCACCTACCTCGACCCGTACGCAGGCGCGCAAATCGCACTTGCTGAGGCATATCGCAATGTCGCTGTCGTTGGTGCGCAGCCTGTGGCGATCACTGACTGTCTCAACTTCGGTTCCCCGGAGGACCCCGAGGTGATGTGGCAGTTCGTGGAAGCCATCAAAGGCCTCGTGGACGGGTGTCGTGAGTTGGGGACTCCTGTGACGGGAGGCAATGTGTCCTTCTACAACAAGACGGCAGACAGGGCGATCCTGCCCACCCCGACAGTGGGGATGTTGGGCGTCATCGACGACGTGGCGGACCGTGTGCACTCGGGGTTCCGCCGTGGTGGCGATGTTGTGTACCTGCTCGGCTCCACTTTCTCAGACCTGTCCGGCTCTGCCTGGGCGGCGGTCTTCCACCGCCACCTCGGGGGTCGTCCACCTCTGGTCGATTTCGACCTTCATCGCCGTTTGGCTGCCCTCTTCCAAGTCGTGTCGAAGGAACATATGCTCACCTCGGCGCATGACCTGTCTGAAGGTGGCCTTGCCTCCGCTTTGGCCGAGTGTTGTTTGATGTCCGGGCTGGGTGTGGAGATCGAGTTGCCCGGCATTGATCCCTTCGTAGATCTGTTCTCCGAATCGACAGGCCGAGTGCTGGTGTCTGTGAAGCCCTGCCAAGAAGGCCGTTTCGTCGACTATCTCCAGGGCACGGTGCCGCTGCCTTCTCCTGCAGAGGTGCCGTGTGACGAGAATCGTTTCCTCGGCCTGCTCAGTGAGAGCCAGATTCCTTTTGCGCGTCTTGGCGAGGTGAGTTCAGACCCGACCATCAAGATACGTGATCTCTTCGACGTGTCTGTGGAGGAAGTACGCGCCGCATGGGAGAAGACGATTCCGGCAGCTTTGGGTTTGGCCTGACGCGGGATGTCGAGGTAAGGCCAAAGCCCCTCGTTGGCTTGGACCATAGTAAAGGGGCGGCTCCGAAGAACCGCCCCGCTACTAGAGTGTTCGGATTTCGACCTAGAAGTCGAAGTCGCCGATATTGCCCTTGTTGAACTTGTAGGGATCGCCCAGGAGGACGGTCTTGTCAGCGCCAACGGTGTACGAGCCGAGCTTGCCGGCCTCGAACTTGTCACCCTCTGCACCGGTGATGGTGCCATCGATGAGAGCCTTGGCTGCGTAGGTTGCCAGGTAACCCAAGTCAGCAGGATTCCACAAAGCGAACTCAGTCACAGTTCCGTCTGTCACGTACGCGCGCATGTCGTTCGGGGTGCCGAGACCCGTCACAGCAACCTTGCCCTTGTACTCAGATGTGGAGACGTACCGAGCAGCGGCGGCGATGCCGACGGTTGTCGGGGCAACAATGCCCTTGAGTTCGGGATAGGTGGCCAGCAGAGCAGCGGTCTTGTCAAAGGACATCTGGTCCTGGTCATCGCCGTAAACGACTTCCACCAATTCGATCCCAGGATGGTTGGCTGCCAGGTCTTTCTTCATTGATTCGATCCAAGCGTTCTGGTTGGTCGCATTGGCCGTTGCGGACAAAATGGCGATCTGACCTTCGTTGTCGACCTGATCGACGATCATCTCGACGAGAACCTTGGCAATGCCGTCGGCAGTGGCCTGGTTGATGAAGATGTCACGGCATGTCGGAGCATCAGAGTCGAAGGTCACGACCTTCACGCCCGCTGCCATCGCCTCGTTGAGAGCATCGCACACAGCCGTCTGGTCATTGGAAGCGATCATGACCGCGCCGACCTTCTGTTGAGTGGCGGTGTTGATGAAGCTCACCTGGGAGTCGGCAGCGCCTTCGGCGGGGCCGGTGAAGGTGATCTTGCCGCTGAACTCGCCAGCCGCTTCAGCAGCTCCCTTGTTCGACGTGTCAAAGTACGGGTTGCCCAAGTTCTTGGGCAACAGAGTCAGATTGTAATTGGCCGACCCGCCCGTCGAGTCACCAGTGGTGGTGCCGGAAGGAGATGAACAACCGGCCGTGAGGAGGATGGCAGCAGCCGAAACGGCTACCATCTTGAGTGCGAACTTCATGATTTTTCCTTTCATTTCATGTGTCAAGTCACCCTTGGAGGGCCGCCTGCCTGGCTGCACGGCGATTACCTACCCAAGTCAATAGAGCCCCCACAAGAACGGAGGCGATGAGGAGAGCGCCGGTGATGATCTTGATGACATCCGACGTCACCCCCATCAGGCGCAGGGCGGAACTCATGACCCCAATGAGGATCACACCTGCCACAGCGCCGTGCATGGACCCGCGACCGCCGAAGACGGACACGCCGCCCAAGACGATGGCTGCGATCACTTGTAGCTCCAAGCCGTCTCCCACATCGCCTCGGGCTGTCCCATAGCGCAGGGTGTAGTAGATGCCGCCCAATGCCGCTGCTCCACCCGCTAGGACGAAGAGGATGGTTCGGGTGGCGGCCACGCGCACTCCAGAGAATGCGGCTGCTTCAGAGTTGAGCCCGATGGAGTACACCCCACGTCCGAAACTAGTGAAGTGCAGCAAGAGGGTGAAGCCAAGCAGAAGGGCGAGGAACACCAGCAGCGCGACGGGGATGCCCGTGCCGAAGAGCTTGGCCTTGGCGAAATCTGTCCATGGCTTCGGGAAACTCGTGATGGCGTTCGTGCCGAGCAGGCCCACCGCGATACCACGGAACAGGGCCATGGTGCCGATGGTCACCGCCAGAGCGGGAAGAGTGATGCGAGTGACGAGGATGCCGTTGAGGAATCCGCCCACACACCCGATGACAATGACGATGACCATTGCCACTGTGAAGGGCACTCCGATGGAGTAGAGCAGACCTAGCGCGGAACAGGTGAGACCGACCATCGACCCGACCGACACGTCGATATCGCCGGTGATCATGACCATAGTCATGGGCAGGGCGATCATGAGAGTGCTCATCTGGTCCATGAGGAGGTAGTACATCGTCTGCTGGCTGGCGAAGTTGGGAACGAAGAGGCAGGAGGCCACGATGACGAGGATCAGGAGGCCGATGATCGCCATTTCGCGGGTGCCGAGAATCCGCCTCCAGAGCGGCCTGGTCGAGACGGGGTACTGCGCGTACAAGGCTGAGGGCATAGAACTAGCGGTGGAGGTCATCGTGGGAGCCTCTCTGCTACGAGGCGACGACTTCGACGGTCGGCCATGACTCGGTCAAGGATGATGGCGCCCAGGATGAGGACGCCCAGAACCGCCTTCTGCCAGAAGTCCTGGATTCCCAGAATGGGCAGGGCCCGGTTGATGGTGGCCAGCAGGAAGGCGCCGATGGCTGCCCCGATGACAGTTCCCGAACCACCCACGATGGCCACGCCACCGATGACGGCTGCCCCGATCGCTTGCATTTCATAGCCGGAACCAGCATTGGAGGCGATAGTCCCATAGCGAGCGGCGAATAGGACTCCTGCCAATCCGGCACATGCGCCCGACACGATGAACGAGGTGAGCATGCGCGAGCGTGTCGACAAGCCGTACAACTCGGCCGCCTGTGGGGCGGAACCGATGGCGTAGAACTCACGTCCCGAGCGCGTGTTGTGCAGGTACCAGGCGGCGATACCCACGATGACGACGGCAATGACGGTGATGTACGGAATCCGGATGCCAGGGATGGAAGCGGTGCCCAGGGCGAGCAGATCGGGGTTGAGCTGGGAGGCATTGATGCGGCGGGAGCCGGCCCAGACCACGTCGATGCCTCGGAAGGCGTACAGAGTGCCCAGCGTGATGACCATGCCCGGGACTTTGGCGACGGCCACGAGCGCCCCGTTGACGAATCCGAGAAGACTGCCGACGAGTATGCCGACGATGAAGGTCACCACAGGAGGCATCCCAGGCCATGCGATGGACAACATGCCGATGGAGAACGCTGTCAGCCCCATGATGGAACCAACGGACAAGTCCACAGACTTTGTGATGATGACGAAGGCCTCTCCAACGGCCAAGACTAAGAGGATGGACGGGGTGATCCACAGGTCGCGCCAACCATCGGTGGAGAAGACGAACTTGGAGTTGATGGTGCAGGTCACGACGACCAGCAGGGCCAAGGCCAAGAGAATGCCAGTCTCGCGGGAACGCAGCAGAGCAGTCAGGGCTTTCATTCGCCTAGCTCCTCTCGCGTGTGGGTGGCGGCGTACATGACAGACTCGGCGCTGGCTTGCGCGCGGGGTATTTCTGCGGTGATGCGACCCTCGTGCATGACGAGGATGCGGTCAGCCATACCCAGGACTTCAGGCAACTCGGAGGAGATCATGAGGATGGCCATACCCTTTCCCGCTAGGTCAGACATGCGTCGATGCACCTCCGACTTGGTCCCGACATCGATGCCGCGAGTGGGTTCGTCGATGATGAGGACTTTGGGGTCGACGGCCAGCCACTTGGCGAGGACTGCCTTCTGCTGGTTGCCGCCTGACAGGTTTCCAGCGATGGAGTCGAGGGCGGCGCACTTGACTTCCAGAGCGCCAGCCCACGTTTGGGCAGCGGGCGCTTCCGCTTTCTTTGTGATGAAACCATGCTTTGACAAGGTGGAACGGATGGCATCGGTGATGTTCGTGGAGACGGGTGCGTTGATGATGAGGCCCTGTCTGCGCCGGTCTTCCGGCACAAGGGCGATACCGGCCTTCATGGCCTCTCGCGGGTTGTGTTTGCGCAGCGGTTGTCCGTCCACAGTGACCGTTCCCGAGTCGTAGTCATCGACTCCGAACACTGCGCGGACCGACTCAGAACGCCCGGCGCCGACCAATCCTGCGAGGGCGACGATTTCTCCTGAGCGCACGGTGAACGAGATGTCGGAGAACGTGCCCAGCGAAGTCAGCCCTTCCACTTGGAGCACAGGGTCGCCGATGAAGGCTTCGGTCTTGGGGAACAACTCGTTGACGTCTCGGCCCACCATCTGGCGCACCAGCGAGTTCACATCGGTGTCGGCGATGGCCTGGGTGGCGACATAAGACCCATCGCGCATGACGGTGACCGTGTCGCACAGGGAGAACACCTCGTCGAAGCGGTGGGAGATGAACATCAGCGCGCGTCCCTCATCGCGCAAGGACCTGGCGACAGCGAAAAGCCGCTCGACCTCGACCCCGGACAAGGCTGCGGTCGGTTCGTCCATGATCAGCACTGTCGCATCCAAGGAGATGGCCTTGGCAATCTCAATAATCTGCTGGTCGGCGATGGACAGGCGGGCGGCTGGCCTGTCGGGGTCGATGCGGACACCGAGTCTCTCCATGAGCGACAGGACTTCGGCACGCATTGCGGCACGGTCGATGCGGCGCATGGACTTGAGGGGTTGGCGGCCCATGAAGATGTTCTCTGTCACGGACAAGTCAGGGAACAAGGTTGGTTCCTGGTAAATGACGGCGATTCCGGCAGCTTTGGATGCCGCAGTGGTGGGGAAGTGGACCTGAGACCCGTTCATGAGGAAGGTGCCCGTGTCGCGTTGGTAGAGCCCAGCGATGATCTTGACCAGCGTGGACTTTCCCGCTCCGTTCTCACCAATGACGGCGTGAATGGAACCGGGGTACAACGTGAGTTCGGCATCGCGCAGTGCGACAACTGAGCCGAACCTCTTCGACACCCCCTTGAGTTCGAGGATTGCCTCACCGCTCACTGCGTCCTCCTTGGCGCTAATTGAAACGTTTCAGTCCTTCAATAGGATTACGCTAGGGGACGGCGGCGCGCCTTGTCAAGGAACATTAGGCCAAGTAGACAGGATTGTTATGGAATCGAGACCAGATGGGCCAAATTGTCGGCTTTGACTGGTGAAATCCAGCGACGAATAGGGCGGCATCCAGGGGGAGAAACACCTCAATGACATGGGGTTCACAACGGTGTTCCATTTGCACTCTCACCCCCAGAGTGCTAAAACTGTATTAGCACTCTAGCCTCTAGAGTGCTACGTGAACAGTGAGGCCACAAGCCGTCCGTCGCGGGCACTGGGAGCAAGAAGACTTATCCACATGGGGGTTCGCTCCCAACTACCGTAAGGTGTACATAAGTATCATGGCAAAACTCATTGCATTTGATATTGAAGCTCGGCGCGCCCTGGAGAAGGGTATGAATACCCTCGCAGACGCCGTCAAAGTGACGCTGGGGCCCAAGGGCCGCAATGTCGTCTTGGAGAAGAAGTGGGGTTCACCCACCATCACCAATGACGGCGTTTCCATCGCCAAGGAAATCGAGCTTGAAGATCCATATGAGAAGATCGGCGCGGAACTCGTCAAAGAAGTCGCAAAGAAGACTGACGACGTGGCCGGAGACGGCACAACCACCGCGACCGTGCTTGCTCAGGCGCTGGTCAAAGAAGGTCTGCGTAATGTGACCGCTGGCGCGAATCCGATGGCCATCAAGAAGGGCATCGAGAAGACAGTCGCGGCCATCGTGGCCGAACTGGCAAAGACTGCCACCGACATCAAGACCCGCGAGCAGGTGGCAGCTACGGCAACCATCTCCGCAGGTGGAGACACCACCGTGGGCGATGTCATCGCTGAGGCGATGGAGAAGGTCGGCAAGGAAGGCGTCATCACCGTCGAAGAGTCCAACACATTCGGGCTGGACCTCGAACTGACTGAGGGCATGCGTTTCGACAAGGGATACATTTCCGCGTACTTCGTCACGGACACCGAGCGGATGGAAGCCATCCTCGACGATCCGTACATCCTCATCGTCAACTCGAAGATTTCGTCTTTGAAGGACCTCCTGCCCGTGCTAGAGAAGGTTGTCCAGTCGGGCAAGCCGCTCCTGGTCATCGCTGAGGACGTCGATGGCGAGGCTCTGGCCGGACTCATCGTGAACAAGCTCAAGGGCACGTTCAAGTCTGTGGCCGTCAAGGCTCCTGGCTTCGGCGACCGCCGCAAGGCCATGCTCGCTGACATCGCCATCCTGACCGGTGGCCAGGTCATCTCCGAAGAGGTCGGCCTCAAGTTGGATGCTGTGACCCTCGACCTGTTGGGCAAGGCCCGCTCGGTCCGCGTCACCAAAGATGAATGCACGATTGTTGATGGCTCCGGCGAAAAGTCCCAGATCGACGGTCGCGTGGCTCAGATTCGCAAGGAAATCGAGAACTCCGATTCCGATTATGACCGCGAGAAGTTGCAGGAGCGCTTGGCCAAGTTGGCCGGTGGCGTCGCTGTCATCAAGGTTGGCGCGGCCACCGAGGTCGAACTCAAGGAGCGCAAGCACCGCGTCGAGGACGCTGTGCGCAACGCAAAGGCTGCTGTCGAGGAAGGTATCGTCGCCGGTGGTGGCGTGGCTCTCTTGCAGGCCGCCAAGAACGCTGACCTGCCCAAGCTGGAAGGCGACGAGGCGACAGGCGTCAATATCGTTGTCACGGCATGCGCCGCTCCGCTTCGCCAGATTGCCGCTAACGCCGGCCTTGAAGGTGGCGTCGTGGTCGAGAAGGTCGCGGGCCTGCCTGCGGGCGAGGGCCTGGACGCTGCGACTGGCGAGTACGTCGACATGGTTGCCGCTGGCATCATCGACCCCGTCAAGGTGACTCGCTCTGCTCTGCAGAACGCTGCCTCCATTGCTGCTTTGTTCCTCACTACTGAGGCCGTGGTTGCCGACAAGCCTGAGAAGGCAGCGCCGGTTCCTGCTGGCGGTGGCGACATGGGTATGGATTACTAGAAAGTGACACAACACCACTTTGTGGGGGCGATTCCTTCGGGAGTCGCCCCCATTTTCATGCCCTGGCGCGTGCGCCTTTCGCGATGAGGCATGATGAGGTTGCCAGTCGGGTTGCTTGGGTCTTGGCGGCGAAGCGAGGTGTGGTCGCTTGCTGGTCCGCTCGAATCCTGACTCATGTGGGCATCGGTTATACTCAGGGCCATGCGTGGTGAATACAAAGTGCCTGGCGGCAAGCTGGTCACGGTCGAGTTTGATGAGGTGGACGGCAAGATTGCCAGTCCCCATGTTGCGGGAGACTTCTTCCTCGAACCCGACGACGCCCTTCACCGTATCAACCGTGCGCTTCGTGGATTGCCTGTGGGTGCTCGGGTCAGTGAGATCGCTTCGGCCATCACCGCCATGTTGGCTCCCGGCGACGCGCTCATTGGTTTCGAGCCTCGGGATGTCGGGCTGGCCGTGCGAAGGGCCGCTGGTTCCTCGACGTCCTGGGACGACCATGCTTTCGAGTTGATTCAGGATGGGCCTCGGCATCCGTACATGCAAATGGCGCTCGACCAGGTGTACGCGGACGCTCTGGCGCGTGGGACTCGTGGGCCGACCTTGCGTATTTGGGACTGGGCCAGCTCGGCGGTCGTTCTCGGCTCGTTCCAGTCGTTCCGCAACGAGGTCGATGAAGAGGCTGCTGATGAATACGGGGTAACGGTGGTACGGCGGGTCTCGGGGGGCGGGGCGATGTTCATCGAACCGGGCAATACCATCACGTACTCCCTTGTCGTTCCGGGTTCTCTCGTGGACGGACTCAGCTTCGAGGAGTCCTATGAGTTCCTCGATTCGTGGGTTCTGGTCGCTCTGAAGTCGCTGGGCATCGACGCACGTTACGCACCCATCAACGACATCACATCTCCTGCCGGCAAGATCGCTGGGGCGGCTCAGAAGCGCCTCGTTGATGGGACCGTCCTGCATCACGTCACTATGGCCTACGACATCGACTCGGACAAGATGCTCCAAGTCTTGCGTATCGGGCGCGAAAAGCTGTCGGACAAGGGAACAAAGTCAGCCAACAAGAGGGTGGACCCTCTGCGCTCCCAGACCCACATGAGTCGCGCCGATATCGTGACAGCATTCGTCGAGTCCTTTGCCCGCCAGCACACACTGGTGCCCTCCCGAGTGAGGCCGGAAGAAGAAGCGGAAGCCGAGAATCTGGTCGAGACCATCTTCGGTACCGAGGAGTGGATTCACCGGATTCCGTGATGGACGGAGGATTGGCTCGAGTCGTCCTGTGGTTTCGGGGCAATCGGCCTGCCTCGGCTCACCTCCGCGCGTCCTCGGACCGTGATATGACTATCATCTTGCGTCCACAGGAGGGCGGTCCTGTGGGTCGCGGAGGGCCTCCGAGCCGGGCGCGGCCCTTGTCAGTGGCCTGTCCTTCGGGGTTTCTGTGGTCATTCTCCCCTGGCCATGCTGTGCGCAGCGAAACGGAGACGCAGCGCGCAACATCCACTTCCTGCTCAGGAGCATCTGAAGTATGGTGCCGAGGATGCCAAGTGTGGGCAAAGGTCGTCGGGTGGAGTGGGCGTTGTGGCAAGGTGGAATTATGACTTGGTTCTCTCAAACGGCCGACACCATCTCTCGCGCCGACATCGAAGCCCTGTTGGATCGCACTATTGCCGAGGCGAAGCAACGACTGGGCATTGCGTCGATACGCCGAGCTTTGCTCCTGCCGCCCGATATCACGCGGGCGCACGCAGGGGTCGGCTGGATGACGGAGTACCTCTACAACCAACTGACTGCCGAAGGCGCAGAAGTCCATGTCATCCCGACATTGGGCCAGCATGTCCCGCATACTGTCGAAGACAACCAGTGGATGTTCGGGTCCATTCCTGAAGAGCGCATCCATGCCCATGATTGGAAGAACGGCGTGGTCAACGTCGGAACGGTTCCTGCCGAACTGGTGAGCAAGGCCACAGGTGGGGTGGTGGACTGGGAGATGCCCATCGACCTCAATCGGTCACTCATTGAGGACCAGTGGGACCTCATCATCAATGTGGGCCACGTCGTTCCCCACGAGGTCCTCGGCTTCGCCAACCACAACAAGAATTACTTCATTGGTTTGGGGGGTAAGCGCCTGCTCGGCGCGGCGCACATGGCGAGTGCGGTGTATGGTATCGAAAACAACTTGGGCAATCTGTTGACCCCTGTCAGACGGTGTTTCAACTGGGCGGAGGACCGTTTCCTGGGCGCGCTTCCTGACGTGTACATCCAGGTCGTCATGCACTACGACGACGATGGCCACTTGGTCCATTCGGGTGTCTTTGTGGGCGACGACCTCGACACGTACCTCGACGCGGCCAAGCTCTCCCGCGAACAGAACATCACGGTCTTCGACCAGCCCGTCAAGAAGATCGTCGCGGTCATGCAGGCCGACGAGTTCCGGGCGACGTGGGTGGCCAACAAGGCCATTTACCGCACACGCATGGCCATGGCCGACGGCGGGGAACTGCTCATCATCGCACCCGGCGTCATCCGTTTCGGCGAACAACCGGAGGTCGACGCGCTCATTCGCAAGTACGGCTATATCTCCAAAGAAGAGGTCCTGGAGTTGTATGGGGTCAGTCCCGACATGCAGGACATCCCGCATGGAACCGCCCACCTGGTCCACGGTTCTCCTGAGGGACGCTTCACTGTGACCTATGCCCCTGGCGGCCTGTCCCAACCAGAAATTGAGTCTGTCGGCTATCAGTACATGGATGTCAACGAAGCGCTGACAAGGTACAACCCCGACACCATGAAGGACGGCTGGAACACCATGCCCGACGGCGAGGAAGTGTACTTCATTTCCACCCCCTCAGCAGGCCTCTGGGCATGGAAAGACAGGTTGTACGGCCGTCCCGCGTCCGTAGAAATCTGAGGCTTGCTCGTTCTGTATTACAGGTGTACGACACCGTGATACCCTGTATTCATGAGTACTGCCATTGCTTTTCGGCCCACGGAAACGGACACGCGCATCATTGAGGAAGCCCAGAAGGACGGCGAAACCCGCTCTGATGTCATTCGACGCGCCCTGCGCCACCTTGACCAGGAGGAATGGCTGAAACGCTTCCACGAGGAATCAGTTCGTCTCACGGATGAGAATCTCAATACTGAACCGGACGCCTGGTGATACGCGGCGGGATCTATCAAATCGATTTGGGTAGGCCCAGGGGACATGAACAGGGCGGCCACAGGTTCGGTGTTGTGGTGTCGCCTTCCGATTCAGTGCTGACCGTGGCAACGGTGGTCCCTACCTCCACATCGGCGGTTGCTACTCACTTTCGCCCGGAAATCACCATTCTCGGGCATTCCACTCGTCTGCTTATTGACCAGATGAAGGCCATCGATGTCCGCTACATTCACGACTTAGTAGGAATCATGGGTGTGGACGACCTGGAAGCCCTAGATCTCGGCATCAGTAGGTACTTGGGTTTGTACCCACGGCTGGTCTCAAAACAGGGCTGAAGGCTGCCTCCTGACCGTCTGAAGTGTGGAGGCTGCCGACTTCTGTATCAAGAACGGTCGGAAACTGGCGGCCTGAACGGGCACGAGTTTGATACAGAAGTCATCTATGGTGGCGGTTGAGAGCGTTTTCTACGCTGCGGATGACGTCGTCGGGGTGCTTGAGGTCGCGGTTGGTGATGGTGATGAGTATCCAGCCTAGGTCTTGAAGGTTTCGGCGGCGATGTGCGTCGATTTCCATTTGGGTCCGATCTCCCACGTGGACTGCACCGTCATATTCCACGGCGACTTTCTGCTCGTCGTACCCTAAGTCCATATGGTAGGTGGTGTTGGTGTGCGGGCAATTTACTGGCAGGTTGACTGTCGGTTCGGGCAGATGTGCGCGAATGAGAATAAGTCGGGTGCGTGTCTCCATGATGGAGTCCGTTCCTGCTACAACAAGGGGTAATATCTTTCGCACTCGGGCGGTTCCGTGGAGACCTTTCATGTGCTCCACCTGAGACTCCAGTTCCGACAGTGTCATCAGTGGGTTCTGGCGACGAAGGAGTCCGTCGGCGATTTCAACCAACTCGTCGTCTGTTGCCTTGTGTACTTGCGTCAGTGCGATCACCGGGTGTGCGAGTCGTGCTCCTTTCAGTATCTTGATGGTAGGTGGCATGTTCCGTGTTGTGTGGGCGGCAATCTCTGGTCGCCGTGGTCGCGCGCTCCATTCTGAGGTCAAAAGGTGAATTGTCTCCCATTCCTGAAGACGTTCGGGCAGTGCCACGCCCCAGGCCTGCAGAGCGGTGGCACCGTAGGGGAGCGCGTTCGGGTACAGCGTCATTGCTGCCCTGAGGCCGCCCCAGAAGACCGCCGTTCGCCTATCGAAGGGGTCGGATACTTCGGGTGTGGCGCCGTACACGCCATGCATGACACGCATATGCCCTCGTCTGATGTAGTTATGACGTGTGATGGAATCCCTCATACCCCAACTGTTGCTGCAAATGACGCGAAGTGGGGAGTTATCCCCCAAAATAGTGTTGTCCATCTGTTGTCCGATGTCCGCTCGCCGTCAGTGGGGGACTTCTGTATCAAGAACGGTCCGAATCCGGTTCGAACGGGCACGAGTTTGGTACAGAAGTCGGCGCTGGCGCGGTTTAGGCGGTGATTTGGGCGGCTAGGTGGCCGGCGCCGTAGCCGTTGTCGATGTTGACGACCGCTACACCGGGGGAGCAGGAGTTGAGCATGGATAGTAAGGCGGCCAGGCCTTCGAAGGATGCGCCATAGCCGACGGAGGTGGGGACGGCGATGACGGGGGCGGCGACGAGTCCGGCGACAACTGAGGGGAGGGCGCCGTCCATGCCGGCGACGACGATGATGGCATCTGCTTTGGAGAGCAGGTCTTGGTGGGCGAGGATACGGTGGAGGCCTGCCCCGCCTACGTCGACCAGTAGGTCGGCCTGGCGGCCTAGTGCTTGTGCGGTCAGCCAGGCTTCGCGGGCGACGGGGAGGTCAGATGTGCCTGCACAGGCCACGACGACTTGGCCGCCTGTGGGCTCGGGGAAGTCGGGCGGCCACCAGGCGAGTCGGGCGAGGTCGTCGTATTGTGCGTCTGGCAAGGACTGACGGATGGCCGCGACACAGGCGGCATTGGCGCGGGTGAAGAGTGTGGGCACATGAGCACGCCCGACTTCGGCGGCGATGAGTTCGACCTGGTCCGGGGTCTTGGATTCGCAGTACACGGCTTCCGGGAAGCCTCGGCGTTGGGCACGGTCGAGGTCGAGGGTGGCGATGGACTCAAGGGGGGAAGTTGGCAGACCGGCAGTATCAGACGGGTCCACATGGATCCTGCGACTGCGCGCAGGATGACGGGCATCATCGGTCGGGAGGACTGGCGCGGCAGGAGGAGATGACAAAGACAACGAGTTGCCGGAATCGGAGGAACCAGAGAAGTCCGGGAGAGGAGCAGAGTCGGCGGGAGAGGCGGAGGAGGGGATGGCGGAGGGGGAACTAGGGGCGATGGGAGAGTTGGAATCGGCGGAAGTGGGCAACGAATCACTCAGTGCTTCCAGGGTGAACTCGCCGGACTGGAGGCCGGCCAGGTCCATAGTGACGTACCGAAAACCGGCTCGTCGTACTGCGCTGACGAGGGATGCCCGCACACTGGGGGTTGCCGCGCGACTCAACTCAGGCAGGGGCAACTCGACACGAGCAATGTCTCCATGGTGACGAACCCGAACATCAGAGAATCCCAGCGCGCGAACACCGTCTTCAGCGGCTTCTATCTGTGCCAGTTTTTCTGGCGTGACTTCCTCGAAGTGCGGGACTCGTGAGGACAGGCAGGGAGACGCCGGTTTGTCGGCAACACTCAGTCCCAATTCGCGGGCGAGCGCGCGTACTTGGGCCTTGGTGAGTCCTGCATCGGCCAGAGGGCGCAGTACCTGGTGGTTGGTCGCTGCTTGGGCGCCTGGCCTGTCCAGACGGCGCGCATCATCGGCATTCTCCCCATAGGCCACTGCATCCAGCCCATATGCCTCTGCTACCTCGTCGGAGATGGCTGTGAACAGTGCGTCTTTACAAAAGAAGCAACGGTCAGGTCCGTTGGCACGGTACCTGGGGTCGTCCACTTCGTGTGTGGGCAATTCCACAACCGATATCCCCAAGGACGCGGCGACATCATGCGCCGAAGGGCGTTCAGAGGCGGGCAAGGAAGGGGAAACAGCAAGAATGGGCGTGACCGTGTCAGCGCCCAATACTCGAATGGCGACAGCCAAGAGGACTGACGAATCGACGCCGCCAGAGAATGCCACACCCAGATGGCGCGGATAGCCAAGTACGCGCGCAATGTCAGCTTCCCACGCTGCCGCCTGCTGGCTCAAAGTCCGAGAGGCCAAGGGAGTTGACTCATTCAGTTGAGGGCGCACGTCGAGGCACGACCTCTACGAGGCATCCGTGACGGGAGTGTCCGAGGTTGAGGCGCCAGTGGTACGGCGACGGCGACGACGGCGCTTCTCACCAGAGGGAGCGCCCTGAGTCGAGGAACCATCGGAAGAGTCCTCAGAAACTGAGACACGCACGGAAGTCGAGTCGGCAGAAGAAGGCGAGACCCCCGAGGAGCCCTGTGAGGCATCGCTGCTACCGGCCTCGGCCTCATCCTTACTTCGGACGACCACCCCGTTGCTCCGGCGTGTGCGGCGACCCTCGGAAGTCTGGGGCTTCTTCTTGTGGTCCTTATGGTCCTTGTGTTCTTTGTGGTCCCGATGCCCCTTGGAACGGGAGTCCTCATCCGCACGGTCTGCGCGGCTGACGTGCGGACTCTCAGCGAGGAGACGGCCAGAGGAGTCGGGGGAAATCCCCAAGTCAGCCAGGAGTTCGGGGGTCGTGGAGTACGACTCAGGCGGGTCTGGGAAGGGCAGGTCCAGCGCCTTGTTGATGACCTTCCAGCGTGTGACATCCCTCCAATCCACAAAGGTAATGGCAATGCCAGTGTTACCTGCGCGGCCTGTGCGACCGATGCGGTGGACGTATGTGAGTTCAGAGTCGGGGCAGTCATAGTTGACGACGTGGGTGACGAGGTCGATGTCGATGCCACGGGCCGCCACATCGGTGCAAATGATGGCTTGCGCCTTGCCGGAACGGAACTTCTCCAGATTCTTCTCGCGCACGGCCTGGCTCAAGTCGCCGTGGATGGACGTGGCCTTGAATCCCCGGTCCTTCAGGTCCTCGGAGAGGCGCTCGACTTGGCGTTTGGTTGTGCAGAAGACCATGACTTTGGAAGCGTCGGGATTCTGGAGCAACTTGCCCAGGATGGCGGGCTTGTCGAGGTCATGTACCTGGTAGACGAACTGCGTCGTTTCGGGAACGAGCGTTTGTTCCTGCGCGGCTTCTGCGCGAATGTTGACTGGCTGGATGAGGTTTGCCCTTGCCAGTGCCATAATCGCGGTAGGCATCGTGGCCGAGAAGAGCATGGTTTGGCGAGCCGGGGGAGTCGCACGCACCAGCTTCTCCACGTCGGGGAGGAAGCCCAAATCGAGCATCTCGTCGGCCTCGTCAAGGACGAGAACGGACACATGGCTCAAGTCGAGGTCGCGGCGATTCTTGAGGTCGAGCAGACGCCCAGGAGTGCCGACGACGATATCGACGCCTTTCTTCAGGGCATCGAGCTGTGGGTCGTACCCCACCCCGCCGTACACAGTGAGGACCCGTGCGCCAAGGTTGCTTCCCGCGACGGCCAAGTCTCCAGAGACCTGGAGGGCCAGTTCGCGCGTGGGGCACATGATGAGCGCCTGTGGCTTACCCAGAGTTCCGGGAAGGGTGATGCGCTGAAGAATCGGGATGCCAAAGGCGAGGGTCTTGCCGGTGCCAGTGCGGGCTTGCCCGATGAGGTCGGTGCCTTTGAGAGCGAGGGGGATGGCGAGGGATTGGATGGGGAAGGGGGATGTTATCCCTTGGGTGGCCAGTGCAGTGGCAATAGCATCATTCACGCCGAGTTCGGCGAATGTTGACTCGGACAGAGTAAACCTCCATGCCGCGCAAGCGGCCATACGTGGGGCGTCACATTAACACCGCAAGACAGTTTACCGCAGTGCTCCACCCGCCGCGCTGTCAGGTCAGTGGTTGAAGTCTTTGGCGTACTTCGTCATTCTGCGCGAAGTCGCAGAATCCACCCGCCGCAGTGTCAGGCCAGTTCTTCGGTCGTACCAGCATCGGTAAGTTCAGTAGTGGCGGCTGGTTCCCGCAAGGCGACTCGCGCCAGAGGGATGAGCCCGAGAAGCAGCACACCGGGAATGAACATCGTGTGGTGAATGCCGAAGAGCGTGACGAGACCGCCGATGATGGCCGGTCCCATGAGGAAGGTCGCATACCCGAACGTCACGACAACAGCCAGTCCTCGTCCGCCTGCAGTGTGCCCGGCGATGGCGTACACCTGAGGTGCGATGACCCCCGCACCCAGACCCACCAATGCCCACGCGACAAGCAGAATCGGGAAGGACGAGAAAGACGCCGCCGAGATGTACCCGATGGCCGCTATGGCCCCGCCGATGTACACCAAACGCCGACGACCGATGCGGGCAACGATGAAGTCTCCCGTCAGACGGATGACGACCATGCACCCCATCATGACAGTGAACGCCCACGAAGCGGTTCGCGGATCGACCCCAGCCACCTGCTGTACATGGTTGGCCGACCAATCCGAGGCAGTCCCCTCAGCCAGACCGAAAGCGATCGCCATGGCACCCATGAGGTACGCGGCGGCGGGAATCGCCATCTTGGCACCCGACTCGTCGACGTGGGTGATGACGTCAGTCTCAGGAGTGATTCTCCATGCCACGACCAGTGCCCCAAGGCCCAGGCACGCCACAACCAGGGCGCAGGTGATCAGAGTCGTGACCGGCGGCAGTTTGATGACAGTGCCCACCACAGACACGGCGAGGGAGCCGAGCAGGGAACCGATGGCCCATGTCCCGTGGAAGAAGCTCATGATGGTCCCTTTGCCTCGGTCAAGGCGGTGGCGCTCCACCTGGACAGCCAGTGCGTTCATCGACACGTCGATGCCACCATTGCCAGTTCCCAACAAAGCTCCAGCGATCAGCAAGAGCGGATAACTGGGAGCCAAGCCGTACCCAATGGCGGCCAGAATCTCCGGCACAATCATGAGCAGGCACAGTCGTCGAGCCCCAATCTTGTCCGCCAACCGCCCGCACACCTGCATCGACCCCACAGCGAAAACGCCAGTGAGGACGAACATCCCCGCCAGTTGCAGCGAGCTCAGGACCAAACGCTCACGGATGATGGGGATCGCCGAAGCGTACGTCCCGATGACCATGCCGTTGTAAGCGAACAACACGATGACAGCGACAACGGCACGAGGGGAGTCCAAAGACACGGGTTTCACATCACCATCATGTCAGATTGTCGGCGCTGCCAGACGCGGAGCTCCCCAGAGAACGCTCCAGAAATCCCACAGTCTCAGGCAGTACGATTCTCTCGTGCCGAAAAACCCCCTGATTGCGACGTTGGTTTCGCTGAAAGGTAATCCGCGTGCGTGCGTGTACACGGAACCGCTGTGGGGGCTGAGCATGAACCTGTGCATGCCGTACGCCTCGGTGTACATGGTGGCGCTGGGCGTACACGACGTGCAGATTGGGTTCCTCGCCACAGTCGGGATGCTGTCGCAGATGGTGTTCGGGCTTCTCGGAGGCGTCATCACCGACAAACTGGGGAGGCGACTGACCACAGCGGTCTTCGACTTCTTCGCCTGGTCGATTCCGTGCCTCATCTGGTTCGCGGCCTCACTCGTGGACCAACGCCTCGCATTCTGGGTCTTCCTCGGCGCGTCCGTGGTCAACGGGACATGGACCGTCACACAGAACTCGTGGGACTGCCTGCTCGTGGAGGATGCCCCGCGCGAACAGATCACCCGGGTGTACTCCCTCGTCGGAGTCGCTGGGCAGTTGTCCGCTTTGTTCGCACCCATCGCGGCGGTCCTGGTGGCCCAATACTCCCTGGTGCCCGCTGTCAGGATTCTGTACATCAACGCCTTCATCGTGATGACTATCAAGATTGTGTGGTTGTACCTCTGGAGCCATGAGACTGACATGGGCAAGGTTCGGATGGCCGAGACCCGCGGGAAGTCGATGCTGACTTTGTTGAAGGGGTACGGCTCAGTTCTGAGCATCATCCGCAACTCGCCGGGCACTGTCTTCTCTTTGGTCATTATGGCCATCGTGGCGGCGGTATCCCTTGTCAACACCACATTTTGGCAGATCGTCGTCAACGGGAAACTGGGAGTTCCCGCTGTCTGGCTGCCCATTTTCGCCACCATCCGATCACTGCTCGCCATTGTGTTCCTCTTCACAGTCATCCCGCGCCTGACCCGCGCCGCCCGTCTCAAACACCCTCTCATCATCGGTTTCGTGGCCTGGCTGGGCGGCCAAGTCCTCATCGCCTCCCTCATGGCGCCAGCGTCCGGCGTCGCTGGACGGACCACGTACGCTCTGATTGCCGTGACTCTCGTGTTGGACGGTTTGGGTGCTGGTCTTCTCACCATGTTGGCTGAATCGCTGGTGGCCCTGCATGTGGACGCTCGCGAGCGTTCCCGCGTCATGGCCGTCCAACACATGATGGTCATGCTCGTCACATCCCCCTTTGGTTGGATCGGTGGCTGGCTGTCCGGAATGAACAGGAGTCTGCCGTTCCTCCTCACCTCCGGCCTCATCATTGTGGGACTAGGAGTGACGCTGGTCTATTACCGAAAAGGTAGCGCTCCAGGCCAAAGTGTCGCGCCGCCGATGGACCAGTGAGGCGGACTTGTGGTTGCCCCGTTGCCGACTCTTGCCCGAATTCGTAGAGCACAGCCCTTGAGAAGTTGTATAGGATTGCGATGCAGACACTAGGAGGTGCGTCATGGCGGACGTCGATTCACGGCTGAAGCATTTGGCCGGGTTATTCGGCATAGCGACGGAGTTTTGGGATTGGAAGGGGCGCTATCAGCAGACTTCCGCAGAGACTATAGTCGCGTGCTTGGCTGCCCTTGACGTGGACGTGACTTCGGATGATTGGATGGATCGTGCGGTCTCCGACATCGAGGAGAGGCCGTGGAAACAACCCATCGTTCCATGCACGGTCGTCGAGCAGAACCAAGACTCCTATATCAATGTCCATGTGCGCGCAGGGAATCTGGCACATGTCTGGGTGCGTCTTGAGGACGGTTCCACCCTCGATGCCCAACAGGTGGACAACTGGGACCCTGATCGGCTCATCGACGGCGAATGGGTGGGTCGCGCCACCTTCCGCCTGCCAACGTGGGTTGCCCCTGGTTACCACTCCATTTTCCTGGAATCCGACAACCAATCCTGGGAAGCGTCGTTCATTGTGACTCCGGCCTGGCTTGGCGTCCCGCAAGTGGGAGCAGGCTCGGTGTGGGGGCTCATGACCCAGCTCTATTCCTTATCGGGGGAGACCTCGTGGGGAGTCGGCGACTTTTCCGACCTCAAAGACCTCGCAGTGTGGGCCAAGACCCAGCATGGCGCGGATTACGTCCTGATCAACCCCACGCACGCTGCTGAGGTGGTCCCCTGGATGGAACCCTCTCCTTATCTGCCTGCGACGCGCAAGTACGTCAACCCGCTGTACATCCGCCCTGAGGCGATTGAGGAATATGGCACGAGTTCTGAGGCCATCCGCGAGAAGGTCGAGGAGTTGCGGGTCGCCTGTCGAGAGAACGCGACCAAGGCAGATTCCGTGGACCGCGACGGAGTGTGGGCGGCCAAGAAAGAGGCCCTGCAACTGATTTTCCAAGAGGGTCGCCGCGTCGCCCGGCAGATGGACATGGAAGCCTACTTCAACGCGGAGGGGGAGATTCTGCGCCGGTTCGCCGTGTGGTGTGTCCTCACCGAGGCGTACGGGCAGATGTGGAAAGACTGGCCGGAGGCCTATCAGGATCCCGAGTCGCGGGAAGTCGCCGCATTCATCGGGGACCATGGCGCGGAGGTTACCTTCTACATGTGGCTGCAATGGGTCGCCGACGCACAGGCGCGCGAAGCACAGCACGTCGCCAAGGGTGTAGGGATGAAAGTCGGCGTCATGGCCGACTTGGCCGTGGGCATCAACAAGGACGGCGAGGAGACCTGGGCCAGCCGCGACATGTTCGCCTCGGGTGTCACTGTGGGCGCGCCTCCTGACCCGTACAACCAGGCTGGACAGGACTGGCAGCAACCCCCGTGGCGACCCGACAGGCTGGAGCAGGTGGCGTACGCGCCTCTGCGCGACATGATGCGTTCCATCATGGCCCGAGCCGGAGGCATCCGGGTGGACCACATCATCGGCCTCTTCCGGCTGTGGTGGGTGCCAGAAGGCCTCGGGCCGACCCAGGGCGCGTACATGCGGTACAACCATGAGGCGACAATCGGCATCCTCGCTCTGGAGGCTCAGCGCGCAGGTGCGGTCGTCGTTGGTGAGGACCTGGGCACAGTCGAGCCGTGGGTGCGGGAGTACCTCATGCGGCGCGGCATCTTGGGCACGTCGGTGTTGTGGTTCGAGAATGGGGACAACGAGTTGCCGCTTCCGCCCGAACGCTGGCGCGAATTGTGTCTGGCTTCCGTCACGACCCACGACCTGCCCCCGACTCTGGGGTATCTCGCACACGACCATGTACAGTTGCGGTACCAGTTGGGCTTGCTGACCGAATCGCTGGACGATGAAATCGCGCACGACGCCCAAGAGCAGGGGACAATGCTACGAGTACTCGTGGAACGTAGTCTCATGAAAGAAGGCGAATCAGACCCGCACGAGATTCTGCTCGCTCTGCATCGGTATTTGTATCAGACTCCGTCGAAGATTCGCTGCGTGGCCCTGGCCGACGTCGTGGGGGAGAGGCGTACCCAGAACCAGCCGGGCACCATCAATGAGTACCCGAATTGGCGTGTGCCGCTGGGTGACGAGTTCGGTCACCGACTGACGCTGGAGGACATCTTCACCATGGACACGGTCGCTCCCGTTGCTGACATCATGAACGGCAAAGTGTAAGGAGCGTTCCTACTTGCTTAGTCGGCTAAGTGGGTTTGGATACTGCGACTTCGTTTCACTGCGCGCAGCATGACGGACGCAGTGAAACAGAATCCGGTCAGATGTTCTTGGCGTGAAGGACGTCGCAGGATGCGACCTTGCCCTTCTCGTACCCGGTGGTGAACCAGTTCATGCGCTGCTGTGACGTTCCGTGCGTGAAGGTGTCGGGGTTGACATAGCCCGCCTGGGTTTTCTGAATATGGTCGTCGCCGACCGCCGCCGCCGCAGACAGGGCATCCTTCAACTGGGCCTGTGTGATGGGTTCGAGGAAAGTCGTTCCCGTGTTGGGGTCCACAGTCGTGGCAGCACCACCGGCCCACATGCCAGCGAAGCAGTCGGCCTCCAACTCGATACGCACTGAATCCGAATTCGCGCCTTCGTCGTTGTCTGCCTCGTGGAGAGCACCGATGAGGTATTCGATGTGGTGGCCCATTTCGTGAGCGACCACGTACATCTCACCCAGCGGCCCGCCGGATGCGCCGTACCTGCTGGACAACCTATCGAAGAAGGCCACATCCACGTAGATGGTCTGGTCAGCGGGGCAATAGAAGGGACCGGTCGCCGCCGACGCGACGCCGCATCTCGATTGGGTCTGCCCGTCGAAGCTCACCACATCCGGAGGGGTGTACTTCACGTTGGTCTGTGCAGGCAGGGTCTTGGTCCAGTAAGCGTCGAGGGCCTGGACAGTCGCACTCAGACGGCATTGGCGGTCCGTGTTGGCCTGTTCGGCTGTGCATGCCCCGATGTACCCAGACACCCCCGAACCGCTGCCCGTGATGCCTGTGTTGTCGAGAGCGCCCTCTATGAGGGCGGGGTCGACTCCCAGGAAGTACGCCACGAGGGCAATGACCACAATTCCGAGGCCGCCTCCGGCCACGCCTGCTGAACGTCCGCCACCAGCACGCTTGACGCGCCCACCCTTGAAATTGCCACCACTTTGGAAACTCATAAAGCGATGATACTCGAATACACGCATGTCAGCGCTTCACAGGACGACAGAATTGCCGCGGTCCACGTAGTGTCACAAGGCGACGAAGGAGCCGCGATACGCGCAAGCGTCACAGGGCAATGAATTGCCCTCGATACACGCAAGTGTCACAAGGCGACGAAGGAGCCGCGATACATGCCCATGCCGCAGGTGTACGTGTACGTGCCGGGCTTGTCCACAGTGAATGTCACAACGGAGGGGGCTCCACCGTAATTGACCAGAATGGTGTCAGATATGCCCAGAGAGGTCGCGTTGATCCAATTGGCGCAGGTCAAAGTCGTGGCGGTGATGGTCCATTCCACCGGCACGCCCGCTTTGATTGTTTGTGTCTTGGGGGAGTATTCGCCTTTGGCTTCGGTCGAGACGTGCTGAATCCCTTCGACCACCTCGACAGGAGTCGACGTTGTGCCGGGAATGCCGCCGTCGCCAGGGAAGAGGCCGAGGCTGCGCAAGCCACCCACGATGTTGACAAGGGAGAACGCGAGGACGACCACGCCGATGACGCGCATGGCATGTTTGGTGATGGCGGAGCCGGACAGGGAGGATATCGCTCCGAGAGCCATCAATCCGGGGGTGGTGCCGAGCGCGAAGACACCCATGACCAGTCCTGCGCGCACAGGGTCTCCGGTCGAAATGGCGAAGACTTGGACAGCTTGAGTGAACCCGCAGGGCAGGAAGAAGGACAGCGCCCCCAACCCTGTGGTCACGCTCGCCCGATAACCGCCGCGTGGGGAGTGCATCCACGAAGTCCACGATGGCGGAAGGGCAAAGGTCTTTGCGCCGAGCCTGGGGGACACTTCCGTGAGCTTGATTCCGAGGATGAACATGACCACACCCACGACGATCATGGCGATGGCCAATCCAGGCCCTGACAAGGAGATAGCCTTACCAACAAGACCGATGAGAGCTCCCAGGAGGGCGAAACCGACCACACGGCCGAGGTTGAACCATGCGTTGGGGATGAGCAGTTGGGCCGCACTCGCGTTGGGGTGGTTGGCAGCATAGGTCGCAGAAAGCGAGGTCACGAGCCCGCCGACCACAGCCATACAGGTGGACAGGGAGGCTGTGACTCCGATGAGAGCGATGAACCACAAGCTCTTACCGTCCAACGACGAAGTCAGCGAAGACAGGAACCTCGCGCCGCCCAGGGCATACGCCACGCCGACGAGAGCCCCCACACCGACGACTGCAAGCAGGACGTCGCGCCAGACGACACGGTCCTTGGAAAGCCAGAGGCGTTTCTCGACGCCGAGGGCGTACCCGGCTTTCTTGAGAATCGCCCGTAACTGGTCGTGGGGGATGGGAGCAGACGAGGTGATCACGGCCTGGCCCTTGGCAGTCGAGGCCTTGACGGAGGTCACGCCAGCAATGGACTTGAGCCTTTTCTCGATGGTGACTTCGCAGGCTCGACAGGTCATGCCGGTGATGGAGATGGTTTGGGTCGTCATCTTGTGACCGAACCTTGGGCCGGAGTTGGCTGGAATCTACGCAGCCACAAGGAGTTTTGCACAACGAACACCGAGGAGAAAGCCATCGCCGCGCCAGCGATCATGGGGTTGAGGAGCCCCAGGACGGCCAGGGGGATGGCCGCGACGTTGTACGCGAAGGCCCAGAACAAATTACCCTTGATACGGGCAAGTGTTGCCCTGGACAGCCGCACAGCATCGGCGGCGGCCACGAGGTCGTTGCGGACCAGCGTGATGTCGGAAGCCTCGATGGCGACATCTGTGCCAGCGCCCATGGCGATGCCAAGGTCGGCTTGGGCGAGTGCGGCCGCGTCATTGACTCCGTCTCCCACCATGGCGACGACTTTGCCTTTCGCCTGGAGGTCGGCCACGACTTGTACCTTGTCTTCGGGCATGACTTGGGCGATGACTTGGTCGATGCCGACTGCTTCTCCGATAGTGTGCGCGACGCTGGCATTGTCACCTGTGAGCAGGACGGGAGTCAACCCGAGTGTTCGGAACTGGGCGATGGCTTGTGCGGACGTGGGTTTGGCGGTGTCAGCGACGGCGATGAGCCCTCTGACCTGTCCGTCCCAAGCGAGTGCGACCACAGTGTTCCCGGCCGCTTCCAGCATCGTGGCCTTGTCGGAGAGGGAGGGAGGAACGAAGGCGGATTCGGCCACCCAAGTCAGCCGTCCGGCCAGAACATGAGCATCGCCCACGCGAGCTTCCACGCCCAGCCCGCCGTGAGAGACGAAATCTGTTGCCTCAAGGTCGGGAATCGGGCTGGCGGGGGAGGTGTCAGTAATCGTATTGGAGGATGCGCCACGAGCGGCTGTGACGATGGCGCGAGCAATAGGATGCTCCGAGCCCGACTCCACGGCCCCAGCCCAGGCCAGGACTTGGGCGCGAAGATCCTTGTCAGTCTCAGCATCAGACGAGGGAACCGACTCATCGGTCACAACCTCCACCACGGACATTTCACCTGTGGTGATGGTGCCCGTCTTGTCCAAGACAATCGTGTCGACGGCGCGGGTGGACTCCAGGACCTCGGGGCCTTTGATGAGGATGCCTAGTTGTGCGCCTCTACCCGTGCCGACCATGAGAGCGGTTGGGGTCGCCAGTCCGAGGGCGCACGGGCAGGCGATGACCAAGACGGCCACGGCTGCCGAGAACGCCTGAACCGAGTTGTGGGAATACAGGAGCCAGCCTGCCAGGGTGGCGAGAGCGATGGCGATGACGATGGGCACGAAGACCCCGGCCACCTTGTCCGCCAACCGCTGCACGGGCGCTTTGCCCATCTGTGCCTGTTCGATGAGGCGGGCCATCTGGGCGAGTTGGGTGTCCGCGCCAACGCGCGTCGCACGTACAACCAAACGTCCAGAAGCGTTGAGAGTGGCACCGGTGACCGTGTCTCCAATAGTCACATCGCGCGGGACGGATTCACCAGTCAACATCGACTCATCCAGCGCCGAGACCCCATCGACGACCATCCCGTCAGTCGCCACTTTCTCGCCAGGGCGCACAAGGAACTCGTCGCCCACTTGGAGTTGGGTGATGGGAATTCGCGTCTCGACTCCCTCGTACACCACTGCCACATCTTTGGCGCCCATATCCATCAGTGCTCGGATCGCGGCAGAGGAACGACGCTTGGCCCGCGCCTCGAAATACCGTCCGACAAGTATCAACACAGTGATGGTGGAAGCGACTTCGAGGTAAATGGTGGCTGACCCGTCCGAACGCGAAGGCATCCATTCGAAGGGCATCCTCATGCCCGGCATCCCCGCGCCCCCGAAGAACAGGGCGTACAAGCTCCAGATATAGGACGCGAGCACACCCATGGAAATCAGGGTGTCCATGGTGGCCGCACCGTGACGCAGGTTGACCGCCATCCCTCGGTGGAACCCCCAGGCTCCCCAGATGGCGACAGGGGAAGCCAAAGTGAGACTCAACCACTGCCAGTACTCAAACTGGAGGGGCGGAATCATCGCCATGAGAAGGACGGGGAGGGTCAACGCGATGCAGATGATGAGTTTCTGGAGAAGAGCGCGAGCGGCGATATCGGCTGGGTCCTCGCCATCATCCGAGTCGGGGGAGACCGATTCCGCAGCAGAAAGAGTTCTCGACTGGCGAGCGGCAGGCGCGGGAGGCACGATCAGCTTGGCCGTGTACCCGGCACCCTCGACAGCGGCGATGATGTCCTGGGCGGTCGTCCCTTCAGGGACCACGACGCTCGCCTTCTCCGTGGCGAGGTTGACCGCGGCTGTGACCCCAGGCAACTTGCCGAGTTTCTTCTCGATTCGAGCCGAGCAAGACGCACAGGTCATTCCGCCAATATCAAAATCGAGTGTCGTTCCCACATATCCATTGTGCCACGGGGAGTGTGGAGGCGTTCCCATGACGTCCATGCGGACAGGGCCGCTGGGGACCATTCGGGCGTATTCAAGGAGAAGGTAAAGTTACCCCCATGACTATCGCAGAAAACCTCATCGCTGACCTGAATCGTATCGTCCCCATCCCTTCCATCGGCGCGCTCCTGAATCACGCCGGGGACCTGAAGACATCGGCGGAGACCATCGCTGACATGCTGCGCGAGGTGGGATGCCCGGATGTACAAGTCATCGACGGGCCATGCGCACCGGCCATCATCGCACGTTTCCCCGCCCCTGAGGGCAAGCCGACCGTGTGCTTCTATTCGCACCACGATGTGCAACCCATCGGCGACCGTGGCGTGTGGGTCCATGACCCCCTGACGGTGACTCCAGCAGGCGACCGACTCTTTGGGCGCGGAACCGCCGATGACAAGGGCGGAGTCGCCTGCCATGTCGAGACTCTGCGAGCGTTCGACGGCAAACCGCCCATCGGTGTGACCGTCTTCATCGAAGGCGAGGAGGAAATCGGATCGCCTCACATTTTGGACTTCATCCGCGACCACGTCGACGAGATTCGCGCGGACGCCTACGTCATCCTCGACGCCGGGAACTGGAAGGTGGGGGAGCCCGCTTTCACGACGAGCCTGCGGGGTGTGTGCGATTGTGTGGTCAAGGTGTCGACTCTGGATCACGCCCTCCACTCCGGCCAGTTTGGCGGCGTCGCCCCTGACGCCCTGACGGCCCTGTGCCGACTCATGGCCAGTCTCCATGACGCGGAGGGCAACGTCGCCATCGCGGGCTTGACGACCGCAGTCGACTTCGACGTGGATTACGACTCTGAGCAGTTCCGCGCGGACGCCGGGCTCCTTGACGGCGTCAGCCAACTTGGTTCGGGCCCCATCGCCGAACGCCTGTGGGCCAAGCCATCAGTTTCGGTCATTGGTATCGACGCGGTCAGTGTGGAGGAATCCTCCAACACCCTCCTTCCGTCCGCGACGGCCCGCATCTCGCTGCGTGTCCCGCCGGGCATGGAAGCCGCCGCCGCCTTGGAGGCGCTCGTGGCTCATCTGACGTCCCATGCGCCCTGGGGCGCGCACGTCGAAGTCGAGCGTGGTGCTGCGGGCAATCCTGGGCAGGTGCCCATCGACGGGCCGCTGGTCCAGGCGGGCATGGCGGCGTACACGCAGGCCTTCGGCGTCGCCCCGGTGGCGATTGGCCAAGGTGGTGCGATTCCCCTTGTCGGAGAGCTGCACGAGGCTTTCCCTGCCGCTGAGTTCTTGGTGACGGGCATCGCCGATCCCGACTCCCGAATGCACTCACCCAATGAGTCAGTGTCTTTGTCGGACCTGGTGAAGACGGTCGAAGCGCAGGTGGGTTTCCTCCAGCGTGCCGCCTCCTTGACCGACTGATTTACTGAGTTCTATGAAGTGGCATTACACGTATCCTCGACCGCAGAGCAGTGGACGTTGGTTCACGTTCTTACAGAAACCCACTAGGGTAGGGGTGTGATGGAACGCCACGATTCTCCCCGTTGTGAGTGTGGCGTATTCGGCATCTGGGCCCCTTCGCAGGTCGTGGCCCGCATCACATACTTCGGGTTGTACGCCCTCCAGCATCGAGGCCAGGAATCGGCAGGCATCGCTGTGGCTGACGACGAGCGCATCATGGTGTACAAGGACATGGGGCTGGTCTCCCAGGTCTTCAACGAAGCCGCACTGACCTCCCTGACGGGCAATATCGCCATCGGGCACACCCGGTATTCGACCACAGGCGCATCCCAGTGGGAGAACGCCCAACCCACCTTTGGCTCGACTCCATGGGGTGACATCGCGCTGGCCCACAACGGCAACTTGACGAACACGGGGGCTCTTCGGGAATGGTTGGCCACCATCGCTCCGCTGACGCCTGTGCCTGTCAAGACACGCATGGATTCCACCACGGACACCGCCATTCTCACAGGTCTGCTCGCCGCACAGCCCGGTCCTGTGGACCAAGCGATCCAGGCGGTCCTTCCTCGCCTCGACGGCGCGTTTTCCCTTGTCTTCCTCACAACGGACGCCTTGTACGCGGCCCGCGACAGGCACGGAATGAGGCCTCTGTGTCTGGGACGCATGGATGGTGGTTGGGTTGTGGCCTCCGAGACTGCTGCGCTGGATATCGTGGGAGCTGACTTTGTGCGCGACGTGGAACCGGGCGAGGCGATACGCATCGACGCGGATGGCGTGACATCGATAAGGTTCGCAAAGCCTGAGCCGAGAGGGTGCGTCTTCGAATACGTCTATCTTTCCCGGCCCGACTCGGTGTTGGAGGGTCGCATGATCCACAACGTCCGTGTGAAGATTGGCATGCTGCTCGCCAAAGAATGTCCAGTTCGCGCTGACTTGGTCATACCTGTGCCCGACTCCGGGACCCCCGCCGCAATCGGGTACGCCGCTGGTTCCGGCATTCAATATGGTCAGGGCCTCGTCAAGAATGCCTACGTGGGACGCACCTTCATCCAGCCTTCCCAGCACCTTCGCCAACTGGGCATCCGACTCAAGCTCAACCCACTCAAGAGAGTGGTCGCTGGCAAGCGCATCGTTGTCGTCGACGACTCCATCGTGCGCGGGAACACTCAACAGCAGGTCGTCGCCATGCTGCGGCAAGCGGGGGCCGCCGAGGTCCATGTGCGTATCTCGTCTCCGCCGGTGAGATGGCCATGCTTCTACGGAATCGACTTCGCGGACCCCGAGGAGTTGATTGCCACGCACATGGATGTGGACGAAATCGCTCGTGCCATAGGGGCTGACTCCCTGGGCTACATCTCGCTGGACTCGCTCATCGCCGCCACGCATCAAGAACCCGAGAACCTGTGCTGCGCTTGTTTCGACGGGAAATACGTGGTGACCGCGCCTCCCGGTGACGCGCGCCGTCTGGGATTGCCTGAATCGGGACTGGGCCAAGCAACGTACAAGAAGGGACTTGTGGTGAGAGCCGCGAGCACCCATGACTGATTCCCACCAAGTCTGAAGGAGACACGATGACATCCGCATATGCCCAAGCCGGAGTGGATATCGAGGCAGGGGAGAAGGCCGTCGCCTTGATGAAGGCCCATGTGGAATCAACCCGGCGCCCAGAAGTCATAGGCGGTCTGGGCGGGTTCGCAGGATTCTTCGATGCTGAGGGGCTCAAGAAGTACTCCCATCCCGTCTTGGCGACGTCGACGGACGGAGTGGGGACCAAGGTGGCCATCGCTGCGGCCATGGACATTCATGACACCATCGGATACGACTTGGTCGGGATGCTCGTGGACGACTTGGTGGTGGTGGGTGCTGAGCCGCTGTTCGTGACTGACTACATCGCCTGTGGTTCGGTGGTGCCGGAAAGAATCGCCGCCATCGTGCGAGGAATTGCTGGGGCATGTGCCCAGGCAGGGGCTTCCCTCATCGGGGGAGAGACCGCCGAGCATCCGGGTCTGCTTGCCCCTGACGAATACGACGTGGCTGGCGCGACCACGGGGGTGGTGGAATACGACGATATTCTGGGAGCACACCGGATTCTGGAAGGCGACCATGTCTTGTGTTTGGCCTCGTCAGGACTGCATTCCAATGGATATTCCCTGGTGCGTCACGTCCTTCTTCAGCAAGGCGGCATGAGGCTCGACGCCCATGTGGACGAGCTTGGTCGCACTCTCGGGGAAGAATTGCTCACTCCGACGAGGGTGTACGCCAAGGACTGCCTCGACGTCGTCCGGGCCACCGAAGTACATGCCATGAGTCACATCACCGGTGGGGGATTGGCCAACAATTTGGCCCGCGTCATCCCTGACCCATTCTCTGCCACCATCGACCGGGCCACGTGGAGTCCCCAGCCCATCTTTGCTCTGGTTCAGACAGTGGGTGACGTCTCGACCCCAGATATCGAGGCGAGCCTCAATATGGGGGTGGGCATGGTGATGATTCTGCCTGAGACTTCTGTGGCTCCCGCTCAGGCACTCTTGGGCCAGCGAGGCATTTCCTCCTGGGACGCCGGCACGGTGCGTTTGCGTCGCCCCGGTGACACTGCCGTACAGTTGTACGGACAATACGCCTGACCGTAGGTGCCCTTCCCAGCGCGCCATCTGGACAGTTTGGGGTTGTGGTCCAAGAAAGGGTAACCTTATTGTCACGAATAAACGGACACATGGATGGCGCGGCCAGTACCGCGAGCGAAGGAGGCTGACCCAATGGGGCGCGGCCGTCAAAAGGCAAAGCAGACGAAAGTCGCTCGTGAATTGAAGTATCGGTCGCAAGACACCGACTTCGCATCTCTAGCAGAAGAGCTGAGGAAGTCATCACAAGGTGACATTCCTCTTGCTTATGCTGATCTCGCAGACAAATACTCTGAAGACGACGAAGACTTAGAAGATGAGTATGGTGACTATCCCGACGAGGACGACGAAGACACCAACTAGGAAAGTCAGTGTTAGCTCAGCCATCCAGGAGTAACATTCGCACGAGCGGATGGAGGAAAAATGGACAGCAAATCACCCAAGGCTGGAGTCGCACTCCTGATCTCTAAGTGGAGGTCACTTGTGCCGGGTCATGCCGAAGACCTCGGGCCTGATGTGTCGCCAGTCGAAACTCAGCAACCTCAATGGGACGACAAGTGGAGTCCCGATGTGCTCCTTGACGGGTTCGAGGTTCGCACCTACAGGATGTTCGACCGTCCGCACTTGGAAGAGGAACCCGAGGGCACACTCATCGCCACTCTCGTCAGAGCCCACGAATCGCGTCGGCGTCGAGCGATTCTGCACATCCACGGATGGAACGAGTACTTCTACCAGCCACATCTCGCCCAGTTCTGGGAGGACTTGGGATACGACTTCTACGCCATCGACTTGCACAGGTACGGGCGCAGCTTCCAAGAGGGGGAGTTGTTCGGGTACATGGATTCGGTCGATGACTACTACCAGGAACTGGACGCGGCCATCGAGGTCATCTCCGCCGACCATTCCTTGCTCCTCCTGTCTGGGCATTCGACCGGTGGCCTGACGGCGTGCTTGTACGCCAATGACCGTCCCAAGACTTTCGCGGGCGTCGTCCTCAATTCTCCGTGGGTCGACATGCAAGGGTCGGCCCTGTTCCGCGCTTTGACTCCGCCCATCATGAAGGGGCTGGCTGTTGCTTCGCCCACCATGGTCATTCCCCAAGCCGAGAACGACCTGTACGGGCGCACGCTTCACAAGGACTTTTACGGCGAGTGGGACTACGACCTGCGACTGAAGCGCAATGAGTCTTACCCTGTGCGTCCTGGATGGCTCAGGGCTGTCGTGCGCGGACATGATCGCATCGCTGAAGGGCTGCACGTTGACTGCCCTGTTCTCGTCGCCACATCCACGCGATCCTCGGACGTGAGGGAGTACTGCGAAGAGGCCATGACGTCGGACCTGGCTCTGAACGCGGACCGTATCGCAGCGCGTGCCCATCAGTTGGGATGGCATGTGACCTTGGTGCGGTTGGCGGGGGCTTTGCACGACGTGTCCATGTCCAGACTCGATGTCCGACAACGGTTCTTTGACGAAGTGAGGCGTTGGGAACTGTCGTACGTGCGTGGTCGCGTCGCACAGGACAAGGCCGCCGAGGCAATCGCAGAGGCCGAAGCCCAGGAGGGATGACATGGCGACGTTGAGCGAGATCATCGAAGCGAGCCAACGTATCGTCTTCTTCGGCGGGGCAGGTGTGTCCACAGAATCAGGCATCCCAGACTTCCGTTCCGCCGATGGGCTCTTCTTCCAAGACTTGGGCACAACCTATGCTCCGGAGGAGATTGTGTCTCACTCCTTCTTCGTGAGGCATCCGCGTGAGTTCTGGACGTACTATCGTGGGCACTTGCTCCATCCCGATGCCCAACCGAACAAGGCACACCTCGGGTTGGCCGAACTGGAACGCAGGG
>JAISJO010000073.1 GCA_031261485.1 Propionibacteriaceae bacterium | reverse complement strand
TTCGCAAGCCGTTACCGCTGCGGTTCCTTTCAGGAATCCTCGCGGCAGACCTACTCGGAAGCCAATCGTGGCTTCCACCCTCACGGTCTGACCCTCACGGGTTCGACTCCCGCAGAACTCAATCAAATCAAAAAGGCCACCCTCTGGGCAGCCTTGTTGATTTGGTGGAGATGGGGAGTCGAACCCCCGTCAGCATTCCGAGAAAACCCTAGTCAGGATGCAAAGCGCTCACCGTACCCTTGTCGGCGTGCCAACCACATGCCAAACAAGGCCCAGAGGACAGGTCCGACTCACTGAATCAGAGAGAAAGTAGACGAACATGCCCATCGCAGCAAACACAATCCAGAAGACCGTCAGCGACTCTTCGCCGGTCCCCTTCATTGACAATTCGATGCCCTCCGATACCGTGCCTGGCGGTCTCCCAGGGTGTCCATCGTGGTGCCGATTCCATGAGACCGACCCTGGCCCCGTGGCTCACGGCCAAGAGCTGGCGCACAAGGCCATCCTGCGATGCGGCGATGTCATCGTCGGTATCAGTTTGGATATCGAGCCCCAGGTGCCTGAGGGGTTCGAGACCATCGTTTGGTTGTGCAACATGGAGGCGGTCATCGGTGACGACGTGGCCTGTTTGGCGCGAGTGATGGACTTGGCCGACGAACTCATCGGACACGCCACGATTCTGCCGTGAGCGACGGCCTGAGCCCGATTCAGGCATCCTCGGTCTATCGTCGGCAGAGCGGGACCCCCCAGAAAGAAAATACGGGTTGTCTCGTTTGGGAACTCTCCCGCTCTTGAAGTTTCCTCTCTCTCCCCAGTCGTAGGGGGGGTCGCGCGCGCGAGGGAGGCAGACTTGCGACATCGTCTGTCTGTCCTGAGTTTTTCGAGTCAGGGAGAGAGGGAGGAGCAAGGCGCGGAAAACTCCCGATGAGCACAACCGTTATTTTCTTTAGGGGTAGGGGCGTTGGAATCTCTGGGCGATGACTGGTGGCGGTGTTCGCGGGTAGTACCCCGTTTCCCCCCTGGGTCTAGAAAGCGTTACCTATCGGGCCTAGTCGGTGTCTTCGATGACGTTTGAGGGTGGCAGGGGCCCCTCCCCCCAGGGTGGCGACTTCAACCGGGAGGCATAGTGGAAACTTTCCCGTACGGGTTCCTGGGCGTGGGTGAACATGACGGTCACATGAGCGAGGACCGACCATGGGAGTTGTTTTCTCTCGTGGTCGGTCCTTGCTTGTTCGTCTCACCCAGGGGAAGAGTCCCCGTGGTCAGGGTTGCGGGGTTTGGATGCCCAGGATGGCTCCGTAGATGCCGTCTGGCCAAGCGGCGCTCACTTCGATGTCGTCTGACATCTCTGCGCATTCTGGGCACAGCGTCCCGTGTCTTTCGACCGCTTCAGTGTCACAGCGGACATCGGCGAGCGCTGGCCATTCATCGGCTCCGCACAGCGGGAACACAAGCCCATAGTCTCGTGTCACATGGTGGAACACGGGGTGAACGTCGGCCACATGGTCGAGCAGGTGGTTATGTTGGATAGTGGTCATAATCGGTTGTTCCTTTCGGGTTGGTTGGTGGTGTGGTCGCGGTTGCCGGTCATGAGGGCGACGAACTCGGCCAGGGTCATGGTGACCCATTGATTCTCCGGCAGGGCGTTGCCGTGTCGTTTGTGACAGATGACACCCACCACAGCATCATCATTCCCGCGTTCGATGTCGGCCTGACGTGCCCAGCCAGAGAGATCTAGTGCCGTCGTGTTTTTGCACTCGATGACGACACGACCGCCCATGTGTCTCACTCCGGTAATGTCGCCTCGGTCTTTCACACCGTTGCGGCTACGTCGTTCGATACGGTCATCGTCCAGAGTTTCGGCTAGATAGGTCGCCACCAAGGTCTCAAACCTGGTGCCAGCGGTTCGGGCAGACTTTCGCGTGCGCGTCATGACATGGCCTTCTGTGCCTTCAGTGCTGTCTCCAGATCACAGCCCATACAGATTGCGCTCTTCTGCATCAGAGAGGCATCGTCCCTCTTCTGTCCGCATGTCCGGCAGGGTGCCGTGTCGTCCAGCTCCTGGAAGAGGTCTAGAGCCTCCTGGAAGAGTTCGTCTTGGTTCTGTCGTGGGGTTGGGATGGTGGCGTTTCCAACACTTCCAACACTGTCGTCTATGGTGTTGGATGCCGTCTGACTAGGCATTCCAACACTTCCAACACTTCCAACACTGAGGTTACTGGAAGGACCGTAGATGCCCCTTCTCAGACGTGACACTCGGCCCGACTCAGTGAGTCGCCCTAGGTAGGTGTTGGCATTCTTCTTGTCGATTCCTTCGGGGCTGCCACTGTTTAGCATCATCTGTGAAACCGCCTCCGATACCATGAGTGCCGTCACGCCTTCGGGATGCTCTCCGACAAAGCGGACGATCAGAGCGGACACGTCTCCGAGGTCTTCAGTGCGCCTCTTCTGGCCCACGGCCTGAGATGCCGCTTCCAGGCTGTCGCCATCCAACTCCCACATGCCATCCTCGAACAATACCGAGTACTCGGCTTCCTCGATGTCGCGGCCCGTGATTTTCAGTGTCGCGTCGTCATGGCCGCGCCTGCGAAACAGGCCAAGCGTGTAGTCTGCACTACCATTGATGCCTTGAGAACCAAGGGTCGAGTTCATCCAGTCTTCATCATCGCGGGCCTTCCTGGTGTGATGCACAACAAGAATGCACGTTCCAGGGAACGCCTTGCATATGGCTTGCATCTGAGCGCCAAACCTGTAATCACGGTCGTACTCCGGTTCCCTGTTCCACGCGGGGGGTCGTACTTTCGCCAGAGTGTCGATGATGACCAGGCCCGGCCCGTTCTCTTTCAACCACCTAACGATCACGTCCCGGACTAGATCTCTGGGCGTGTCCGTTGCGTACTGGAACTCTGGGGGAATACTCGCGTCTCTCAGAAGCGCCTTGAGCCGCCTCTTCATCCGCTTGTCTCCATCTTCCAAGGCGAGGTACACCACGGGACGCTTCCTCACCGTGAGACAGCCAAGGGCCACCCCTCCCGTGACCACAGCCAGACAGAACGCGAGGCACAGCCAGGACTTGCCCGCTTTCGGTGGCGCTACCAGCACGCCGAAACCTTCAGGGAGCACGCCAGGGACCATGAACTGCAACGGTGGGAACTCTTGAGCTTCCAACCACGCTCCGGTCTTGACGTAGTCGCGCCAGTCCAGCTCTGGCACGGGTTCATCTTCTCTCTTACCGTGAGTGTTGGAAGTGTTGGAAGTGTTGGAATGCCTAGTCAGAGCGTGTTCTGTTTCCTCACCCTCCATGTTGGAAGTGTTGGAATCAGAACCGGCACCCTGGTCAGCCTCGGCCAACTGTGCTGCCCACAGTTCCTCAGGAATCGCTTGGCTCATGACGCACCTCCCGCCCTCGGAGTGACGCGGAAAACCCTGGCCAAGTCTTCAATCGCCCACACGTTCCAGGACGAGAACAACCGTGCCCACCACAAGCGGGATTCTTCGCTCATGTCCTCAAGGGGGACCATGCGCGGAATTGAGCCACGAACACTACTCACGTCGGACGTGGATGGTATTCTGTAAGCGAAGTGCAACGATGAGGCCCCTCGTGAAAAGCGGGGGGCATTGTCATATCTGGCCACGGGTCACCTCGGAGCCTTCTGGAGGCTGGCCCAGTTGACGACTTCCTCCGCCTTGTACCGCACGGCACGACTGCCGAATCTGTACTGGCGGAGTAGTCCCTGAGCGGCCATCCGTTCCACGGTTCGAGGAACGACACCGAGATATCCGGCGACTTGCTTTCCGTTCCAGTATCCGGTCGTGTTGGCTGAATCGCGATTATTGCAATCGCTTGATGAATGTTGCTTGCTCACTGTGAGCTTCCTTTCGGGCATACAACAACGCCCGGCGCTCACCGGCTAATGTCTACACTATAGACGACAGTAGCTGAATTGTCACGTCCTCTATACCCTTATCTTTCAGTTTCTCCAGAATTGGGCGTAGCTTCCCCCATGTGACCGTCAATGTGTACCCGCATGTCAAACACTCAAACCGCCACCGATCACGTCCCATCACTCCATCTTTACGGGAAGTGAGCAGGTACTTGCTATCGAGAATCCCCTTTCTCTCGTCTGGCGGAATGCCCTTTGCCAACTTCGCTAGATTACCAAGGTACGTTTGTTGGGCTTCCTTGCACTTCTCTTGAATGGCGGGGTCGTCGTCCTCGTCAACTCCAGCGGTCCAGTCCATCGTACTCAGGAGTCGATTGTGTCCGTGTTCGATCAGGGCCACTCTAGTGGGGTCATGGCTCACGCCTTCCCCTGAGTGAGTACACTTCACGTCGATAATGAAGTCAACTTGGTTAGCCCACACAGAGGCGATCATGTCAGACAAAGTCTTCCCAAGTCTGCCGCCCTGTGCGTCCATCTGCGTCATCCCATCGCCTCCGCGTACATCTCGCCCATCCGTTCGACGGTTCCAGCCATGTGGGCCAATTCGACGCGGTTGTATCTGCGTGATGTCCCCATGTCGGTGTGCCCCATGATGGCGGTTGTCTCTCGATCCGTCGCGCCTGCGAGTTCAAGCCTTGTTTTCATGTGCGCTCTGAGTTCGTGGAAGGGGATGCCTGACACTCCAGCAGCGTCGCACGCGCGGTTGTACGCCTTCCTCCAGGTGTTCTCCGGCACGTTCCCACCGCCAACAGGGGCGTAGAACAGAAGTCCCTCCTGTCCGATCTGGGCCCATGAGTTCAGGTGGTGTCGGATATCCTCGATGAGGGGTTGGGGCAAGTCGATTGTTCGCACTCCCGCCGTGGTCTTGGGTTGACCGATGACGCGGCCTTCCAATCCGGTCGTGACACTTCGTGAAACTGTCAGCTTCCCGTGTTCCAGGTCGAGGTCTTTTCGGCGCAGCTCCCGTACCTCTCCAGACCTGAGGCCCGCCCACGCGGCGATGCTGACTCCGAGCGCCCACCTTGGCGGCATGTTGTCCACGACTGCGCGCAGTTGTTCCCCGGTTATCGCCGCCTTGCTCGCTTCGCGCTCATTGGATGGCCCACCGGCTCCCTTGACGCGGACGGGATTCTCTGTGATCCATTCGTGGTCGTCCTCCTTCGCTGAGGTCATGATGGAGCGCAGAGCCCCGAAAGCGAGGTCGGCGGTGCGTCGTTTGTTCTTGTCTAAGCCGTCCCACCAATCGCGGACCATCGCCCTTGTTATGGCGTTCAGTCGGTATTCTCCAAGGACGGGAAGTATGTGCAGTTTCAGCAAGGAAGAAACCCTCTTGACATACGAGGGCCTGAATCCTCCGCTACTTATCCACTTCTCGGCATACTCGGCCAAGGTGGGAGTGGCGTCTACTGCGCGCAGGGTTTCGGCGGCCTCTTGCTCGCGGACCTTGGGTGACTTCCACTCTGCCAGCTTGTTCTCCGACAGCAGCGATTCCCAATACTTGCGTTCAGTCAACAGCCATTGCGTGGCACTATTCTTCAGGTGAAACGTTGCGCAATGGTGTTTCGCGTCTGGCCCAACATAGCGAGCCTGCCAGTGGCCTGAGGGGAGTTCCCGGATATTCTCTGGATTCTCTTTCTTTGTCTTTGCCATCGCTAGCGTCCTTGTGTTTCGTGCCAACCACGTGCCAATTGGGGGTACCTTTGAGTGTACACTAGTCGCTATGAGTCGGTTCTGATTAGGCGTAAAACACTTCTGACAAGGGTGGAGATGGGGGGAGTCGAACCCCCGTCCTCGAAAGACGTCACTTGCATTCTCCGGGCGCAGCTTGCGTTACCGCTTTACTCGGCTCTCACGCTCTCCCAAGCACGTCATGAACAAGCCCAGTCCTATAAGTTTCATTGTCTACTCCTAGGACGAGAATAAACAACTAAGCCTCCAAAATGAGGCCAGTATCTGGAGGGGAGGCACCCCCAGGCTGACCCTATGGTTACTGATCAGGCAGCAAGAGCATAGTCGGTGCGAACAGAGTTGGCACTTATTGGTTTTTCAAGGATCGTTAACGAGATAACCCTGAGTCCTCGGCCCGCTTCTCAAGAAACTATCGTTCCAAGTCGAAACCAGTCATCCCCTATGTAGTTATCCAACCATTGTACACCCGGGACACGACGCCCCGATTTGCCCGCAGAAGAGGTGCTGCGAGCTGTACATCGGTAGACTAGCGCGCATGACGAACGACGACATCGTGTCCGACTACACCAACTACGACTACAAGAAGATTTTCTGGGAGGACGGAGACCGGGAGTACGAGGACAAGGCCGACCGACTGGCCATCTCTCGACTGCTGCCCGCCAAGGCGGGAGTCTTCGTGGATGTCGCGGGGGGTTATGGTCGCCTCGCTGACGAATACCTGAATCGCGGTTACACGAAAGTTGTCGTCTTCGACTACTCTGCGACCCTGCTGGAACAAGCCAAGGAACTGCGGGGGGACGCCGTCACGACCGTGCAGGGGGATATCTACGACTTGCCTTTCGAGGCGGGCTCTGTGGATGCGCTCATGATGATTCGGGCCACCCATCATTTCGCCGACATACAGAAGGTATCGGACCAACTAGCCAAGATTCTGTCACCTCAAGGCACCGCAGTCATCGAGGTGGCGAACAAGCGTACAGTCGTCAAGATGGCCCGCTACCTTCTGCGCAAATCGGACGTCAACCCCTTCTCCTACGACACGGTGACCCTGAAAGACCTCAACGACAAGGGCTTCTTCAACTACAGTCCGAAGTACATCGAGGATGTGTTCCACAAGTCTGGTTTCGTCATTGACAAGGTCTTGTCCGTTTCCAATCTGCGCTCGGGTTTCCTCAAGAAAATACTGCCCGTGAAGGTTCGCCTGGCCATCGAGTCCCCTTTGCAGTTCGTCTTTGCTCCTCTGAGATTCGGGCCGTCGACGTATTACCGCCTAAAGAAGAAGTAATTCGGTCGCGGTGGGGACCGTTGGACTGCCTCAATTATCCGAGAGTTGAATCATTCCATCTGTGGTGGGTTTTTGCTGGTACATTGTGACCATTGATCAACGGAGATACCCACGAGGTTTGTGTTGAAAACACTGTCAGTCGGTGATGATTGCCAGGGCCAGAGACGGGGCGTGGTGGGGGATAAGAAAGGTAAAACAATGCTCATCGATTGGAGCCAGGAATACCAGGCGAAACTATTGTCTTCAGATGAAGCGGCGAAGCAGGTGCAGTCGGGCGACTGGGTCGAATATGCCTTCGGACTGGGCAGTGCGAACGAGTTCGACGCCGCCCTCGCCAGACGCGCGAGTGAACTGCAAGACGTGAAGATCAGGTGCGACATCGGCGCGTATCCGCATCACACATTGGCAGCCGATCCTTCGGTTTTCACCTGGGACAGTTGGCACGTGTCCGCCATGGACAAGCCATGGATTCACAAGGGCCTGTTCTACTCGCCCATGAAGTTCCACGAACTACCCATGATGACCCGCAAAGACTCAGAACCACTGAATGTGTTCGTTGCCATGGTGTCGCCCATGGACAAGCACGGATACTTCTCATGGGGTATGGGCAATGCCTCGGCGATGGCCGCTTACGACTCAGCCACCATCACAATTCTCGAAGTCAACCGTAATATGCCTCGCGTCCAGGGCGGCGGCCAGAACATCATCCACATCTCGGAAGTGGACTTTGTCATTGAGGCTGACACTCCTCTGCTGGAATTGGCTCCTGCTCTCCCGAGTGAGATCGAGTCGAAGATCGCCGGATACATCACGGATCGACTGGCCAACGGATGCTGCATCCAGTTGGGCATCGGCGGGGTCCCGAACGCGGTCGGCACAGCCATCGCCGCCTCGGACCTCAAGGACATCGGAGTCCACACCGAGATGTACGTGGATGCTTACCTCGAAATGTTCAAGGCGGGCAAGATCACGGGCAAGTACAAGAGCCTCGACCGTGGCAAGCAGGTTTTCGCTTTCGCGCTCGGGTCCAAGGACTTGTACGAGTATGTGGATGACAACCCCTCCACCATCGCCTACCAGGTCGATTACACTAACGATCCCAAGATCATCGCGCAAATCGACAATTTCGTTTCCATCAATGCGTGCATTGAAGTCGACCTGTATGGCCAGGTGTCATCGGAGTCGGTGGGTACACGCCAGATCTCGGGCACAGGCGGGCAGTTGGACTTCGTGGAAGGCGCGTACAAGTCGAAGAACGGACAGTCCTTCATCTGCATGGCGTCGACCAAGACGCTCAAGGACGGCACGCTCAACTCGACCATCCGCCCGACCATGACCGCCGGGTCCATCATCACGTGCCCGAGGACCGCCACGCACATGATCGTCACCGAATACGGTGTGGCCGAACTCAAGGGTAAGAGCACCTGGGAGAGGGCAGAAGCCCTCATCAGCATCGCTCACCCCGACTTCCAAGAGGAGCTCATCAAGGAAGCGGCTGCGCAGAACATTTGGAGGACATCCAACCGCTGATATGGGATAACACGGCGACATGCGAACGGTCGGTACTGGCAAAAGGTGCCGACCGTTCACATGAACGCGGTATGGATTCTGCGACTACGCGCAGAATGACGGGGATGGGTGAGACTTGCCCCCGCCCACGTTTTGGCTACATACCGTGGAGGGCTTTGGCTTCGGCTTCCTGTGTCTTGAACAGCGAGAACCTAGGCAGGAACTTGTCCCAATCAATCTTGTGGGAGTCAAGCTCGGGGCCGTCGATACAGGCGTGCTTGCGGACCAACTTGCCATCCTGGTTGTACGGGACCATGCAGGCGCCGCACATGCCGGTCGCGTCCACCATGATGGAGTTGAGCGACGCAATGCACGTCACACCGTAGGGTTTGGTCAAATCGGACACGGAGCGCATCATGAGCGGCGGACCAATGGTGGTCACCTCGTTGATGGCCCTGCCTTCGTCCAGCATGGTTTTCAGCGGGACAGTCACGAAACCCTCGATGCCGTAAGACCCATCGTTCGTCGTGTACACGATGTCGAGCAGGTCGGAGTACTCAGCGATGATGCGTCCCACGTAGTCATCGGGTCCTGTCCAGAACATGAGGTCCTTGGAGCGGAAACCAGCAATGAGCGTAACGTGATTGCCGATGCGCAGGTGCTCGCGCATGATGGGGTACACGGGAGGAAGCCCCAACCCGCCAGCGGTGAAGACCACGGTTCCGGACTCGTATTTCTCCACGTGGGAAGGAAGCCCCAGGGGCCCGGCGATACCCTCGAAAGCATCGCCCACCTGCATCTGGTTGATTTCGGTCGAGGACACGCCCATGGACTGCACAACCAAAGTGATGGTCCCTGTTTCAGTGTCCCAATCGGCCAAAGTCAAGGGAATCAGCTCGCCACCGTCACGGGGATGAACCCTGACGAACTGGCCGGCCTTCGCGGAGGAAGCAATGGCGGGAGCGCGCACGACGAACTCCACGATGCCGGGGGACAGATCCCGCCGAGTCACGATGGTGTGCGCGGTGGCCGCCTTCTCAGTGAAGGCGAGAGCCTTAGCCACATCGCCGCCGCTGATGCCTTCCATCATCTGACGGGCCGCAGACTGTCCGTCACCGGCTGCACGAATGGCTGTCGAGCCTCCGCGAGCAGCGTCGCCGCCTGTGTAAATGTCGTCGAGGCTGGTCTCTTGGGTGCCTTCGCGCAGAGTGATTGTCCCTCGTTGTGACACGCCAAGGTCCGGTGTCGAATCCCTGATGATGGGGTTGGCCGCGTTACCCAAGGCCATGATGACCAAGTCCGCAGCCAACTCCTCTTTCTCACCCGTGGCAATGGGCCGACGCCGTCCAGAGGCATCCGGTTCGCCCAACTCCATGACTTCGATGATGGCCGTGGTGACAAAGTTCTTGTCGTCACCGACGAACTCGATGGGGGAGCGCAGGAGAGTCAGAGAAATGCCTTCTTCGAGGGCGTGTTCCAGTTCCTCGACACGGGCGGGCATCTCGGCCTGGGTTCGACGATAGACAATGGTAACGTTGCCACCCAAACGACGCGAAGTGCGTGCGGCGTCCATGGCCGTGTTGCCACCACCGACGATGAGGACATTCTTGCCCTTGACCTGGGGCAGAGGCGTCTCATATTCAGGCGAGTTGGCGTGCATGAGGTTGACGCGGGTCAGGAACTCGTTGGCGCTCATGACGTTGAGCAGGTGCTCGCCGGGCACGTTGAGGAAGGTCGGCAGGCCAGCCCCTGTCCCGACGAAGATGCGAGCGAACCCGGCCTCATGCAGGTCCGCCAGGGTTGCGGTCTTGCCCACGACGAAGTTGGTCACGAAACGCCCGCCCAGCAGACGAATCTTGGCCACCACGTCGTCGATCAACTGGTTAGGGAGACGGAACTCAGGGATGCCGTATCTCAAGACGCCGCCCAATTCGTGGAAGGCCTCGAAGACGGTGACCGGGTAGCCAGCCCGCGCGAGGAGGTAGGCGTTGATGAGGCCAGACGGGCCAGAACCGACGACCGCGACCGGGGGGAGGGCACCGACCTTCCACGGGTCCGGGGTGCCTTCGAGTCGTTGCAGGGCGCCGCCGGGATGCTTGGCCTTGTCCCACTCAGGCAGGAACCACTCGACTTGACCAATGGACATGGGGTGTTTGTGGATGCACGCGCCCTGGCACTGGAGTTCCTGCGGGCACACCCGCCCGGTCACATTGGGCAGCGGATTGCAGTCCTCCAACATGGCGAGGGCTTCATCGAACTTGCCTGTGCCAATGAGACGGAACATGGTGGGGATGTGGACCTGGACGGGGCAACCGCCGAAACGCTCATCGGTGCCCCTCTTCAGCTTGCCCAATTCGCATGGCGTGTCCGCGCATTGCTTGTCGCGCAAAGACTCCAGCCAGACGAACAGCTCGACTTCCCTCAGCGAGTAGCCCAGGTCCATGTACCCCATGAATCCCTTGTTGACAAGCTCAAAGTCTTGCGAGCGTTCCTCGGGGGTGCGGATGTTCGGGCCCATGCCGTTCATGGCGGGCCAGATGTTCGACAAACCCTTGAACATGGGATACCGCTCGCCCAAGTGGTCGTCTAACCCTTTGAGCCAGATGCGCTGACGGGCCACTGGCAACTCCCAAAGGAACCGCATGAGAGTGCTGGCAGCGTCGGATTCGGTGAGCAGGATGTCCCAGGCTCGCGTCACGAACTCCGCGCTCAACGCATTGCCCGTTGCGAACTGGCCTGCGATGGAAACAATGCCATCGGCGATGAACATGTCACGGAAGGCCTTCGGGTCGGCTGCCAGGCGTTCCGCCAGGAGTGCTAGTTCGGGGGAGCGTTCGAATACGTCGTCAGTCATTGGATAATCTCCGCATCGCAGGTGTCCTTTACACGCTGGATAATACTCGCAAGTTCGGGGCTGACAACCAGATTCGCCAGCGCCTTGGTGATTTGGTCGATGTCCTCTTTTCGTTCTTGGTTTGTTGATCGCACTTGGTCGCGCAGGGCTTGGAGTGCCTTCTGTGCGTCCTTGTCTGCCAACTCGGCGTCACGACCCGCGAGGAAGCGCAGGAGTTGCCAGTTGTGCTGGCGGTCTTCCACGAGTTCGACGATGGCGGGGGAGACATGGACCTTCAGGAGGGTTCCATCCGTCTCGGCCAGGATGTACGGTGTGCGTCCAACACGAGCGTCCGCAGGCAACTCCACGTAGTCCGCGATGGGTGTGGGGTTCGGGGCATCGTTGGAGAGCGGCTGGAAGTGCTTGACGAAGCGAACCTCGCCGTACGCGAACTCGGCCGGGGTCAGTGGTGTGGTGAGCGCCGCCGCCTTGCCGGACTCGTCGGTGTACCTCAGGGTCCTTGTCGCCCAGTGTTTGTCGATTTCCGGATTCCCATCCAGGGACAGACGCTCAGGCAAGGTCTCTCCAGCCTCAGGGTCGTGCACGAACAGCGGGGCCATGCGCGAGCGGACAGCCAGTTTGGAGCGTGCGTTGGACAGGTCGTCGGCGAAGCCTTGCTCGAAGCCGCATGGCGTGTACACCTGCAGGAGGGCCGAGCCGTGGGTGTACGCGAGCATCCGGGCAGAAGCGGCGAGGAAGTGGGAGTGCAGTGCCGTGGACACTGTCGCCACGAAGACGTCCGGGTGGAGGGCTGCTAGCAGTGCCAGCTCTTTGCGCTTCTCCGTCTTGCCGTGGTGTGCCTTGCCGTCGCGGGCGAGGTCAGAGTTCTGGCCGATGAACGAGGCTGTTGATGCCTGTCCGCCGGTATTCGAGTAACCGCCCGTGTCGAGCACCATCATCTTGATGGGAGTCGCGGAAGTCAGGACGCGCGACATCGAACCGAAGCCGATATCGTAGGCTGCCCCGTCGCCGGAGATGGTCAGGATGACCGGCAGAACCGCCAGTTCGTCGGGAGTGAAGTCCCGCCAAGACAAAGTGGCTAAAGCATTGCCTGTAGCTTCTGTGTAGGCGTCGGCCAATTCGAGTTCAGCGATGCGCTTGGCGCGCACCTCCTCCACGTACTGTGAAGCCAGCCCCTCGAACACGCCGACCGCGCTGGCTTGTGCGTCCTGGAACAGGGAGTTGAGCCACGGTTGAGTGAAGGGGTTCGACGGCATGGTCGAGCCGTACACCGACGAGCAGCCGGTCGAGTTCACAATGACCGTGGAGGCGGGACCGTGAGTGGTCGGGCCGGACTCATAGAGATAGAGCTGCGACTCCAGGGTCTCAATGGTCGCCTCGATACGCTCGCGGCGCTCGGGGTCAACGGTAGCCGCTTTGGCAGTCAGGGCATCGATGAGAGAGGTGACCTCTTCGATATGACGTACCCTCTTGTCCTCGCCAATGGCCTGCGAAAGGGCTGTGACAAGGTGCGTCGCTGTGACTTCGCCGCAACCTTTGCACGCGCCATGCCCACCTGCCAAGGCGTAGTAATTGGCACGGTCCATGAGCACACGTTTGGCGTCCCCACCTGGGGCTGCCGCCGTGGCGGTGAAACGCGAAGGTGAATTGGGCAGGTCGGTCAAGGCTTCGAAAGTGGCTTCCAGGGCGGCTTCACGTTCATCATTTTGGACCGCAGGCGTCAGGGCGCCAGGTCCGCAGACGTCGACGCACTGCAAGCATCCTGTGCACTTCCACGGGTCGATGACCACGGAATACAAAGCGCCCGAACCGGGTTCCTTCTTCTCCATCGCGTCGAAGATGGGACGAATGCGGGCAACAGGGAATGCCTTGACTGATGTGAGAATGGCGTCCAGATGCTCGTCGGCCAGGTCGGGGACGACTCCAGCAGTCGCGCGGACGACCTCGGCGAAGTCCTTTGCCTTCGGGTCGTCCAGCAAGGCGGCGCGGACTTGGTCCGCCCACGCCGAGGTGAAACCAAGCAGGTAATCCTTGTGTTCGTCGCACAGTTGCGCCGCGCGAATCGCCCTCGTGAGCAGGTCCACGATTTCGTGGGCCGTGTTCGGGATGGCCGAATCCGGGCAAGCCAGAGCACATTCCAAACAGGCGGTGCATTTGGTCTGGTCGAAGGTTGGAACCTGCAAACGGAAGATGCCTTTGTTCTTGTTGGAACCTGTGGCCCGCGACATGAACAACCCGGAACCAGGGACGACGGGAGCTTGGTCGGCCCATCCTTCGCGGAAGGGGCGGCCCAGCATGTCATCGAAGTACGCAGGATCGTACAACCCAGCCGGCGCGGACTGCGAGGTCGCAGGCACAAGGCGACCGGACAGAACAGGCGACTTGCCAGTGTCCGCGTATTGGTCAAGTGCGTATTGCTCATAGTCAAAGACCCGGGACGCCTGGATGCCGTCCAGGACGACCGCCATGTTGGCTTCGACGACCTTGGTGCCCTTCGAGCCGAACTTCTTCTCGATCTCACGCATGACAAGCTCTTTGACCTGGTTCTCGTCGGCTCCGCCTGTGATGGCGGGCACATTGGCAATGATGGCGCCGATGAAGGCGATGCCCATCATGCGGGTCTCCAAAGACGAATCGGGCGCATGGCGTTTGGCGACAGCGAAGGCGTCTATCACAATGAACCGGATGTGTTTGGCGATGAGTTCAGCGCGCGCGTACGCAGGCAGACTGTGCCACACATCTGCGCGAGACTTGTCGGACTGGAGGATGAAGGTCCCACCCTCGACCAGACCCCGCAGAGGACGGTCGTGCTCGAAGACCTTGTGGTCCGGGGAGACGACGACTTCGACATCTTCCAGTGTGGCGTTGGTGAAGAGCACATCCTCTGGTGACAAGGTGAGATAGAAGTTCGTGGCCGCCCCCGATTTCTCCGAACCGTACTTCGGGGACGACTTGGAATGCATGTGCAACATCGATGAGAGCATGTCGGTGAGCAACTTGCCCGTGGAGACTGTGCCATATCCGCCGACCGAATGGAAGCGGATGCGCAGGGCTTCGGGAGGCAACAGCCCGGGTGGGTTGTCACCTACTTCAAGGGCCATTGCCTCAGTCTCGGGATACGCCTGACGCAGGCGGTCCTGGATGGCGGCCAAGGTGGGAGAGGCCGGATTCTTGACGAAGAATCGCGAGCCGACGTAAATGAGTGGAGCCTTCGGCGGTTCCATCATGGCGCGGAAGACGGCGATGAGGTCGCGCGGTTGCACATCGTGGGAGCCCAATCCGAAGATGGCCGTGGTGATGGGCAGGTCAGAAGCGGAGACGCCCGCCTCAAACAGTGATTGCTTGACGGCCCTTGTCAGAGCGTTGTCCTCGCTGCGTTCCAAGACGGTGACGCGCTTGGCGCCCTTGATGGCCGCGACCAATTCCTCAGCGGGGAAGGGCTGGAGCAGTTTCACGGAGACGACTGCCGCCTTGATGCCCTGTGTTTCGAGGTAAGGCAGGAGGGCGCGAGCGTCGTCGGTGATGGAACCCAGACCGACAACCACCACGTCGGCGTCTTCGGGCCCGTAGCGATGGATGGGGGTGTATTCGCGTCCTGTGAGGTCGGTGTACTCCTTCATCGCTTGACGCACGAGTGCGGGGACAGCGGCAACGAAGTGTGTGCGATGGTCGGCGGCGCCGGCTTGGAAGTCTGGCTGGTTTTGCACACCGCCGATGAGACCGGGGTTATTCGGGTCGATGAGCGCGGGCACCAACTGGCGAGTCCCCTTGGCCCACGCGCCCTTCCATGCGCGGCGGAACTGAGCGCGCAAGGCCTCGGGCAGACGTGAGGCAACGTCAGGGACCAGTGCGCCGTCATTGTCGGCCTCCACCTGATCGGCATGGGTGTCGAGGTATCCCGTGAGCTCGGCAACGGTATCGGGCCCCAGGTCAGAACTATGCTTGACAAGCCATTTCGTCAGGGAATCCACGCGACCTTTGGCTCCGAAGAGCATCTCTTGAGCAACGGTCGGACAGGCGATGCGTCCGGAGGGGTCGCCCAGATATGCCTTGAGCAAGTCGGGTTCAGGCAAGAGCACTTCACTCATGACATGGGACGTGGCGAACCCGTCCATCGCATTGGCCACAGGGACCAGGGACAGGGAAGTCGCCCGGTACGCGATGGCGGCGAGGTCGGCGGCCTCTTGGGGGTTGGAGCCGAACAAGATGGTGTACCCTGCGGGCAAGAGGGAATACACATCGTCGTGGCCAGCCATGACATTGAGGGAATGGCGGGTCACCACGCGCGCGGCGACATGGAGGACGAATCCGCCGATTTTCTTGCCCGTTGTCACGTAGTGGGACTCCAAGGCATACAGAATCCCCTGCGAACTCGAAGCGTTGGAGATGAAGTTGCCACCCGTCATGGCCGCGCCCAGAGCGCCGGACTGCGCGGAGTGTTCGCCTTCGGCCTCGACGAAGAAAGGGTGCTTGCCCCAAATGTTGATCTGGCCCTCTGCGCGTCCTGCCTCGAAAATTTCGGAGATTTCCGTCGAGGGCGTGATGGGATAGCCGATCACTCCGCCGCAGACCAACTTCATGACATGGGCCACAGCCCCGTTTCCGTTGATGACGTCGGGGATGCCCGGGTACGGATTCATCGTCGTCCTTCCACCGTTGGGTGATTCATCGTGGAATAGTAACAGGTCCCGGCGAGGATGACGCGGTATTGAGGCGAGTATGGACGTGTGTTGTTGGAAAGCGCTTTCAGGTGTACGGGGGACAAGACAATCTCTGCCCAGCGTCTTGGGAGGCGGCGCGCCATGGGGTCACGGTAGACTGGCCGTCATGTCCAAAGTCTTATTCGAACTCCCCCAAGGGGAGAAGGTCGGCCTCGCATTTTCGGGCGGGCTCGACACGTCGGTCGCAGTCGCATGGATGAAGGAGAACGGGGCGATACCTTGCACGTACACCGCTGACATCGGGCAATACGACGAGGACGCCATCGACACTGTGCCTGAGCGTGCCGGACAATATGGCGCGGCCATTGCCCGTCTCGTGGACTGCACGGACCCCCTGGTCAACGAAGGAATCATCGCCATTCAGTGCGGTGCTTTCCACATTCGCAACGCCGGACGGTATTACTACAACACGACGCCTCTGGGGCGTGCGGTGACAGGAACTATGCTTGTTCGCGCGATGGCAGCCGACGATGTCCATGTGTGGGGCGACGGCTCGACGTACAAGGGCAATGACATTGAGCGTTTTTACCGTTATGGACTCTTGGCCAACCCGCAGTTGCGGATATACAAGCCGTGGCTCGACCAGAAGTTCGTGACCGAACTGGGCGGGCGGGCCGAGATGAGTGCCTGGCTGACCGAGAGGGGTCTGCCTTACAGAGATAGTAAGGAGAAGGCCTACTCAACAGACGCCAATATCTTGGGCGCGACCCACGAAGCCAAAGACCTGGAACTCCTCAGCGCTTCGATGGACATCGTCGAGCCCATCATGGGTGTGCGTTTCTGGGATGAGACTGTGGCGATTCCGACAGAGGAGGTCACCATCGCCTTCGAGAATGGGTGGCCAGTTTCCATCAATGGCGAGGTCTTCGCGTCGCGTGTGGCGCTGTTCCGCAAAGCTAATGACATTGGTGGTCGTCACGGTCTGGGCATGTCCGACCAGATTGAGAATCGCATCATCGAAGCCAAGTCGCGCGGCATTTACGAGGCGCCTGGAATGGCCTTGCTGTACATCTGCTACGAGCGCCTACTCAACGCCATCCACAACGAAGACACGGTCGCCAATTACCACAATGAAGGCCGCAAACTAGGGCGCTTGCTTTACGAGGGGCGTTGGTTCGACCCACAATCCCTGATGATCCGCGAGTCGTTGTACCGCTGGGTCGCGTCGGCCATCACCGGCGAAGTCACTCTGCGGTTGCGGCGCGGTGAGGATTACACCATCGTCAACACCGCCGGTCCGGCACTGTCGTATCACCCCGAGAAACTGTCCATGGAGAGGGTCGAGGACGCCGCTTTCGGGCCGACCGACCGTATCGGGCAGTTGACCATGCGCAATCTCGATATCGCCGACACGCGCACCCGCCTGGAGCAGTACGCGGAGTTGGGCCTTGTCGGAGGCAGAATCGGGCAACTGGTCGGCACTGGGAACGCCACCAAACAATTGGAGTCGTCCGAGGGGTAAGCGCGGCTTAGCTGCTTGCACGGTTGTTGCTAGGTGGCAGACCCCGTTCATGTGGACCGGAACCGAGAGGAAGAAAATGAGCAAATCATTCGAGGAGTTGTACGCGCAACTGCGCACCATCGCGGTGACCCGTCCCGAGGGTTCGACCACTCTGGCTCGGTTGGACGAGGGGGTGCATTCCATCGGCAAGAAGGTGGTCGAGGAAGCCGCAGAGGTGTGGATGGCCGCCGAGTACCAGTCGAAGGCGGAAGCCGCTGAGGAGATTTCGCAGTTGTTGTACTGGGCGCAGGTCATGATGATCGCCGCCGATGTGAGCTTGGAAGACGTGTACGAGTATCTGTGAGTGATGGCCGAGATAGGCTGGCCTCGTGACGACATACTTCCAAGACCGCTACCCTGATAACTACGCGCATTGCTACGGCTGTGGGAGGCTCAATCAGAACGGCTGGCGCATTTCCAGTTCGTGGGATCCGGAGCATCCCGACCAGGCCTTTGCTGTCGTGAAACCTCCGGCTGAGTTGACCGGTGGATGGGCGGGCAATCTGTGGGGCGGAGTGGTCGCAGCGGTGCTGGACTGCCACAGCGCCGGGACGGCAGCGGCCTCCAAGGCGCGCGAGTTAGGGCTGTCCGACCAGGATGAGTCCCCCCGATGCGTGACCGCCTCCCTGGCGGTGGACTACCTCAAACCAACCCCGGTCGGCGTGCCGCTGCGCTTGATCGCTCAGGCGAGCAGTATCGACGGACGCAAGATCTGGGTCGACGCCCGTCTGGAAGCCGAAGGGGAGGTGTGCGCCACCAGTCGTGCCCTCATGATCCAAGTCGTGTGAGTGCTGCACATCCATCTGGGACCCGCGTTCTCCTATTTCCTCGAACCGGTCCCTGTAGAGTTGACCTGTGACTGATGTGCTGAAGATTGCTGTGCCCAACAAAGGCTCCCTTGCGGAGGACGCCTCTGCCATGCTGAAAGCGGCCGGGTACCGCCAGCGCTGGGACCTCAAGGACCTCGTGCTCCTTGATGAGGCCAACGGGATTGAGTTCTACTATCTGCGCCCGCGCGACATTGCGGTGTACGTGGGGGAGGGCACGCTCGATTTGGGTGTCACTGGCCGTGACATGCTCCTGGATTCGGGAGCCAACGTCGCCGAGGTATTGCCTCTTGGGTTTGGACAGACTCGGTTCCGGTTCGCGCGCCCGAGTGGTTCTGATTATGACTTGGATGGGCTGGACAACACCCGAATCGCCACCTCTTATCCGGGTCTCGTGGCGAAATACCTCGATGACAAGGGGATGAGGGCCCGACTGATTCATCTCGATGGTGCTGTGGAGTCGGCTGTGCGTCTGGGGGTCGCCGACGTCATCGCCGATGTCGTGGAGACCGGTTCGACGCTGAAGAAGGCCGGCTTGGAGGTCTTCGGGGACGTCATCTTGGAGTCCGAGGCTGTGCTCGTCAAGCGCGAGGCCGTCGAGGACCCAGCAGGCATGGAGGGGTTGGTGCGGCGTTTGTCTGGGGTGATTGTGGCCCGCGACTACGTCTTGGTGGATTACGACGTGCCCCAGGACCGCTTGGAGGCGACCACTGCTCTGGCTCCCGGTCTGGAGGGCCCCACAGTGTCGCCGCTGGCCAAAGAGGGTTGGTCTGCCGTGCGTACACTCGTGCCGAGGAAGGGGCACCAGGGTCTCATGGACGCCTTGTGGGAAGCGGGCGCGCGAGCCATCCTCGTCACGGAAGTGTCCACCGCTCGACTGTGACGGTTTAGCCGAAGACGAGCCGAACATCCCGTTTCGGCTTGCCCCGACGGTGGCCCATTGTGTAAAGTGGTGCCTCGCGTTCAGCGCATTGCGGACATGGCTCAGTTGGTAGAGCATCACCTTGCCAAGGTGAGGGTCGCGGGTTCGAGTCCCGTTGTCCGCTCGGAGAGGGTTTCAGGATCACTCCCTGGTCGGATGGCCGAGAGGCGAGGCAACGGACTGCAAATCCGTGTACACGGGTTCAAATCCCGTTCCGACCTCTCCACAACTGAATAACAGCCCGGGCGGCTGGCGCAGCGGTAGCGCGCTTCCCTGACACGGAAGAGGTCACAAGTTCGATCCTTGTGTCGCCCACCAGCGATTGAGCAGAGCGACGATGAGCTTGCTCAATCGTCCGAGGCGATTGAAGCTGGTCGCAGGGGCGAAGCTCCGAACACAAGTGAGTGAGACACGTTCTCAGGGGGAATTGGCAATGGACTGGGAAACTGCACTTCGAAAGATCGAAGAACTCAACGCCGGAACCGTAGAGGGGACATCCCAGACGAGAGAGCGGCTCAAAGCGACAATGAAGGAGAAGACTGACAAGGAGACGAGTGCGCTGAATAGTCAGATCGCGGAGTTGACTCGATTGAGGAATGGCCTTGATGGGTTTGCCACGACAAAAGTACGCGAATTCGACCAGCAGATTTCGGATATCAGAGTCAAAATAGCGGCTCTTGAAGCGGTCCTTGACCAGGACATCAGGGCTTTGCCGAAGGAGAGTGAGCCTCTCGAATGGGACTTGCTGTATCTGGATGAAGAAGGTGCGAGAGCCCTCGTGGTCTCCAGGCACTGCGTGGCGCGAAAGCCGTTCGACACAAATGGCTCTGGCAAATGGCAGAGCAGTTCGCTCCGTTCTTGGCTCAACAAGGAGTTTTATGGGAGTCTGCCTGCTCATGTGCGAAGTCGAGTACTCGAAACGCCCATCGATGGAGGGACGGATCGGGTCTTCTTGCTAAGCAAAGAAGAGGCTCAGGTCTATTTCGCGGGTGATAGTCAGCGAGTTGCGACGTTTCTAGGGGATGTGGGTTGGTGGTGGCTGCGTTCCCCTGGCGGCGGCCAGGACGGCCCTGCTGGTGTGGGCAGCTACGGCAATGTCGACGACATTGGCGACGATGTCTACAACGTCAGCGGCGCTGGCGGCGTGCGCCCGGCTTTGTGGCTTGATCTCAACGCTTAGCGTCCGTTGATCCTCGTTTGGGAGTCTTGAGGCGCGCAATGATGGCGGCATGTCAACTGTGGTGGCAGAAAAGGCGGCGGTGCGTCCGTCCCTGAGTCTTCGCCGTCATCGATCCGCCGTTTTGCGTCTCATCGAAGAGACGGGCGCTCAGAACCCACGGGTGTTTGGGTCTGTGGCGCGAGGCGAAGATACGCCTGACTCTAACATTGATATTCTCGTGCGCGTCAATCCGGCGCGTGCTTGGGATTTCGTTGATTTACCGAATCGCCTGTGCCATCTGTTGGGAACGCGAGTGGATGTGGTAAGCGAAGGTGGCATCACAGCGAAGCATGCCGCCATTGTGGCTGAGGCAATTCCCTTATGAACGCGGAAATGCGTATCAGCCAGGCCCTCCAGGATTTGGCATAAGGGCCAATGGGTCCTTTTTGTCTTGTCGATTTTGATGTGCTGGTCTGACAGATTCGCTTCTCCTCAACGGTATGTGTGAACCATCGTGCCAAGACAAAAAGGACCGTCCCCTTCTGTCCTTGCAGTGAGCCGTGCGCGAATCTGAGCGAACGTATCCTCCGAAGCCATGTGACGGGTCCTGTCGAATGGCATCGCCATCCTCTAGCCTCAGGACTGTGGGGGGTATGAATGCAAGAAAGTCCCGCTGGTCTTGGGGAAGCCTCACGGCCCTAACCGCGACGGGGTCTATTAATGCCTGAGCTGCCATCTCCTCCTTCTATTGAGTACGGGCGTGCTATTCTAATAAGACTGGATGCTATACCATAGTCTTATGCGAGTTACTGCACCGCCCTTACTGCCGCTTCTGAGGTCGCAGATTCAGGGAGTAATCCTGGCAACAATATACCTGTCGCCAGGCGAGGAGTTCAGTGTCACACAGCTGGCGGGGATTGCCGAAGCGACAGTTACCGCTGCAGCTCATGAAGTGGACCGCCTGGTCGATACCGGCTACCTTGCTGACCGTCGGCTGGGCAACATGCGGCTGGTACGCCGCCCCCCAGAGAATGCCATCACTGGCCCGCTGACTGACCTGCTGGCCGTGACCTTTGGCCCGCTCCCTGTCCTGGCCAGAGAGCTTTCTGATGTGGAGGGCATTGAGCAGGCTTACTTGTACGGTTCGTGGGCTGCGCGGTACAGCGGCGAAGTGGGCGGCGTCCCTGGTGATGTCGATGTCCTTGTCATCGGTCAGCCTTCCTTGGATGCCCTGGATAGTGCGGCATCCACCGCCCGGACTGTGCTGCGCCGGGAAGTTAGCATCCGCCGAGTCTCGCCTGCATACTGGGCAAACCCGGATCCAGGTGATACTTTCATGGCAGCGGTTCAGCAATCACCGCTTGTCAGCATTCTCGGTGGCCCACCGCCGGAACAGGAGGAATCATGAGATGGGAACAGGGACGGGCAGTCATTGACAAGATGCTGGCGGATGGGCATCTACAGAAGGTGCCGCCCAGCCGCGAACGTGCTGAGGCTCTGCTCGCACAGGCTCGAAACCACCTGGCCACAGCGCAACAGGCGGCCTCGGATGATCCTGAAGGCGCGTACGCTCTCCTCTACGATGCCGCTCGCAAGTCCTTGGCGGCCATGCTCGAAAACCAAGGACTTCGCGTGACCAGTCGAGGCGGTCACCTTGGTCTCTACGATGCAGTGAGTGCACAGCTCGTGCCGCCGCTAGGAGCCGTATTTCGTCCTTTCGAGCGCCTGCGCAGGCACCGCAACGCCCTAGAGTATCCCGACTTCGAGGAACCCCGTGCCCAGAGTGCCGATGTGGCAGAGGACTCCGATGCTGTCGAAGCAATTATGGTCGCCGCTGGCCGGATACTCGATGAAATGTCGCCGTTCTAGCGGTACGTGGGCTGATCCCAATCAAGTCGTCCAGACGTTCCGAGAAATGGCCGATGTGGCTCGCGGATGAATGCCGTTTATTAGTGGTTTCTTAGAGGTGGCCTGCTCTCCTGGTTCCATGCTCATACTTACGAACGCATGGAAATCACTGACTCGCTCCTTGGGGCGCAATCTCCTCCTATTCCTCATTGTTGCTTGTATTGCGGGTGCGGCTTCGGTGGCGCTGGCCATCAAGTCGTCCGCGTCAGAAGCTGAGGAGTCGGGCAGGGAGTCTCTCACTATCACTGCGACTATCGGTTTAGATCGACAGAAACTCATGGAGGATGCCACATCCCAGACGAATACGACAGACACCGCAGAAGGCCGTCCCAATTTCCAGGGAGTATTCTCTAGTTATCCCGATCTGACTCTGGATGAGTTGAAGACTTACGCGGCTAAAGACTCTGTGCAAGACTTCCTCTATTCGGGGTCGATCTCGGTGGATACCACCGGTGACATCGAACCTGTGTCTACCCAGTCCGCCACTTCCACGGGTGATTCCACTGCTTCGACAGACACCTCGACTGATCAGTTCGATCCTGTCAATGGGTTCCCGGGCGGCTCTGGTGGAAGCGGGGGCAACTTCGGTTCGGGAGGCCCCGTGTCATTTGGTGGGCGCTCTATGGGGGACCTGCAAGTCACGGGATATGGCTCTGAGTCAGCCATGACAGGTTTCGTTTCCGGTACCCAGTCCATCGTGAGCGGGGCAATGATCGACCTCATGCGCGCCGACAATGAATGCCTCATCTCTGATGAGTTCGCAGCATACAACTCCTTGTCGGTGGGGGACACCGTGACGGTGGCCAACCCAGCGGCGCTAGAAGAGACCTACACTGTGACTATCGCGGGTATTTATCACGATGATCAGGCCAGCGCCCAAAGCGATGGGGGAATGATCTTTTCCACATCCCAGGATTCGGCCAACCGTCTCATCGTGTCTTATCCCACCTTGCAGTCCATCTCAGACGAGTCTCAGGCGCAGGCAACGACCACCACCGATCAAATGGGACAAGAGATCTCCACCGGGCTCGTGGCGACGATTTCTTCAACCTACGTTTTCGCTAGCCCTGAGAACTACGACACATTCACAACGCAAGTTCGTGAAGATGGGCTGGGTGAGGCCTATAGTGTAACGAGCACAGACCTTGATTCTTATCAGGCAAGCCTCGTCCCTCTGAATAATCTTGTCAGTTTTGCCAATACGCTCTTGCTCGTCGTCTTGGGAGTCGGTGGGGTCGTCCTTGTGGCCATCGCTATGCTCACCATCCGCGAGCGGAAGTATGAAGTGGGTGTCTTGACCGCTATCGGAATCTCGAAACCCAAGGTTGCTTTGCAGTTGGTGGTGGAGATGTTCCTTGTTGTCGTTTTCGGTTTGGTGGCAGGCCTGGGAATTGGAGCGGCAGCTTCTGTTCCTGTGGCCGACCATCTGCTCGAATCCCAAGTCGCGGCCCAAATAGCCCAGGAGGAAAGCGTGGAGACGAATTTCGGGAGACCCGGCGGCGGAATCGCTGCCTCACAGGGTATGCCCAGTATGGGCGGTGGTGGCTTCAGCAATGTCTTCGGACAGAATGCAGTGTCCTACCTCGACCAGATCAATGCCACTCTCGACTGGAACGTGATCCTCCACATGGCGGGCATCGGGTTGGGCCTTGCCCTAGTAGCTTCACTTGTCTCCATCGTATTCGTTATGAGATATGAGCCTCTCTCAATCCTTGCCAACCGTTCCTGAAAGAAGGTATGAACAATGTCTATATTAGAACTAAACGACGTCTCCTATTCATACGATGGACTCAAGTGTGTCCTAACCGACCTCACCTGGGGTTTTGAAGAGAGCAGGTTGTATGCAGTCACAGGCCGCTCGGGTGCAGGGAAAACAACTCTGCTATCCCTCCTCGCGGGCCTCACCAACCCGACCGGTGGAGCGGTGCTTTTCAACGGGCACGACCTGGCCACGCTCGATCGCTACCGCTACCGTAGTCACGACGTGGGTGTAGTCTTCCAGAGCTTTAACTTGCTGCCTCACCTGACTGCTGTGGAGAATGTCGAGTTGGGGATGCGGGCCTCGGGTAAGAGGATTGACCATCGTCGTGACCACGCAATGGCTCTACTCGACAAGGTGGGACTAGACGAGTCTCTGGCCACGAGGCGGGTTCTCAAGCTCTCGGGTGGGGAGCAGCAGAGGGTCGCCATCGCGCGAGCCCTGTCTTACGATCCAAAGGTCATTCTGGCCGACGAACCGACAGGCAACCTTGATCTGGCAACACAGAATGACATAGTGTCCATGTTGGGAGACTTGGCTGACGAAGGGAAGTGCGTCATTGTTGTTACCCACTCTCCTGAGGTCGTGGACTGCGTGGACGAGGTGTACCGACTGAAGGCGGAGGCTGTGAAACCCAAGAAGACTCGTCGTCGGAACCAGACGGCAATAGAAGGCTCAAGTGGGCAGCCGAGCGATGTAGAATCATGAGTAAGACAAAGAACAAGGTTTCGAGGTGTTCTTTTGGACTGGGTGGTGGGGCTCGATTACATCTTGTTCTGGAAGGAAGGGGGACCGTCCCCTTTTTGTCCCCCAGTACCCTTTTGTCCTCAGTAAAGCAGCGGATAACCTTGTGCCTTGGCCTCTAGCCGCGCAATCTCGTTGAGGTGCGTGATGGCCTGGCTGACCTGAGACATAGGCTGACTGGAAAGGGGACAAAAAGGGGACATCGGTCCTTTTGTCTTGCGGTTGGCAAGGGGAAGAGTCACGAACCATCATCTTGTTGGGGCCGCCTAGCACTGATCTTGTTTCTCAAGACAAAAAGGACCCCCTTGTGTCCGCAGCCCCGTTGGTTGGCAAAGAGAATATGTCGTCGGTAGGCGGTCTGCCCTCTGCGGTCTGTTGCTCCCCGAACGGGTAGCATGTGGTATGTCTCAATGGCGGTGAATCCCGGAAAAGGGTCGAGAGACGATGACGGATGATGAGCGGTTCTTGCGAGAGGCCGAGGCGACAGTGAATGTCGGGGGTGAGCCCGAGTGGCTCGCATTGAGTGTGGACCAGACGAACAGGCGTGCTTTGTTTATCACGAGGGACATCGTCGCTCAGAAGCCGTATCATGAGCCGGGCGGGGATGTCACTTGGGAGGGCTGTTCGCTGCGAAAATGGTTGAACGGTGCGTTTTTCGCTTCTCTTCCCGCTCAGGTCAAGTCGCGGGTGAATGAAGTGACTATTCCGAATCCAGACAACAAAGAGTATGAAACGAAAAGCGGGAACTCAACGAAAGATCGGGTGTTCCTCTTGTCGCTGGATGAGGTCGCACAGCACTTGAAGGATAACAATACTCGTGTTGCGCGCTTCAATGGCTCTGCGGGTTGGTGGTGGCTTCGTTCGCCTGGCTACCGCCAGAGCCGCGCTGCTCTCGTGCACGGCGACGGCGGTGTCGACGACTCCGGTTACGCAGTCTACGACGACGGCGGCCTTGGCAACGGCGTCGGCGGCTGCGTGCGCCCGGCTTTGTGGCTTGACTTGAAGGCGTAGCGTCCCCCCTTATGGGGAAGGCTCTAGAGTTTGGCCGTGTATCAAGCTCGCCAAATAGAGCGGGAGATTGATGACGATCTCATTTTCGCGGTAGGGAAGCATGGAGAGCTTGTAGGCGCGGATCGGATGGTACTTGTCCTGGTAGGCGCGCAGGCTCTTGGCGTTGAGGTTTTCTCCTGACTTTACTTCAATGGGGATGGCGTGATTGTCGGATTGGATGACAAAGGCGATTTCTGAGCTTGTCCCGGTCCAGTAGAAGAGCCGTTTGTGGTGATGTTTCATTTCTTGTAGCGCGAACTGTTCCGCCAGGGTGCCTTTGAACTGAGTGTAAACACCGGATCCATCGAATATCATCTTTGCGCTGACACCGGCTTGTGCCGCTAGCAGCCCGATGTCGAGGGAGTACACCTTGAAAGTGTCGGGTGCGGCATAGGCCGCTAGTGGCAGTTCTGGTACTGACAACTGACTCACTCTATGGACGAGACCACAGTCTTCCAGCCACTGGATGGCGTTCTCGAACTCGCTTGCCCTGGCGCCTTTGCGGATGACGGACCAGACGTATTTCTTGTTCTCTTTCGCCAGCTGGCGCGGTATCGAATCCCAGACGAGATTGAGCTTGGAAATCAAGGCCGCTGGTGCATGTTTGGAGAAATCCGCGCGAAAGTTGTTGAGAAGCTGATACTGCAATTCTCTGATGGCTTCCAGGTCTTCTCCGTCGCTGTACCGCTGTACTGCCTCCGGCATTCCACCCACATAGATGTATGTCTTCAGCAGCTCAAGATACTTCTCATGAAGCTGCACCACCATATCGAGGTTGCCGTCCTCAATCAGTTCGGCGTACTTTCCGCTGCCTGTCGCATGGAGGAACTCGTTGAATGACATGGGGAGCATGTTGATAGTGTCCACATTGCCGACAGGAAATGACGTTCCTTGGTGCAAAGCGATACCCATCTGAGAACCGGCGCAGATGATGTGTTGGTCAGGCATTTCCTCATTGAAATACTTGAGTCCGCTCAGAGCTGCGGGGACTTCCTGTATCTCGTCGAAGACCAAGAGCGTCTGTCCTGGTGTGATCCGCATCCCGCTTTCGAACTCCAGGAGCTCGATGATCTTCCCCACTCCATGCCCGGAAGTGAATATCTTGTGATAGTCCAGATAGGCCAGATGGTCGAAGTTGATGTACAGGAAATCCTTGAAGCTGGCTTCCGCGAAGTGCTTCATCACCCAGGTTTTCCCCACCTGACGAGCCCCATCGATGATGAGAGGCTTGCGATGCGCCTTCGTCTTCCAAGCCTGGAGATCCGCCAGGATACTTCTGTCCATGTCATCTCCCTATAGTCTTACGTCAGATGTTACATTTTCTCCTATGGAGACTATGTATAGAGTACCACGCGGCGCGAGTGCAGGCTCTAGAAGATTCCGATGATCGCCTGCCTGATTGGCACCTGAGGGGGCAAGAGTACAAGCCGGTGTTAGCATGGGGAGTGAAATCGGGAAGTAGGTCCAAAGGGCTACGAGTTGACTCCCGTGGGGTGGCCCTAACGAGTGAGACATATCTTTGAGGGGGGAACTGGCAATGGATAGGGCAACTGCGCTTCGCAAGATTGAAGAACTCAATGGCGGAGCCGTGTCGGAAGATGCGGTTGGGCGACTAAGGGCGATTGAGGATGAAGAGGCTGCGCTGAATAGTCGGATGTCGGAGTTGGCTCGGTCGAGGAGCAACCTCAGTGTGTTTGCTGGGGGCAGACTCGGTGATTATGCTGCGAGCAAAGTGCGCGAACTCGACCAGCAGATTGCAGAGGTCAGAGGCAAGATTGAGACCCTTGGCTGGGACGTGCTGAGTTTGTCCGGCCAACGCGGAGTCGTCGAATGGCAGTTGCTGGATCTGGATGAAGGGGCCGGTAGAGCGCTGGTTATTTCAAGCCAGCTCATGGTGCAGAAGCCGTTCGACACGGGAGGTTCCAACCAGTGGCAGAGGAGTTCTCTGCGTGCCTGGTTGAACGGGGAGTTCTACGCGAGCCTTCCCGCCCATGTCCGAAGTCGAGTGCTCGAAGCGCCAATCGATGGAGGGAAAGACTGCGTGTTCCTGCTGAGTGAGGAAGAAGCTCAGGTCTATTTCGCGACAACTGGCCAACGAGTTGCGACGTATCTAGGGAGGGCGCGTTGGTGGTGGCTTCGTTCGCCTGGCTACACCAAGATCGATGCGGCTTACGTGCTCGACTACGGCCATGTCTTCGGCGGTGGCATCATTGTCAGCGGGGCTGGCGGCGTGCGCCCGGCTTTGTGGCTCGACCTGAACGCGTAGCGTCCCTTTCGTGGGGAAGACGCTAGAGTTTGGACGTACATATCGATAGATTCCCCCAATACCGGCATCTAGAGCGTCCAAAACATGGCTGATTCTCCTACTTTTGGACGCTTAAGTGTTACCATCAAGCCATAGGGTAGATGTCACAGCAGGAGGATTCGGCGTGCAGATAATAGGTAGGCAACGAGAGAAGCGCGAGCTTCAACGCTACTTTGAGTCCGGTCGCCCCGAACTGTTGGTGGTCTATGGGCGCAGACGTGTTGGCAAGACCTATCTCGTCAAGGAGTATTTTGACAACAACTTTGATTTCTATTTCACGGGCCTAGTGGGAGAAACGAAGAAGGGGCAGTTGCGTAACTTCGATCAGGCTTTGAGAGAGTACGGTCATCGGGACACTGGGCCGTCCAAGGATTGGTCGAGCGCTTTCGCCAGACTGAGGGAGTTGCTTCAAGGGAAAATGGGCAACGGTAGATGTATAGTCTTCATTGATGAGCTTCCCTGGCTGGGAACGCCACGATCAGGTTTCGTTGAAGCGTTTGACTATTTTTGGAATTCTTGGGCCTCCGCACAGCCAGCCATGATGCTGATTGTGTGCGGCTCTGCTGCCTCATGGATTGCGAAGAAGATATTCAGCAACAGAGGTGGACTGCACAATCGAGTGACCGGCAAGATCTTGCTGGAACCGTTCTCTTTGCATGATTGTGAGGAGTTCTTTGCGAGTCGTGGGGTGGTCATGAATCGCTACCAGCAGTTGGAAAGCTATATGGTTTTTGGCGGGATTCCGTACTATCTCGATCTATTTGATAAGAGTTTTGGTCTTTCTCAGAATATTGATCGATTGTGCTTTGCCAATGAAGCGATGCTCAAAGACGAGTTCATGGAACTGTACCGCTCACTGTTCACCAACTTTGAACGGCACATCAAAATTGTTGAGACCCTAGCCAGGAAACCGTCTGGCATGACTCGCGACGAGATTATTGCGTCCAGCAAGATCCCTGCCGGGGGTCACCTGTCAGCAGCCTTGACCGAACTGGAGCAGTGTGGCCTCATTGAGCGGTACTCAGACTTTCAGCTGCCCAGGAATGGCGGCTACTATCGGCTCATTGACCAGTTCACTCTGTTTTACCTGCGTTTCATGAGGCATAACAACGACAAAGATGAGAACTTTTGGACGAACTACCTTGAGGATGGGGGACACCGGGCTTGGAGCGGTCTTGCGTTTGAACAGGTATGTATGAGACACATTCCACAAATCAAGGCGAAACTCGGCATCCAAGGAGTATCCACTCTCACAAGAGCTTGGCGTAGTCGAAATTCAACGCCCGGTGCGCAAATCGATCTGTTGCTTGACCGCCGAGACAGCGTGATTAATCTGTGTGAAATGAAATACACCAAGCACCCATTCACAATCGACAGTGCCTACGACAAGGACTTACAAAGAAAACGATCCGCGTTCCAGGAGGAGACCGGCACCGTAAAGGCTCTACATCTGACAATGGTCACTACCTATGGACTAGCACGGAAGGGATATTTTGCGTCAATACAGTCGGAGGTCATCATGGATGACCTATTTGCGCTCTAGCTGGAGAAGTGTCCCCGCATGTCGTTCGGCCATTGATGATTCTGGAGTGGAAACCGTCTCAGGCGCACATCTTTGCATGGATATTGCCGCCAAGCAACAACTCCTTGTGCTACAAGCACAACACGGAGTACGGATTTTGCAGGTTTTCCATTACGTATTCCGCAGGCATTCGCTGCCGCAAACACAGTGGAGACACATCACTCTTGGCAGAAGGGTCCTCTCTGTCTTCGGTGGTGCCGGGTGCTGGCTTCGGATCCGGCTGCTGAGGGACAACAGGCAAGTTGTTGGAGGGTAGAGGCCCACGGGGCTTTGCTTTCATCTGCGGGGTGTTCGTGGCTCAACCCGAGGCTTTGCTGGCCGTCGGGCTGACAAAGAGAACATGTCGTGGGTTTATTCATTCTGTCTCGTATGGCAAGTTAAGGGGTATACATTCTGTCTCGTTCAGCCTTGAGCATATGCCGGTGTTAGCATTGGGATTGAGGGTGGCAGGGGTGCGCAGTCGTAGAGGGACCTACCTTCTGACAGCGACACTCATGTCTCATTGAAGAGCGAGCTATATTCGCAAGAGAGAATTGGACATGGATCGGGAAACTGCACTTCGCAAGATAGAAGAGCTCAAGAGCGCGGTCGTATCGCCAGATGTAATTCTGCGCATAGAAGAGACTGAGAAGAAGAAGAGTGCACTGAATAGTCAGATCACGAAGATAGGTCAGTTGAAGAGCGGCCTCGGTGGGTTTGCTGCCGACAGAGTGCGCGAACTCGACCAGCAAATCTCGAGAATCAGGGAGTCGATAGTGAGCCTTGACCGGGAAATAGAGAACCTGTACAGACAAAGTGAACCTATCGACTGGCAATTGCTGTGTCTGGATGAGGACAGTGGAAGGGCGCTTGCCATTTCGACACAAAGTGTGGCGCGGCGGGCGTTCGATACAGGAGGTTCTGGAGACTGGCGGAGGAGTTCCCTCCGGTCTTGGTTGAACGGGAAGTTCTTTGCAAGCCTGCCCGCTCATGTGCGAAGTCGAGTGCTCGAAGCGCCCATTGATGGAGCGAGGGACCGAGTCTTCCTGCTGAGCGTTGACGAGGCAAAGGTCTATTTCGGTAGTGACGGTCAGCGAGTTGCGAAGTTCAAGGGCGAAGCGCGTGGTTGGTGGCTTCGTTCGCCTGGGACTGACCAGACCCGCACGGCGTGCGTAGACCGTTCCGGTGGCGTCAGCGGCCGCGGAGGCATGGCCGACATTGACACCGTTGGCGTGCGTCCGGCCTTGTGGCTCGATCTGGATACCTAGTATTGTTCTGCTCGTCTCAGGGGAGTGAAGATGAATGATTTGTACAAGGAACTGCATTGGGATGCTGGGCGTCAGGAGACTTACGAGTGGTTGTGTGCTGTGGCGGCGCGGTATTTTGACACCGGCAAGTATGACTTTGCTGAGGATGCCCTTGGTGACGCTCTGGAGGCCGTTCCTGCGGAGGGTGCGGACTTGGAGTGGTGCAAGCTCGCGGCCAGGACGTGTCTCGCGTTGGGAAAGTATGATTCGGCGCTGACGTACTTGAACCAGGCGATTGTGCTGGGTCCAGATGATCCGAGGCTGCACTGGTTCAAGTTCCAGGCCGCCTCCCAACTGGGCAAGATTGCCACGGATGACCCTCGTGGGTCGCCCGATGAGTTGATGAATGTGCTGCAAACCACGATCAGCAAGGCTGAATACGCTGGGGACGACTCGACCTTGGCGCTGGCGCTCAATTGTTTGGCGGGACTGATATTCGCGGGGCCTCGTGGCGCCCAGGCAGATGAACAGGCGTGTCAGCTAGCAGTGCGCGCCCTCGCCATTGATTCCACCTTGGAGAAGGCCGGCCAGGTGCTCGCCACATTGGAGCGGGAACGGCACTCGAAAGCGGCGGAAGCGATGATCAACGTCTGGGGTGAGCCAGAGTGGGTCCTGTTGGAGCTAGATCAGGATCACAGGCGGGCTCTGTTCATCAGGGAGGATATCGTGACCCAGAAGCCTTACCACGAGCAGCATGTGGATGTCACGTGGGAGGACTGCTCGTTACGCAGATGGCTGAACTCAGAGTTCTTTGATTCCCTGCCCGCCCAGGTCAAGTCGCGGGTGGTCGAGGTGACTATCCAGAATCCCGACAATGAGCAGTACCTCACGAAAGGTGGGAACCCAACGAAAGACCTAGTGTTCCTGCTGTCGTCGGACGAGGTTCATAGGTACTTCTCAAGTAGGTATACTCGTCAGGCGGGCCTAGACGATTATTGGAAGCCCTGGTGGCTACGCTCCCCGGGTATCTTCCAGGACCAGGCCGCTTTCGTGAACTACCACGGGGAGGTAAACGACGACGGCAAGGTAAACGACGACGGTGTGGGCGTACGCCCGGCTTTGTGGCTCAGGCTGGATGCGTAGTCCATTAGTCCTCGTTTGGGGGCTTGGCACCAACATGTCGTGGGTATACATTTTGTCTCGCATGACCGGTCAAAATGTATACATTTTGTCTCGTTCGGCCTTGAAATTCCGGCATGATCTGAGTCTTGGAGTCGACACGGTCGTCAGACATGTGAGGTACCTTCGTGACGCTTTCTTGCTGTGGCAGTGTCCAGTACGCGCCGACAACAAGTGGATTGCCAAACCCGGGACACAGGACAAGCTCTACGCCGTTGATCCGGTCATTGCCAGGCTGTCTCGCCTGAGGAATGCCGCCAGGTTAGGTATTGATGTGACCGCCCTGGTTGAAATGCAGCTTGGCATGGCTCTGAGGCGCCATGTCCTCTCCCGCAACAAACAGGCAAGCATGGATGAGTTCCTTTTCTACTACCGTACCCCGACGCGGAAGGAGATCGATTTCGTGTCGGAATACCTTGGCGAAGTCGCCATTGAAGGCAAGTACGTTCAGACTGGAACGTGGGTAGGCGAAAGCGCCACCGTGAATGCCTCCCCATACCAGGGCATCCTTGCCACCCGAAATGTCCTGGACACCGCGAACACGGATTCCGCCTGGCCGTCCCGGCGGCGATGCTCGCCTACCTGACTGACACCTGAGGGGGCAGAAGCACAAGCCGGTGTTAGCATCGTAAGTAGCATCTGAAAGTGGGGTCGAATCGCAGGCGAGTTGGCTCGCATGCACCGACCTAAGACAGCGAGACATATCCTTGAGGGGGAACTGGCGATGGACAAGACAACTGCACTTCGCAAAATAGAAGAACTCAAGTGCCCGGGCGTATCGCCAGAAGCAACACAGACTCTGCCCACACAAAGCGAAGCCATCGCATGGCAATTATTGTGTCTGGATGAAGAGAGCGGCAGAGCGCTTGTGATCTCAACGCGACCTGTGGCGCTAATGCCATTCGACACGGACGGTTCTAACTTTTGGCAGAGCAAGTTCACTCCGGGCTTGGCTAAATGGAGAGTTCTATGCGAGCCTGCCCGCTGATGTGCGCGCTCGGGTGATCGAAGCGCCCATCCAGGGAGGAACGGACCGCGTCTTCTTGCTAAGCTTGAAAGAGGCTCAAATGTATTTCGCAAGTGATAGGCGACGGGTTCCGACGTATCCGGGTATGCTGCCGGGTTGGTGCTGGCTGCGATCGCCTGCCGACTATCAGGGCTACGCCGCCTATATGGATATCAACTGCGACGGTAACAGCGACGGCACCGCTGTCTACCACGACAACGGTGGTGTCCGCCCTGCCATGTGGCTCGATTTGGGCGCCTAGAGTCCTCTCGTCTTCGTGTGGGAGTTGAGTGCGCACTCCGGTCTCCGGCGTGGCGGAGGTTATGGCCGCAAGTGGGCTGTGTGAGCATATCTTGGCGGCCACGCAGACGTCGCAGAATCGGTTCTGATCCCATTCTCACGCCCATCTGCGAGTCTGTAAACGAGTAGGCTGGGACACACACCGGTGGCTGCGAGTCTTGGAAAGAGGCCCAGAGATGATGACGGGCAATAAGTGGCACCTGGAGATGATTGCGGGTGGCCAAGTGTGGGTTGCCCTGAGCGTGAACCCGATAGCCGGGCGTGCTTTGTTTGTTGCGCGAGATATCGTCGCCGAGAGACCGTACCACGAGAAATATGTGCACATCACGTGGGAGGAGTGCTCACTGCGGAAGTGGCTGAACGGGGCATTCTTTGATTCTCTTCCTGCTCGGTTCAAGTCGCGGGTGATCGAGAGGACCATCAAGAGTCCAGACAATGCGCAATACAACATAAGTTGTGGTGACCGCACTAAGGACCGAGTGTTCCTGCTATCGCTTGACGAAGTCGAGAAGTACTTGAAGAGCGATGCTGACCGCAGACCGGGGTACGGTGCCCACAGCAAGGATTGGTGGTGGCTTCGTTCGCCTGGCGAAGACCAGGTCAGCGCGGCTTGTGTGCACGGAAACGGCTTCGTCGCCAGTTATGGCAGCGAGGTCGGAGACCGCGACGGCGGCGTCCGTCCGGCTTTGTGGCTCAGTCTGGATGCGTAGCACTCATTTATCCTCAAAGGGGAAATTGGCAATGGATTGGGAAACTGCATTGTGCAGAATTGAAGAGTTCAAGGGCGTGACAATCTCGCGAGATGCAGTCATGCGCATGCTGGCAATCGAAGAGGAACGGGAAGTGCTCGTTGTTCAAATGGACGAGCCGGGTCAGTTGGCGTACGAACTCTTTCGGATTGATGCAGCACAAGCAGACGAACTCGAACAGCAGATTTCGAAGATCAGGAGCGCGATAGCGACCCTTGATCGGGAGATGGAGACCTTGTCGACGCAAACCGAACCTGTTGAGTGGGATTTGCTGTGTCTGGACGAAGTGGGTGGCAGGGCCCTTGTGATTTCGCGACAATGTGTGGTGCAGAGACCGTTCGACACAGTAGGTTCTAGGAACTGGCAGAGCAGTGGGTTGCGTTCTTGGTTGAACGGAGAGTTTCTTGAGAGCCAGCCGGACTGTGTACGAATTCGAGTGCTCGAAACCCCCATCGATGAAGTGAAGGATCGCGTCTTTTTGTTGAGTAAAGAAGAGGTCCGGGACTATTTCACAAGTGATAGCCAGCGAGTTGCGACGTATCTGGGGAAGCCGACCTGGTGGTGGCTTCGAACGCCTGGCTACCACCAGTACGGCGTCGCCTCCGTGGACTCCGATGGTCGCGTCTACGACTACGGTATGGATATCACCTTTGACGGTGGTGTACGCCCGGTTTTGTGGCTTGACCTGAACACCTAACGTCCATTGATCCTCGTGTGGGAACCTGACAGGCGCGTGGCTGGCCGTCCCGCTGGTTGAGAGAACATGTCATGGTTAGGCGTTTTGCCTTGTGCGCTCTGTTGCGCACAGAGCGGATAGTATGTTGTGCATGTCCCAATGATGGTGAGTCTTGGAGAGAGGTCTGAGATGGCGGGGAACAATGAGCGACTCCTTCGGGAGGCCGAGGCGGCGGTGAATGGCGGGGGTGGCCCGGTGTGGGTCGCGCTGAGGGTGGACCAGACAAACAGGCGTGCTTTGTTTGTCGCGCGGGAGGTCGTGGCTTCGAGGCCGTACAACAAGGAGGATGTGGCCATTACTTGGGAGGGGTGCTCTCTGCGGACATGGTTGAACTCGGCGTTCTTCGATTCTCTTCCGCCGCAGGTCAAGTCGCGGGTGGTTGAGGTGACCAATTGGACTCGAGACAACAGAGAATATGTCGCGTATGGTGGGAACGCGACCAAGGACCGAGTATTCCTGCTTTCGCTAGACGAGGTCGATCAGTATTTCAAGGGCGATGATGATCGTGTTGAGAGGTTGACTGGCTCTTGGGATTTCTGGTGGCTGCGTTCGCCTGGAAGATCCCAGAGCCACGCCGCATATGTGGGCTCCCGTGGTTACGTCAACAGCCGTGGCCACAGTGTTGCTGGCAGCGGTGATGTCCGTCCTGCCGTGTGGCTCGATCTGGATGATCAGGATCAGGCTGCTCAGCGCCAGGCGGATTATGAGCGGTACTGTTCGTCGGCGGCGGACTACTACGAGGCTCAACGGTTTGATTGGGCTGAGGTCGCCATTGGCAATGCCCTCAAGAATGCTCCTGTCGGAGGTGCTGACTTGAAGCTGTGCAAGCTGGCTAGTCTCACGTATTTCGCCCTGGGTAAGTATGACTCGGCGTTGACCTATGTGAATCAGGCGATTGTGCGGACTCCGGATGATTCGACGCTGTATTGGCTCAAGTTCCAGGTTTCTTCTCAGTTGGGCAGGACCACACCTGATGACCGTCGTGGGTCGAGGGACACGTTGGTGGATGTGTTGCAGATCACGATTCGCGAGGCCGAAACGGCTGGAGATGACCGGACTCTGGCGTTGGCGCTCAGTGCTCTCGCAGAAGTGATATTCGCTGGTCCTCGCGGCACGGAAACACGTAAACAGGCGCGTCAGTTGGCGGTGCGCGCTCTCGCTATTGATTCCACCTTGGAACAGGCCAGCAAGGTGCTCGCCACGGTGAAAGCCGAGAAGCCGCGCTTGAAGGCTGCTGAGGCGATGATCAACATCAAGGGAGGTCCTGTGTGGGTCTTGCTGGATGTGGATCAGGATTGTCGGCGCGCTCTGTTCATCACGAGGGACATCGTCAGGCAGAAGCGCTACAACAAGGCAGGCGGCGGGGACATCACGTGGGAGGGCTGTTCGCTGCGAAAATGGTTGAATAGAGCTTTCTTCGATTCTCTTCCCACTCAGGTCAAGTCGCGGGTGAATGAAATGACTAATCAGAATCCAGACGACGAACTGAATGGAACGAAAGGCGGGAACTCAACAAAAGACCGGGTGTTCCTTCTGTCGGTGGACGAGGCCAAGAGATACTTCAGGGATGCAAAAAGCCGTGTTGCATGTTTCAAGGGCGAGGCGGGTTGTTGGTGGCTTCGTTCGCCTGGCAGCTACCAGATCCGCGCTGCTTTCGTGATCGCCAGTGGCTACGTCGATAACCTTGGTGCCTATGTCGGCGACGAGGGGGGCGGTGTCCGGCCGGCTTTGTGGCTCGATCTGGAGGAGTAGCGTCCATCCGCGAGTCTGTGAACCGATAGGATGGAAGACACACCAATGGGGGTGAGTCTTGGAAAGAGGCCCAGAGATGATGACGGACAATGAGCGGCACCTGCGGGAGGCCGAGGCGAGGGTGAATGTCGAGGGTGGCCCTGTGTGGGTGGCCCTGGATGTGGATGTCGAACATAAGCGGGCTTTGTTCATTGCGCGGGACATCGTTGCCGAAGAGCCGTATCACAAGAGACTCACCTCAATCACGTGGGAGGACTGCTCGCTGCGGAAGTGGTTGAACACTGAGTTTCTGGACTCCCTTCCCGAGCAGGTCAAGTCTCGGGTGGTCGAGGTGACGAACCAGAATCCGAGCAACAAGGAATACAAGACCGCTGGCGGGAACGCAACGAAAGACCAGGTGTTCTTGCTTTCGATTGACGAGGTCAAGAAGTATTTCGACGACGATGACAGTCGTACCGCGCGCTTCAATGGGACAACGGGGTGGTGGTGGTTGCGGTCGCCTGGTTCGACCCGACTCAGCGCTGCTGGCGTCATTGCGTACGGCTATGTCAGCACGTACGGTTACCTTGTGTTCCATACCGCCGGTGGTGTCCGCCCGGCTGTGTGGCTCAGTCTGGGCGAGTAGCGTCCGTCGGCAAAGATAGATCCTGCGACTTCGCGCAGGATGACGGGTGAAGTGGCCGATAGTTAGCGGTTCACTCGAACGTACCCGCACTTCGCTGTGGATAACCCATGGCGAGTGGGAATGACTCGGTAGGCTAGGCCGGTGCTTAGTTCTTCGTCGCAGACTCCGATACAGATTTTGCGCGAAGTTTTCGGGTACGACTCGTTCCGGGGGCACCAGGAAGAGGCCATCGACCATGTGGTCGCGGGCGGGGACGCTGTGGTGCTCATGCCCACTGGTGGCGGCAAGTCCCTGTGTTACCAGATTCCTTCCCTTGTCAGACCCGGTACAGGCGTGGTTGTTTCCCCACTCATCGCGCTCATGCAGGACCAAGTGGAAGCGGTGCGGGCCGTGGGGATTCGTGCGGCGTACCTCAATTCCACCCAGGGCGCGGCCGAACGGCGGGAAACGGAAGAGGCCTTTCTCGACGGGGCTCTCGACTTGTTGTATGTTGCTCCCGAGCGACTGTTGACTGAGTCTTGCCTCGAACTGCTCCATCGTGGACAGACTGCCCTCTTCGCCATCGACGAGGCTCATTGTGTGTCCCAGTGGGGGCATGATTTCCGGCCTGACTACTTGGGATTGCACATCCTGGGGGAGCAGTGGCCGGACGTGCCTCGTATCGCACTGACCGCCACAGCCACCGAGGCGACACACCAGGAAATCACTCTTCGACTGGGATTGGAGAACGCGCGTCACTTCGTGTCCTCTTTCGACCGGCCTAATATCCGCTATGTCATCGAGCCCAAGAACAGAGTTAACGACCAATTGGCGTCGTTCATTGGCGATCAGCATGTCGGCGAGTCGGGGATTGTGTATGCACTGTCGCGCGCCACCACCGAGAAAGTGGCCGATGACTTGGCCAAACGCGGCGTCAAGGCGCTGGCTTATCACGCCGGGTTGCCTGCCGAGCAGCGCCGCGAAGTCTTGCGGACCTTCCTGCGC
>JAISJO010000020.1 GCA_031261485.1 Propionibacteriaceae bacterium | reverse complement strand
GCCCGCTAGGCTTACCTAGGTTATCCGTCTGTTTGTTGGGAGTTTGGCATGAGTTCTTCTATTGGCATGATCCTCATGATTGTGGCGTTCGGCGCCATCATGTACTTTTTGATGATCCGTCCTGCCAAGAAGCAGCAGCAAAAGCAACAGGATATGTTGAAGAGTTTGGAACCAGGGGCACGCATCGTGACCGGTTCGGGGATTTACGGCACCATTCGCCACCTCGGCGAGAAGCAGGTTGTGATTGAAATCTCTCCTGGCGTGGACCTCACCATTGCGCGGGCCGCCATCCGGGGCACCACCACGGACGCCGAAGAGGAGTTCGAGTACGCCGACTCGGCTGACCTTGACGAAATCTCCAGCGAGGAAGTCAACCCCTTCGCCGAGGTAGCTGACTCCAGCTTCGTGCCCGACTCAGGCTCTGCTGCTGACCTCTCGTTTGCGCCGCCGTCCGAAACGACGACCGACGACAACACTGACACCATCGAGCAAAAGTAAAGGGCGGGACTTGTGGCCTCCTCAACCGTGCGCCGCCGCCGTCCAGGCGTGACGCTGATCGTCTTCTTCGCTATCGTGGCCGTTTTGACGGCCATCTTGGCACTTTCCAACACGTGGACCCCGCGTCTCGGCCTCGACCTGCGTGGCGGCACCACCATCACGCTGACAGCCTCCAACTCCACTGGCCAGGGCGCCGTGGATCAAGCTTCTCTGGAACAGGCCCGCTCCATTTTGGAGCAGCGCGTCAACGCCATGGGCACTGGCGAAGCCGAAGTCACCACAACGGGCAATAATCAGATTCAGATTTCTGTGCCGAACGTCCAACAGGACGAACTGGTCGAAATGGTCGGCCAAACGGCCAACGTGGAGTTCCGCCGTGTGTACCAGACGGCTGCTGCCCAAACTGTTGGAAAAGACCAGGCAGTGTCCCTGCCCAAGGTCCCCGACCTGACAGCGACAAGGCCCACCGAACCCACAACAACTTTGCCGGACTCCAATGACCAGGCCGCTCGGCTAGCGTTGCTGACCACGCAGCTTGAGTTCACCCCTGCCGAGACTGACACGACCGACTTCACCGCATTCACCTGCGACCAGAAAGTTCCCCAGGTCTGGGACCAGCCTTTCCTCGCGTGCTTGCGCGACGACTTGGTAGGCGAAGGCAATATCGGGCAGAAATTCCTTCTCGGCCCACGCCTCATTGAGGGCAACCTCGTGACCGGTTCCCAGGCGGGTATTCCGCAGAACCAGGTCAATTGGGTCGTGACCATGAACTTCAACGACCTGGGCGGTGCTCTCTTCTCCCAAGCCACGAGCACTTTGGCTGCGGGGGCGTCACCGACCAACCAGTTCGCTATCGTCTTGGACGGCAAAGTCATCTCGGCTCCCTCGGTGTCCTACAGAATCGACGGTGGTTCAGCGGAAATCTCCGGTAACTTCTCTCAGAAGACCGCTCAGAACCTCGCCAACGTCCTGAAGTATGGCGCGCTGCCTCTCACCTTCGAAACCTCCAATGTGGACACCGTCTCCGCGACTCTCGGTGGCGACCAGTTGACTGCTGGCCTCATTGCTGGTGGCGTCGGCTTGCTGCTCGTCTTGCTTTACTCCTTCATGTACTACCGCGCTCTGGGCATCGCTGTGCTCGCGTCCTTGGCCATGGCGGGCGTTTCGGCGTACATTCTCATCGTCTTGTTGGGCGAGTCGATGAAGTTCGCCCTCTCGTTGCCTGGCCTGGCCGGCATCATTGTGGCCATCGGAATCACCGCAGACTCGTTCATCATCTTCTTCGAACGAGTCCGAGATGAGGCCCGAGAGGGCCGAAGTATTCGCACTGCCGTCGAAACAGGCTGGGACAAGGCCCGACGTACCATCGTCGTGGCTGACTGCGTCTCGCTGCTCTCGGCCGTCATTTTGTACATCTTGTCTATCGGCGCCATCAAGGGCTTCGCGTTCACCCTGGGACTGACTACCCTCGTGGACTTGATACTGATCTTCTTCTTCACGAAGCCACTCGTGTCGCTCCTAGTCAAGACCAAGTTCTTCGGCACAGGTATGAAGGGGTCTGGTTTTGAGGCTGAACATCTCGGTGTTGCCGCTTCCCGTCGCCCTCGCCCTCGGGCCTTGACCACGAAGGAGGCCTGACATGTCCGAGACAACCATCGACACTGAGACCGTTGAAGCTGAGATCGTCGAATCAGAAGTCGTCCCCGCTGCCAAACCCCACAAGGTGTCATTCGCGCACAAACTGTGGACTGGCGAGATCGAATACGACTTCGTCGGCCACCGCAAGTGGTGGTACCTCATCTCTGCGGTTCTGCTGATCGTCTCCATCGGCTCCTTGCTCTTCTTCCGTCTCGATCTCGGCATCGAGTTCCGCGGCGGATCTGACTTCAAGGTGAACGTCACCTCCATCACCCCCGGCACCGTGGATGAGTTCCGTTCCGCCGTGACGAACTCTGGTGTGGACAACCTTGATGCGACAGTCGTGACGACCATCGGCGACACGCGAGTCGCCATCGAGACCAGAGCTTTGTCTGTGGATGAAGTCGTGTCTGTGCGCGCTGCGATCGCTGCTCAGGCTGGCACCGAGTCCGACCGTGTGGACTATCAGCAAATCGGTGCCTCCTGGGGCAAACAGGTGACCCGACAAGCCGGTATCGCTCTGGTCATCTTCGTGGTCCTCGTGTCCGCGCTCATCTGGGCGTACTTCCGAGACTGGAAGATGGCCGTGTCTGCCATTGTCGCTTTGTTCCACGACATGATCATCACCGTGGGCGTGTATTCCCTTGTGGGTTTCTCCGTCACGCCAGCCACACTCACGGGCTTACTGACTATCTTGGGGTACTCCCTCTATGACACGGTCGTCGTCTTCGACAAGGTCCGTGAAAACACAGCCAACTTGGACGATTACCGCATCACCTATCGGGAAGCGGCCAACAAGTCCATCAACCAAGTGCTCGTGAGGTCCATCAACACCACCGTGATTGGCGTCCTTCCCGTGGCCGCGATTCTCTTCGCCGGCACGTTCGTCTTGGGCTCCGGTCCTCTGGAAGACATCGGATTGGCCCTCTTCGTTGGCATGATCATTGGCGCGTACTCCTCGATTTTCCTCGCCACACCGCTGCTGTCCCAGTTGCGCGAGGCAGAACCGGGCATGAAGACGCAGGCCGAACGTGTCGCCAAACGCCGCGAGAAACTCGCCAAGGCTGGAGAGGTCGAGGCTGCTGCTCCGATCGTGACCTACACCACGCCAGGCGAACTCGACCCGGCACTGGCAGGTGTCCGCAACCAGCGGACCAAGACCACGAGATCGCGCAGAACCGCCGCATGACGCACGAGGAGCGACTGGCACTCATCGCCTCCAAGATCGTGGATGTGCCGGACTTCCCCAAGCCCGGTGTCGTCTTCAAAGACATCACGCCCCTGCTCGCCGACCCTGTGGCCTACGCGGCCTGCATCGACGCACTCGTCGACGTTGCCCCTGAGGGCATCGACGTGGTGGTGGGCATGGAAGCCCGAGGCTTCATGTTCGCTGGTCCTGTCGCTCTCAAGTTGGGCGCGGGATTCGTTCCCGTGCGTAAGCCAGGCAAGTTGCCGCGCGACGTGTACTCTGCGGATTTCAACCTCGAGTATGGTCAGGACACTCTCACCGTCCACACGGACGCCATTCGGCCAGGGGCGAGAGTTCTCGTCGTCGATGATGTGCTGGCCACGGGCGGCACCATTGGCGCGACCTCGAACCTCATCCAGCAACTCGGCGCGGACTTGGTCCATGTCGCGGTGCTTCTCGAATTGGGCTTTCTGGGTGGTCGAGCGCATCTGGCTCAGCGCGGTATCACTGACGTGTCCGCTCTCATCTCGGTCTAGGGAACCACTGACTAATCATGCACTTGTCTGGGGGACTCTCCTCTCGGTGCTGTGAACTTGGGTTTGTGGCGCGGCCGACATAGCACACTTTCTCTGATACGTGACGCGCCGCCGGGCTGAACGTGACCTCTTCTTTGCCTGGCGTACAATTAGGTGCTTACCCCAGGAGGTGAGATGAGCACAGAGAAGACATCTGCCCCTGCGCGAGCGCTCTCCTGGTTGCGTCGTCCCACCAGGCCCTCCTTGACCGGCGCTTACGCCGCAGAACTCGAGGGCATCTTCGACTCGGTGCGCAAGTCTCACCCTGACACCGACTTTGCCTTCTTGGAAAGGGCATTCGAGACCGCCGAACTGTGGCACGCCGAACAGACTCGTTCATCGGGGGAGCCCTACATCACCCATCCGCTCGCTGTGGCGCGCATCGTCGCTGACTTGGGGCTGAACGGGCCTGCTGTGGCCGCTGCACTCCTGCACGACGTGGTCGAGGACACCGATTACTCCCTGGAGTCTTTGGAGGCCGACTTCGATCCCGAAGTGGCCCGACTCGTGGACGGTGTCACGAAGTTGGACCGGTCCCTGTACGGCGAGTTGGCCAAGGCGGAGACCATTCGCAAGATCATCGTGGCCATGTTCCAGGACATCCGCGTGGTCGTCATCAAGTTGGCCGACCGACTTCACAATATGCGCACCATCGGCTCTTTGCGCCCTGACAAGCAGAATCGCATCGCCAAAGAGACATTGGAAATTTACGCTCCATTGGCCCATCGGCTGGGGATGAACACGGTCAAGTGGGAGTTGGAGGACCTGTCTTTCGCTGCGATGCAGCCCAAGATTTACAATCAACTTGTCCAACAGGTGGCCGCAGAACAACCAGCTCGTGAACGTATTCTCCAAGAAATCATCCCCCAAGCCACCACCGCCTTGGAATCGAAAGGCATCAAAGCGGCGGTGTACGGCAGACCCAAGCATTACTACTCCATTTATCAGAAGATGGTGGTGCGTGGGCGTGACTTCACCGACATCTACGACCTTCTGGGCATTCGTGTGCTCGTCGACACGGAGGCGGACTGTTACCTCGCTCTAGCGGCGGTCCACAGCCTGTGGCAGCCCCTGCCAGGCCGGTTCAAGGACTACATCGTCAACCCGAAGTATTCGACGTACCAGTCGCTGCACACGACAGTCGTCGGGCCTCAGGGCAAGCCCGTCGAGTTTCAGATACGTACCAACGAGATGCATCGCAATGCGGAATATGGCGTGGCGGCCCATTGGAAATACAAGAAAGCTCCCTCCAACAAACGTGGGCCCTCCCGGCTCGACCCTATGGACCTGCTGTGGGTCAAGAGGCTCAGCCAGTGGCAGTGGGATGAATCGGACCCGTCGGTCTTCCTCGACTACCTGACTGCGGACCTCGCCAGCAAAGAAGTCATGGTTTTCTCGCCCAATTCCGACCTGTACTTCCTGCCTTCCGGTGCGACTCCGGTCGATTTCGCGTACTCCATTCACACCGAGGTTGGCCACCACTGCATCGGAGCCCGCTGCAACGGGAAGCTGGTCCGCCTCGACACGCCTCTCGCCGATGGTGACGTGTGTGAGATTCTCACAACGAAATCTCCCGACGCCGGACCCTCACGTGACTGGCTGGAGTTCGTCAAGAGTCCCAGGGCCCGTCAGAAGATCAACCAATACTTCTCCAAAGAGCGCCGCGACCTGTCAGTCGAGACCGGCAAGGACCTTCTGGCCAAGCAATTACGCCATGCGGGCCTGCCTCTGCAACGCATTCTGACTCTGCCCTATCTGACTGCCGTGGCGTCCAAGCTGCGCTACGCAGATGTGACCGCCTTGTACATCGCGGTGGGGGAGTCCAAGATCAGTGCCCAGCACGTTGTGGACCAACTCATCGCCCTTGAGGGGGGCAAGGAGTCTGCCGCCGAGGAGTCGATGGAGGACCGGCCTGTCTTTGCGACCACTCGCCGCGAAATCCGTGGCGGCTCGACTGGAGTCAAAGTTGAGGGCGATCCGGACGTGCTGGTCAAACTCGCTCGATGTTGCACCCCTGTGCCCGGCGACGACATACTCGGATTCGTCACGCGCGGTCAGGGAGTGTCCGTACATCGGAGGGATTGCCGCAATGTCCAGGACTTGCTGAACACTCCCGAGCGCATCTTGCGCGTTTCGTGGTCCGCCGACACCCACACAACCTATCTCGTCACCATCCATATCGAAGGGTTGGACCGCACCGGCCTCATCGCCGACATCACATCAGCGTTCGCCGAAGACAAGGTGCCCATCACATCGGCGCAAATGCAGACTGGAAGAGACCGCACCTTCCACGCCACACTGTCGTTCGAGATACCGGATCCGACTTTCCTCAATCAGATCATGAAGAGGCTGAAGACCGTCAGCGACGTCACAGCGGTGCGTCGAGTCAACGCATAAACAATGCCGACTGTTCGTCGTCTCACTTGTCCTCGCCCGCATGTCTCATCGACAGGCGGTCACCCGGTGCGGGGCACTAGGCGTTGAGTTCGTCCAAGGTCTTCTGCGCTTGGTCCAGCCACACTTGATAGGTCGCCAGGGAACTGGTGATCTTCGAGATCTGGGACTTGTCGCCCTTCTCTTCAGCCTTGGTCAACTGGTCCTGCAACCTGACGACCTGGGATGAGAACAGATTCACCGTGTCTTGAGCACGCGAGCGGGTCTCCGGGTCAGTCCTGGCCCATTCGCGCCTGTCCGCGTCTTCAATGGCTGATTCGAGGGCACGCACGCGGGATTCCACGGCCCTGACTTCAGCGCCTGGGACACGGCCCAGCCCGTTGAACGTAGACAAGAACTCGCGGAACTTCGCCCGAGCGGCAGGCACGTCCTTCACAGGCAGAATCTCAGCCTCGGCCTTGTCCAGGAGTTCGCGCTTGGCTGTGAGGTTGCCCTGGTATTCCTCGTCTTGGGCGGAGAAGACTTGGGTGCGGCGGTTGAAGAAGTTGTCCTGAATCTCGCGGAAGCGAGTCCACAACTGGTCATCCACCTGGCGACCGGCCCCACCTGCCGCCTTCCAGCGGGTCATGAGGTCGCGGAAAGCACCGGCAGTCGCGCCCCAGTCGGAGGATTCGGCCAGAGCCTCGGCCTCCTTGATGAGACCTTCCTTGACCTCCTTGGAGGCTTCCTGACGGACGTTGACCTCGGCGAAATGGGCCTTGCGGCGACGGGTGTACGTCGTGCGTGCGGTCGAGAAGCGATGCCACAGGTCGTCGTCGGAAGTGCGGTCCAAGCGGGGGAGCGCCTTCCATTCGTCCAGCAGGTCGCGGAACTTCTGCACCCCGGAACCCCAGTCGGAGCCTTCAGCGAGCACCTCGGCGGCGGCGATCATCTCTTCCTTGCGGGCCTTGGCGGCTTCCTGTGCCTTGGCCTTCTCTTCGCGCCGACGGTCGGCCTGCGCGTCGATCAACTCGGTGAGCGGGTCCAATTTGGCGGCAAGGCCTTCGAGGTCGCCCACAGCATTGGCTTCAAGGATGGACTTCTTCAGACTGGCAACGGCCTTCCTCGCCTCGTCAGACCCCAGCGCCCCATTGACGATGCGCGACCCTAGAAGATCGACGTCCACTCCGAGAGCTTCATAGCGTCGTTCAAAGAACGCGAGTGCATCTTCGGGAGCGGAGTCGGGCACTTGGCCCACTGCACGTTCGGAGTCTTGGGTAAGGACAAAGACGGTTCCGTCTTCGGCGACGCGGCCGAAGGAAGAAGGCCCTGGAGTTTCAGTCATGGGATATATCTTGCCGTATTCTTCCGGTTTTTTCCTACCAGCGACCGCCCTGAGGAAGTTTGAAACCAAATCGTTATCTGAGAAGCCGACATGACGGGGTGAGAACCCGGTTTTGGGGTGCCACAAGCAGTGGAACAAGGGCCGAGTCGAGTGGTTGACCCGTTTTCTTGACGCGACCAGGCACCAGAGCCACGACCGGAAACGGTAGGCTTGAGCCCATGGCAGTCATCTCTGGTTTCCCTGAATATCTTCCCCAAGCTCGCATGGTCGAGAACCGCGTGCTCGACATTCTGCGGGAGACGTTTGAGTTGCACGGATTCGCCAATATCGCCACCCGATCGCTGGAGCCTTTGGAAGAATTGAGCCGAAAAGGCGAGATCACCAAAGAGGTGTACGTTGTGCGTCGCCTTCACGCAGAGGAGGGTGCCGCCGACGAGTTGGGGCTGCACTTCGACCTGACTGTGCCCTTTGCCCGCTATGTCCTCGACCATGCGGGTCACCTCGCTTTCCCGTTCAGGCGCTATCAGATCCAGCCCAACTGGAGAGGGGAGCGTCCGCAGGAGGGCAGGTACCGCGAGTTCACTCAGGCCGACATCGACATCGTGGGACAGGAAACGCTCGGATTCCACCACGACATTGAAGTGTGCCTAGTCATGCTCGAAGCTTTGGGACACATGCACGACGAAGTGGGGATCCCGCCTGTGCTCATGCGCATCAATAATCGCAAGGTGGTCCAGGGGTTTTACTCGGCTCTGGGCGTGTCCGACCCCCTGGCAGCCATCCAGATTGTCGACAAATTGCCCAAGATCGGGGCGGCAGCAGTCGGAGAGATACTGAGCGAACAGGGCGTAAGCGCTGACCAAGTCGAGAAGATTCTCGCCCTGGCGTCCATTGAAGCACGGTCCACTGATTTCGTGGACGCTGTGCGTGGGTTCGGGTTGGAGTCTGACCTGATGGAGGCCGGGTTGGCCGAGTTGGTTGGGCTCTTCGAGGCTGTGCATCGCCGCTTCCCGGACAATGTCGTAGTGGACCTGAAAATCGCCCGAGGTTTGGACTACTACACCGGCTCCGTTTTTGAGGTGGAACTAGTCGGTAATGAGGGGCTGGGGACGATCTCGGCAGGCGGGCGGTACGATTCTCTCGCCACTGACGGGCACCACACGTACCCCGGTGTCGGCATCTCCTTCGGCGTCACCCGAGTCTTCGCTCCGTTGCTGTCGAAGGGGGTTCTGGCGGCTTCACGTCCTGTTCCTTCGGCGGTGCTCGTCGCTGTGGATTCTGAGGAAACTCGCTATCAGGCAGACGACGTTGCGGCTGCGCTTCGGGCACGAGACATCCCCTGCGAGGTCTCGCCCAGCGCTGCGAAGTACGGCAAGCAAATCAAGGTGGCCGACCGTCGCGGGATTCCTTTCGTGTGGTTCGGAGGCACGTCCGGCCAGGTCAAGGACATTCGCACAGGGGAACAAACCGACGCCGACGCAGGCACATGGTCGCCGCCGGTCGAGGACCTGCGCTGGTCGCTTGTACACGCCTGACCCTGACTTACTCAACCGTCTTTCCCCTAATCGGAAAACACTCCGACATCACCGCCAGGAGGACTGATCAATCTCGTCATTCTGCGCGTAGTCGCAGAATCCACCTGACAAGTGGAGATTCTGCAACACGCCCATCTGACAGACTTCAGAAGCCACAGCCAGCGCTGCCCCGCACCAAGCCCTGGTAACGCCCTGATAAACTTGGCTCCGGTTTCGCGCACTGTCTATGCGCGGACGAGAAAGGAAGACAATGATCCGCACCCAACTGGCTGGCCGTCTGACCAAGGATGACATCGGTAAAGAGGTCACACTCGCAGGATGGGTGAACTCCCGCCGCGACCATGGGGGTGTGGTCTTCCTCGATATCCGCGACTCCTCCGGCATCGCCCAAGCGGTCATTCGAGAGGAACTAGTCGATACCCTCGGCGCCCACAAGTTGCGCAACGAGTACTGCCTCAAAGTCGTCGGCACGGTCGAGGCTCGCTCCGAGGACACCATCAACCCGAACATGGCCACAGGCGACGTCGAAGTTGTCGTGTCCGCTCTGGAAGTTCTCAACCCCAGCGCTGTCCTTCCCTTCCCCATCGACGAGCGGGTCAACGTGGGCGAGGACGCACGCTTCAAGTACCGCTACCTCGACCTGCGCCGTCCCGAGCCTGGTCGGGCGCTGAGGCTGCGCTCCAAAGTCAACGCCGCCGCCCGTGAGGTCCTGGGTCGCCACGATTTCGTGGAGATTGAGACTCCCACGCTCACCCATTCGACCCCCGAGGGTGCCCGTGACTTCCTCGTTCCGGCTCGCTTGTCGCCGGGGAGTTGGTACGCGCTGCCGCAGAGCCCACAATTGTTCAAGCAGTTGCTCATGGTCGCCGGGATGGAGAGGTATTACCAAATCGCGCGATGCTACCGGGATGAGGACTTCCGCGCCGACCGCCAGCCGGAGTTCACCCAACTGGACGTCGAGATGAGTTTCGTCGACCAGGAAGACGTCATCAAACTGGGCGAAGAAATCGTCACCGCTTTGTGGGCGCTCATCGGCGTCGAATTGACCACTCCCTTGCCGAGGCTGACCTTCCAAGAAGCCATGGACCGCTACGGTTCGGATAAGCCCGATTTGCGGCTCGACCTGGAGATTCACGAAGTCACTGACGTGTTCGCGCGTACCGAGTTCCGCGTCTTCCAAGCCCCTTATGTCGGAGCGGTCGTCATGGCAGGTGGGGCATCCACCCCTCGTCGTCAGTTCGACGCCTGGCAGGAATGGGCCAAGCAGCGCGGGGCCAAGGGTCTCGCGTACATCACCATCGCCGAGGACGGGACCTTCGCCGGACCTGTGGCCAAGAACTTGACCGAAGAAGAACTCGCCCAGTTGAGCCCCCGCACAGGCGCCAAGCCGGGTGACGCGATTTTCTTCGCAGCAGGGCCTCGTTCCAAGTCGCAAGCCCTGCTCGGTGCTGCCCGCAACGAGATTGGCGAACGCCTCGGGCTCATCGACAAGGACGCCTGGTCATTGCTTTGGGTGGTGGATGCGCCCCTGTTCAAGCCCGCCTCTGAAGCAGTCTCCGAAGGAGATGTGGCGTTGGGCGCAGGCGCATGGACAGCCGTTCATCACGCCTTCACCTCTCCCAAACCGGAGTCCATGGCCACCTTCGACACCGACCCTGGTTCGGCGCTGGCCTATGCCTACGACATCGTGTGCAACGGCAATGAGATTGGCGGCGGGTCGATTCGTATCCATCGCCGCGACATCCAAGAGCGCGTCTTCCAAGTCATGGGCATTGGTGAGGCCGAAGCCCAGGAGAAGTTCGGCTTCCTGCTCGACGCCTTCCAGTTCGGCGCCCCGCCCCACGGTGGTATCGCCTTCGGCTGGGACCGCATCACCGCCCTGCTGGCTGGCGCCGAGTCCATCCGCGAAGTCATCGCCTTCCCCAAGACCGGCAATGGTTTCGATCCACTCACCAGCGCCCCCGCGCCCATTACCGCGGCCCAGCGCAAAGAAGCCGGCGTGGACTACAAGCCTGTGGAAAAGAAAGCGTAAAGAGCGAGTCGGAAGAGCGTGGGCTCACTCTGTTACCTATCGCGCTCCTGAAAGGAGTAAGGGGCAGAGTCTTCCAACCGCACAGAGGAGGCACCATGACCCAACGGACACGCGGTCGAGCGCATTGGCTGGCCGCATGGACCATCGCAGGCGTCATGACACTTGGCCTCGCGCCAAGCGCACTTGCGGATGTCACCGACAAGGACAGCATCCCTCCGCTCCCGGACGCTGTGTCCACTCGCTTCACGGAGGTTTCACTAGCGACTGTTCTTGCGCAACTCACTGATGTGGGGAGCAAGTTGCAAGAGGGTCAGTTCTTGGGTTTTCACTACAACCTAGAACTGGACGCCGTCGAAGCGAGCGGCAACATCGATAGCGACAAACTGCCCGCGGATTTGCTCGCGTCGGGCCACATCGTCTTCACGTGCACCGACGATGGCGGGCGAGATGTGGGAGTCAATGAGCCCCCGACTGGCATCCCATGGTGGTCGTCCCACCGCTTCGTCACAGACCCAATCTGACCCTGCGCCCGCAACAAACAACTGTGGCCCCCCGAATAGTCGGAGGGCCACAGTGTTCAGAATCGCTGTTGACTACTTGGTGTCGGCCAGGATGACGAGGATGGCCTTGCGAGCCCTGTCGAGTTCGTCAGCGATAGCGGTGACTTGCTCGGGAGTTCCTGTCACGCCTGCGAGGTGAACTGTCTCGGCCAGGGAGTGGAATTGGAGCCAGATGGCGCGACCGTTGCTGGAGCGGCCATCGGTCCAGGGCTCTTCGCCCACACCGGCGACAGCCTCACGGCCCGCGTCAGTCAGTTCGAAGACCTTCTGGCCGTCGGCGTCCACTGCGGTGATGAGACCCTCGTCCACAAGCTGGGACAGGCAGGGATAAATGGCGCCGGGGGAGGGCCGCCATTGGTCGGCGGTCTTTTCCGCGATGGCGGTCATGAGTTGGTACCCGTTGAGGGACTGGTCGGCGAGAAGCCGAAGAATCGACTCCCTCAAGGCACCCTTGGGAGCGCGCCTGCCGCCGAAGTGGCGCATGGCGCGTCCTTCAAAGCGGGCGTCGCGGCCACCGCGCATGGCACGGCCGCCTCGGATGTCACGGCCCTCGCGAGGGTCACAGCCCTCTCGAGGATCGTGGCGGAATCCGCGTGGGTCGAAACCGGGCTCGGAGTGGTGGAGTTGGTGATGGCGATGATGTTCGCGTGCGTACATTGTATGTCCTTTCGATGTGGAATCTCTGGCTCAGCGGGCCAGTCTGGCCCCTTCACGCCTCAGGAAGAACTCGTTTTCGCTCTTCTGTAGAGTTCCATGTACATCTATAACGATATATCGTTCGTAATACTATGTCAAGTCGCCGCGCAATCCGTGGGAGCACCGCCGCACCCGATGACAAGTCGCCCGCAGCGCGACTCATTACTTGGCATACCCACGCAAATTATCCAGGTCACGCCTATCCCGCTTCTCAGGCCTTCCCGCACCGCGATCACGCTGGGGGAGTGCCCCTCGTTCTTCCTTGGTGGGCAGTGGCGGCGAGAAATCGACATACGCCAGGGCTGCTTCGGGGGCACCCACTCGGCGAGGAAGCAAGGCGAGCACTTCGACCTCACGGGGCCGCAAAGCATCCCGCCACGCGACCTTGTCGCCAACCTTGACCTCGTGCGAAGCCTTGACGATACCTCCGTTGACACGCACTTTCCCCGCGCGACAAGCAGTCGTGGCCATGGACCGGGACTTAAAGAACCGGACCGTCCACAACCAGGCGTCGACACGCATACAAGAACCTAGGACGAACTCGTGCCGTACAGCGCCCGGATGGCCTCAGCGATGGCGTCGTCCCGTGACACACCGCCCTTGTCCGCTGCGGCGTCGATGAGATCGAGCACATCCTGGGGCAGTTTCGATTTGACCGTCTTCACCGGCACACGGGCCTGGGCAGTCTTGGCGGGAGCCTTGGCCCCCCGACCACTCTTGGTTGATTTGGCGGTCTTCGCCGAAGCGCTTGGGGCGGAGATGACGACAGGCTCTTCCCGGACGAACTGACCCGACTTGCCCGAAAGCAGGACCTTCTCACCTCTCACAGGAACAACAGCAACAATGTCTAGTTCATCTCTGATTCTCTGGGCGAGGACCGGCGCACCTTCTTCGCCGTGCACGCAGAACACAGTCTCCGGCTTGGGATCGAGGCCTTTCAACCAGTCGAGGATGTCAGAGGCATCGGCATGGGCTGAGAAGCCATCGTCCATGAAGACTTCCGCTCTGACAGGGATGTACTTCCCGTACATCTTCAGCTGCTTGGCTCCAGAGACAAGCGACTGGCCGCGCGTGCCGCGTGCCTGGTACCCGGTGAAGATGACGGTGTTCCGAGGATCGGGCAGCATGTGCTCCAGGTGATGGACGACACGCCCGCCGGTGGCCATACCGGACGACGCAATAATGATGCACGGTTTCGAGGGACGGTTGAGCTTGATGGAGTCCTCTGCGGAGGTGATCTCGTGTACATTTTGCAGATCGACGAAATCGGAACCGCGCAGGTCCTCCCGCAACTCGTCGGCCTGGGAGGGGTCCTGGTACACATTGAGCGCCTTGACCCCCATCGGTGAATTGACGTAAATGGGCAGGTCAGGGATGCGTCCGTCGGCCTTCATACCCGCCAAGGTCTTGAGGAGAATCTCCGTGCGATCCACGGCGAAGGCAGGAATAAGGGTGGAGCCGCCGCGCTTGGCTGTGCGTCGAATGGCGTCGGCCAACTCTTCGTGCGGGGACTCGTCCCATTCGGGATGCTCGCGGTCGCCGTACGTGGACTCGACGAGAACGTAGGGCGCACCTTGAGGAATCTCGCGGGACTTGAGGACGGGATGGTCATGGCGACCGACGTCTCCGGAGAAGACCACCTCGGCGTCGCTTGTAGCAACCCTGATGGAAGCCGACCCCAGGATATGACCAGCGCGGTAGTAACGGGCGTTGACGCCGGGAAGGACCTCGATATCGATGTCGAAATCGGCGAAACGGAACAGTTTCATAGTGGCTTCGACATCAGGTGTGGTGTAGAGAGGCTGGGGCGCCGGATGTTTGGAGTACCCACCCTTGGCTGCATCCTTGGCGTCCATTTCTTGAATCTTGGCCGAGTCCATGAGGACGATCTCGGCGAGCTTCTCTGTTCCGTCTGTGGCCCAGATCGGCCCGGAAAAACCATCCGCGACTAGGCGTGGGAGGTAACCGCAGTGGTCCATGTGCGCGTGGGTGAGCAGAACCGCGTCGATCGTGGCCGGGTCGAGAGGGAAGGCCGCCCAGTTCAGGTCGCGCAGCTCCTTGTCTCCCTGGAACATGCCACCGTCAACAAGTATTTTCTGCGTACCGGTGTCGAGAAGAAACTTGG
>JAISJO010000050.1 GCA_031261485.1 Propionibacteriaceae bacterium | reverse complement strand
AGCCTGGTGTCGGCGTCGAAGAAGGGTCCGGTGTTCAAGGATGTGCCGTCGTCGCATCAGTTCTATGGTCCGATTTGTTGGGTCGCGCAGACTGGTGTGACGGTGGGGACTGGGGTCGGGATGTATGGTCCGTCTGATCCGGTGAACCGGGGTTCGATGGCTGCGTTCTTGTATCGGATGGCTGGGTCTCCTGCGTGGACGCCTCCGGCTACGTCTCCGTTCACGGATGTTCCGAAGAGTCACAAGTTCTATAAGGAGATTACGTGGCTGGCCGCCTCGGGTATCACGGTGGGTGTTGTCATTGGTGGGAAGACGTACTATGGGCCGGGCAATGCGGTGAATCGTGGGTCGATGTCTGCGTTCATGTATCGACTGTCTGGGTCTCCAACCTATACTGCGCCTGCGACGTCTCCGTTTGCTGATGTTGCGAAGTCTCATCAGTTCTACAAGACGATTTCGTGGCTTGCGAGCGAGAACATCACGGTTGGTATGACCGTGGGTGGGCAGTTTGTTTATCAGCCAGGCAACTCGGTCAATCGTGGGTCGATGGCGGCGTTCATGAGGCGCCTCGCAACCCAACAACTCCAATGCACGACATATCCCAACGGCATCCAGTGCGACTTCTGATAGAAAGAGTTATTGTTATGCGTTCTACTCGTTTCTCTTCGCGTCTGCTCGGAGCGGGCGCAGCGTTAGCATTGGCTGTTGGCGTGTTGGCGGGGGTTGCTCCGGTCGCGTCGGCTGGTCCTAATGATCCGGTGAATATCCCCGACACTATTCTGCGTTCCTGTATCAACTCTGCCCTCGGCCAGCCTAGTGACGCTCCGGTAACCGTGTCCCAGGCCCAGACATTCCACTCCCTGAACTGCAACTATATGGAGATTGCTAGCATCACTGGGCTGGAGGCCTTCACGGGCCTCACCGATCTGTACCTTGCCGGCAATCAGATCAGCAGTGTGTCGCCCTTGGCGGGGTTGACCAGCCTCACCCTCCTCAATCTTTACTGGAATCAGGTCAGTGATGTGGCGCTCTTGGCGGGGTTGACCAGCCTCACAACCCTGGGCCTCCACGACAATCAGATCAGCAATGTGTCGGTGTTGGCGGGGTTGACTAGCCTCAAATACCTGTACCTTTCCGACAATCAGGTCAGCAGTGTGTCGGCGTTGGCGGGGTTGACGAGCCTCATCTCCGTCGATCTTTCCTTGAATCAGGTCAGTGATGTGTCGCCCTTGGGGGGCCTGACCAGCCTCACATACCTGAACCTTTCCGGCAATCAGGTCACTGATGCGTCGCCGTTGGCTGGTTTGAATGCGTCTGTGTATCTGAACGGGCAGAGTGTGGTTTTGCCGGGTGGGTCGGTCACGAAGGATTATCCGTTGCCTGTGGTGACGGCCAGAAATGGTTCTCATCCTGTGTTGTCTGTCTCTGGTGGCGGATATGTGATCAATGAGTCGGCGGGAACCATCACGTTTCTTGATTATGGGTGGTACGAGTTCACATGGACCACCGGTGGTGTTAGCCCCTTCTCGGGGATCATGACTGTTGTGGTGCCTCCGCCTGGGTCGACTATGGTTGGGTCGGTGACGGTGTCTGGTGGTTCGTCGGTGGGGTCGGTGTTGACTGCTTCGGTTGGCAACGTGTTTCCGTCGGATGCGACTTTGTCGTATCAGTGGTTGCGGGATGGTGAACCGATTGTGGGGGCGACAGCGTCGACGTATACGTTGACGACGAGGGATATGTGTTTGCCGGTTTCTGTGCGTGTGACGGCGTCGAAGGCTGGATTGATGAGTGCAAGTCCGGAGTCGGCGTTGAAGGCGGGTCCTGTGTTTTCGGATGTGCCGTCGTCGCACACGTTCTATAGCCCGATTTGTTGGGTCGCACAAAAGGTTGTGACCGTGGGGACTGGGGCCGGGATGTATAGTCCGTCTGATCCGGTGAATCGTGGGTCGATGGCTGCGTTCTTGTATCGGATGGCTGGGTCTCCGGCATGGACGCCTCCGGCGACGTCTCCGTTCACGGATGTGCCGAAGACTCACAAGTTCTATAAGGAGATCACGTGGCTGGCGAGCGAGAACATCACGGTGGGTGTCACGATTGGTGGGTTGCCGTATTATCAGCCGAATAATGCGGTGAATCGTGGGTCGATGTCTGCGTTTATGTATCGGTTGTCGGGGTCTCCTTCTTATACTGCGCCTGCTACTTCACCGTTCGCGGATGTGCCCAAGGCGCATACGTTCTATAAGACGATTGCGTGGTTGGCGAGTAAGAACATTACTGCTGGCACGATGGTGGGTGGGCAGTTGCTTTACCAGCCGGGTAATGCGGTGAATCGTGGGTCGATGGCGGCGTTCTTGAATCGGCTTGCCAACCAACACCTGCAGTGCACTGCCTATCCCAATGGCATCCAGTGCGGCGCGTGACGCAGACAGACCTGTATCTCATAGCGACCAGAGGCTGACTCGCTGGTCCCGCTTGGTTCGGAAAGTGTCCTGGCTAGGGTATTTGACATACCTCTTGGGTCGGGACAAGATGAATATGGTATTACCTGTGATCCTTCAATTAGGGCGAAGGAGTTTGGGGGAGAATTATGTTCCGTCGCGCTATTCCAACTGCTCTTGCCGTTGCGCTGTCATTGTTTTGTGTCGTCGGTCCGACGTCAGCGCTGGCTGATGACCCAGTGGATGACTGTGCTGCAGACGTGACCACGACGTGCGCGTTGACCAGCCCCACGTTCACTACGTCTGGATCATTGGGACAGAACGGGGACATGGACTGGATCAGGTTCACCGCGCCACAAAATGGTGCTTGGTTGTTTACGGTGGAGTCTGGCAACATGCGCGTGGTTGCTCAGCTACTCAAGGACTACAACCCACTGGTGTACGCCGTACAGTCTGGGCACATCACCTTCGGCCAGTCCCTAGCTGCGGGTGAGACGGTGTACGTGGCTATCTATGCGCAATGGGGTGAGTCCGGTCCATACACCGTTCATGCAGCGTTGGGGGCAACCATCGCTGGAACGGTCACACCGAACAATGTTCCGCTTCCTGAGCCGGGCACCTACACGCACACAGAGGCGTATGTGTGCCCAGTGACGAACGACGTGGTCGGCTCTTGTCTGAATGTCCGCTCCACCAATCCTTGGGCTCCTCCAACATCGACTTGGTCGGCGGTGGTCGAACCAGGCAAGAAGTATGTCGTCTATGCCTCGGTTGACGGGTACCTTCGGACTTACCTCGGCGGCCGTACGGAGTCACCCTACGTGGATCCAGTCCGTACGCCCAGCGCTGTTAGTGGGGTCACGGTGGTGACGGCTCCGGCAGTGGGTGGGACGCTCTCGAATCAGAGTATTACTCTTGCCCTTGCCGCTTCGATTTCCGGGACCGTGACTGTGCCCAGCGGCCACACCTTGATAGAAGATTACGGCGATGCGGGCCAGGTGACGGCGTTCGCGCCCGTCGCTCTTCCAGGCGGATCCACCGCCCTCACCAGGTGGGGTGCCGTGAGCATTGAGGCGGATGGCCACTATGCCCTCGACAGTGTCGCCGCTGGAGCGCAGTACGCGATATGCGTTTCGAGAGTGAATTCATCTCCGAACGATCTCATCAGGTCGTGCGCTGGCGGTGGTCGTGCTCCGAGTGTGTTTGAGGGAGTGGCTGTGCCACCGGCTGACTTGGCGGCTCTGACGTGGGTGACTGCACCTTCGGCAGGGGCGACGACGACTGGTGTGAATATTGCCTTGCAAGCTGCTGCGCATATCAAGGGCACGGTCTCCCTGCCTGGCGGACTTGCTCTTCCGACCGATGACTGGGGCGGGGTAGCGGGCAGCATGGATGTCTACAAAGTGGGGGCTGATGGGACATTGAGTAGCG
>JAISJO010000044.1 GCA_031261485.1 Propionibacteriaceae bacterium | reverse complement strand
GGTCCGGTCGGCGTATGAGCCAACTTTGGCCTCTTCCGCGTGATTCCGGCATTCGGTATCGATGGTGGCTCAAAGTTCGACCGAAAACGACCTCGAAATAGACCGACTTTGCACCGACACCGTGCCTTACCCTCGAAATCCGCCGGTTTTGGGCCAAAGTTGGACAGCCGCGGTGGGCCGACCAGACACAGCAGGGCCATGTCAGGTGCGGCATCTCGCAACGTGCCGGGTCCTCGGAATAGCGACGTACCCAGTCCTGATGCGATAAACTGATTCTCGGTCCCCGTACGGCGGTACCTCTCCCAACTCCTCCAGGGCAGGAATGCAGCAAAGGTAAGAGAGCTCTTCCGGGTGTGCGGGGGCCTTTTCACACCCGCTTCACGCGCCCAAAGCCCATGATGTGCTCCCCAAAGTCGCGCACAGTCGCCAGACTCCGGTAGTATCTTCGGCGGAGGATTCGCCTAGAGGCCTATGGCGCTCGCTTGGAAAGCGGGTTGGGTTCACGCCCTCACGAGTTCGAATCTCGTATCCTCCGCCAGAGCCCACTTGAGCGGCGCTCAATCCCGAAGCGATTTCAGAAAAGACCCAAGCAGTGTGTCAAATGTCGCTGGTTGATCTAGATTCGCCACATGCCCAGCGCCTGGAATGGTTCTCACTTCACAACCTGGGTAGTGGCGTTCCCAATCTGGGAGGTGCGACTTGATCGTGCCTCGGGTATCTTGCTCGCCAGCCATCACCAGGAGTGGGGCATCAAAGGTGAACCCGGGCTCCTCATGCAGGCAGGTGGCGAATCCACTCCAGGAAACTAGGAATTCACTCTTGTTCGCCTCATCGAACTCTTGGGCAACAATCGCCCGCGCTTCCTGGGTGCTCGTGCTTCCCTTGGCCATGGCCTTCTTCAGCGAGTTCCACGTGTAGAGATACTTCATCATCGGGCCGGACCAAGCAAGTAGAGTTTTTTCCCATGTGGCATAGGGGATGCACAGAGGCGTCACGCCGGTAAGGACGTAGGCAGTCGCGCCCCCATGCTGAAAGGCGTATTCCTGGACCACGAAAGCTCCCATCGAAAGTCCACACAGGACGGGCCGCTCAACCCCCTCCGCATCCAGGATGGCATGGACGTCGTTGGCCGCCAACGCCACCGAGAAGTCAGCGGTTGGCCGCGACTTCCCGTGCCCTCGAACATCAATAGTGATCACGGGGTAACACTGGCTCTGCAGAGAGGCGATTTGGGGCGTCCACATCCCGCCATGCAACCCATAGCCGTGCAGCAACACCACCGTGACATCCTCGGTTCCCGGCAACACGTCATAAACAACATCGCACCCAGGGCGGACTATTTGTTTCTCCATCTTGCCTCACACCTTGATGGTGAGTCGCCCGAGTTCGGGGACTTCGATTCTTGCGTGTTCGCCGAAGTACTCCAGGTACACGTCTTTCACCTCGGTTGCCAGAATCAGAATGACGCCCGAATCGGAGAACTCCTCCGGCGACATACCGAACGAGGTTTGGCAGTTGTGATGGTGGTAATCCTCGATGGCAACGCACAATATGACATCATCTTCCAGTGGTTTCCCATCAAAGAGAATCTCCTCGAAATCGTCCTTGCTGCGCGACCATGTCACTTTCAACCGCGACGAAAGCTGGAAAAACTCACCGTGGGAGTCCGGGCCGCCCGCATTTTCATGCATCACGAAACGCAGCGCCTGCTTGACTTTCGCACCGGTCGCCTTGAAGCGGTAAACCGCCCCGCCGAACGCCCCCATGGCCAGGGCCGTCCCAACGGTGACCACTGGCCCAAGCGATGGTTTGCGCAACGAGCCAGAACCGACTAACGCCAACTCGGTATGAAAAGCAGTCGCATACAGATCTGCCCAGAGGTCGCCGACTGTGGTTTCCTGGTGGCGATCTGGGTGGGTCGCCTCGGTGCTCAAGCGGCACAGAACTCGGCTGTACTTCTCATCGATGGGTTTCGCATAGGACTCAACCATCTGGCACAGCGCCTCGTCATTGGGGGCGGTGTCTGGAGTGATCGGCACCAACTCCCATGTCCAGTCGGCAATCGAGTTTGTGTCAGTGTCGATCTCAAGATCGAAGCGCCCAATTTGGTCGGAACCTGAGCCAGCTTGCGCGATGATGACGCCATTGATCACTTCTGGCTGCTCCATGAAGGTATGAGTGTGCGCGCCAATGATCAAGTCGACACCCCACGCAGGGTCGAGCAACTCAGCTAGTTTGCGGTCTTCATCGATGCCGATATGGGTCAGCAGCACGGTCAAGTCGACGTCAGTTTCGCGGAAGCGGTTGCATATCTTGCCCACCTGCTCGGCGGCATCGGTGACATCAACCAAGCCGACAATCAAGTTGTCACTGATTCCGGCGAGCGCTTCCGTGGTGATGATTCCAATGAACATGATTTTCATGCCATTGCAATGCAAGAACCTGTAGGGACGGAAAAGCCTCGTCAGCGGACGCTTGATGAAGAGATTGGCGTCAACAATCGGGAACTTCGCGCAGCGTTCCAGGAACAGCAGATGCGTTAGCCCGTAATCGAACTCGTGGTTCCCCAGACAAGCGATGTCGGGGCCGACGAGGTTCATCATGTCCATGGTGGAAAGCCCGCGGAACTCGGCGTCAATCAGCGAGCCCTGCAGCATGTCACCAGCCACAGCATAAATACAGTTCTTGTTTTTCGCCCGCTCGGCTTGTACGTACCCGCTGAGCCGCGCGATTCCGCCGGTGACCTGTCCGCCCTCGTGGGTTTCCTCAAGGAAATCCCCATGAATGTCGTTGGAGTGCAGTAGCGTCAGTTGCTTCGTTGCCATTTTCGCTCCTCGTAGCAGTTGCTATATGTTAGCGCCGAGGCAGCAGTAATGGAAGAGTGTGTTCGGGGTCAAAGTGTGGGAAGTACGTCGGGTATTGGACGGCGGTCAGCGCAGCACGATAGAATCCTGACCCGAGATACAAGTCCTTCCTGAAAGGAATCTTGCGTCCATCTGCGAGCGTAGTTCAATGGCAGAATATCAGCTTCCCAAGCTGACTACGCGGGTTCGATTCCCGTCGCTCGCTCCGCGAGCGACGGGAATCGGAGCCAGGCAGATTTCTGTAGGAAAGATGCCGGTTCCCGTCGCGTCAGTTTCAACGCGCGAGCGACGGGAAGGACAGAAAACCCCTCTTGCCCGGTCCTATTTCTTACAGACTCCAGCGCGGTCCCTGGGGGGTGTCTTCGATGGTCAAGCCGAGTGCGCCCAGCGAATCACGAATCGCGTCGGAGGTAGCGTAATCTTTCCGCGCTCTGGCGGCTCCGCGCTGCTCCAATAGGGCCTTGACTAGGCCGTCCACCACAGGTTCCAGCTCGTCGGGGCCGGTTGTGCCTGCCCAGATGGGATCGTCGGCCCAGAGCCCCAGAATAGCGAGCATTGTCTGTACTTGCGCCAGTGCCTTGCGTACACCGTCCTCATCGCCCACATCGAGGGCACGGTTGCCTTCTCGCACGGTCTCATGCAGTATGGCCACTGCGGCAGGTGTGCCCAGGTCATCGTCCATTGCAGCGACGAATCCGTCAGGCAAGGCGCAGTCATCCTCGAATCCGGTCACCACAAGGTTCAACCCCACGGGAACCAGGTGCTTCGGGGCCCAAGCACCCACCCGCTCAGTTGCTCTTTTCACGAAGGAATCAATGCGGGCCAGCGAAGCTTCCGCCTCGTTCATTGCTAGTTCCGAGAACTCCACCATAGAACGGTAATGCGGCGCGACAAGGTAATACCGCACAACTCTGGGAGCCCACCGCTGGACAACCTCAGTGACGACCATGCCGTTGCCGAGAGATTTCGACATCTTCTCGCCGCTGGGGTCGGTGACGAATCCGTTGTGCATCCAATACTGAGCAAAAGGCCGTCCCGCAGACCGCGACTGGGCGAGTTCGTTCTCATGATGAGGGAAGCGCAGGTCGATGCCGCCGCCGTGGATGTCGAAGGCGTCTCCGAGGTATTTCCCCGCCATCGCGGAGCATTCGAGGTGCCAGCCGGGTCGACCTCTTCCCCACGGGCTCGGCCAACTCATGGTGTACGGCTCGCCCTGTTTGTACCCCTTCCACAAGGCAAAATCGCGTGGGTCGCGCTTTCCGCGCTGATTGGCGTCCTCGTCGGGCTCCATGTCCGCGATGGATTGGTGGGTCAGTTCGCCATAGCTCGGCCAACTGAGGACGTCGAAGTACACGTCGCCCGAGCCATCGTCAGCGACATAGGCGTGTCCGTTGGCGAGGATGGCCTCGACCAACTCGATTTGTTCGGTGATATGGCCAGTCGCGCGTGGCTCGTACGTGGGGGGCAAGACCCCCAAAGCCGCGGTCGCCTTGTGCAACTCGCGCTCGTACAGGTAGGCGTGCTCCCACCAGGGGCGACCCGCTTCCTCGCCCTTGGTGACGATCTTCTCATTGAGGTCAGTGATGTTGACAACAAGTGTGACTTTTGTGCCGGTGTACGTCATCCAACGCCGCAGCACGTCAAAGACGACTTCCTTGCGGATATGACCCAAATGAGGGGCAGCCTGGACAGTCAGCCCGCAGCAGTAAATCGACGCCTCGTTTGGCCGCAGCGGCTCAAAGGGTCGAATCGCGCCTGTTGCGGTGTCGTACAGTGAAAGTCCCATGGGACAAGCCTACCGTTCGCCTTGATACGGGCTTGTACACTCTCCACAATCACATTCCATTCCGCGCGGACATGAGCAAAATCGCCGTTCCCCAAACGCGCAGCATTGTTGTCATGTGGCAACTTGAGGAAACCAAGCAAGCTAAATTGCGACTATCTTCAAGATGTGCCGGTTTTAGACCTCTCTTTGTGGCAACGTTTGGAAACCATCCTCACGAGGTTTGAACGGCCCGATTTGGCAAAGTAGCCTCCCATGACGAATCCGTGGAAGGTTTCCGCAGCATCGCGCCGACCTAGACCACGGTAACCAACAAGGGGGGACTTGTGTCTCGTTTGGAACATCGTTCAGGTACAGCGACGACCGCATCAGCGGCATCGAAATGGAGACGAGCCTTGGCGGGCATCATCTCCGGCGCGCTTGCTATCGGAGGGTTGAGCCTGGCGCCACTATTCTCGGAAATAACGGTTCCTGAGGCGCAGGCTGCGGAGCCCGTGTCACACCAGGAGGGGACACCCGTATGGACGCTGTCCACGCGCTTGGAAGCCGTCTGGCCACAGCCACTGGACGACCAGTCGTTCTACCATGCGAGTGGTTCGACCCCCGGGGGCACAGTCGGCAACGTATCCACTGTGTTGTTCCAGGACTACGGTTGGTCCGAGGACTTGTCAACCTACAAGATTCGTCCGGCGCTGCAATTCAAGCGAATAGCCAGCGGCGGGACCTTCACCGACGGGGTACTCCAAACCCAAGCTATGGCGCGCATCGGCGGCACAAGCGCGGCACCTGTCGCTTCCACCAATCCAGCGGCCGTCCGTGGTCCCGCTGCGCCGCTGACGGTGTATTTCTGGAACAACACTGGTCAGCAAAGCAATGGGGAGGCGACCTGCCCGTCGGGTCATGCCACGATCCTGCGAGTCACCTCGGGTGACAAGAACATTTATTGGTCGTGCATGCCGATTTCTCGTGCCACCGGCAATGGTGGCTTCAATCCTGGAATCGACACCGGGCACGCGACCGGTGGCGAAGCTGACCAGTATTCAGGCAACGTCTACGTGGTTGGCCACTTCAACGCCAGCATCGACGACCAATCCTCGACTTCCAGAGCCGCGAGCACCGAAGCGGGATGGGTCTTCACGGTCTGGAACCCACTCACTGGCGCCTACGCGCTTTCGGGTTCAGTTCAGCCCGGCGACTGGTACCAGGGCATGACAACGGTGCCGAAGGAAAGGATCAAGGTCCGCGCCAATGTCGTGGGAACGGGAAATGATGACCCAAGCGCCCCTGCTGACTTTGCTCTCGACGCGGACGGCAACGTCTATGTCTATTCTGGGGCGGAAGTGACTGCTTCCAGCGCTGCTAATGCTTCAATTGTGCGCATGGAACCGGCTCGCAATGCCACAGGCGACATCGTCGACGGCACGGCGGCCAACCCGTGGCGCTATTACGTCGTGACCAAGTTGAAGAAAGACCCGGCCTTCCCAGCTGCAACATGGAGCGACGCCGGCTCAGTCTATGGCAACGCCTTCCTTAACGGACAGTTGTTCCTAGGGGCATACACCAATGTCGGCGGCACCGGCTCCTATGGCCTCCCGTCGTCCGCCAGCGCCGGACCGAGAGGCACGACCACCATTATCAAGATCGATCCTCTCGCCGCGACGATGAGGCCGGTCTGGTCTGTTCAGAATGACGGGCTAACAAACGACACTGCGCGCGACAACGCCTCTCCGCAGCAGGCAGCGGTCATCCGCGGAACGCTCTACAACGATGCTGACGGCGATGGAGTGATCTCTCGCGCGGAGGACACACTCGAGGGCCAGAAAGTCGCCATTTATGACGCCACAGGGAAGCTCCGCGCTGTCAATGAGACCGACGCCAAAGGAAACTACTCCTTCATTGTTCCTTGGTCGGCGGGCACGGTGTACTACATTCGGCCCGTCCAGATTCAGATTCCTGCGGCTGATGGTGTGACCCTGATCAATGCCGCTCAGACCTGGGGCGCTGGCTCGGTTGAGGTCGGCTACAGCTCCACAGGCACAGCGTTGACCAATACCGCAGCGATCCAGTGCGCCAACGGCAATATCACATCTGAACTCGGAGCCGCTTGCCACGGCGCGAAACTTCCTGGGTCGTCTGATCCAGCTCTGGGTGTTGTCGGCTCCACGAGCGCCAGCAGCGACTGGTTGACTTACGCCAAGGTCACCATCAATACATCCCAGGCTGTCCCGAATGCTGACTTTGCCTTCACAGTCCGGGGCTCCTATGGAGATGCTCCCGCAGGCCCGACAACATCGAATGTCCCTGTGCATGTCAACCAGCCGACGGCTTCTGTCTGGCTGGGCGACAACCTCGGTTCGTACGGCGGTCCTGCCGCAGACGCTGCTGCCCACAACGGCACCGACGACGGCCTGTATCTCAACTCCTACGCTGGCGCGGTCCCGTTGCAGGGCACCATGCTGGCGTCGACCAAGCAGTATCAGTTGGCAGCCACAGTCTCTGGATCGGCGGCTGATTCTGCGAAAGTCCAGGCCTGGACGACGGGCGTGGGTAACAACACATGGACCACAACTCCCAAGTGGACTCCGACCATTTCGGGCGGGGTCGCAACTGGTTCCTTCCAATTCCAGACGAGCGGCGCCACCACAGGCACTCCGACCGTGCAGTTGAGGGCTGATGTTTCCACCGCGACCATCTCCTTGCCGACCAACTCTTCTGGCCAGTACGCCGCTGGCACGGCAGGCACTCCGAGTTGGACGACCGCCGGTGAGATCGAGGATTACACCATCCAGGTCGCTGACACCGTCTATCGTCCTGCCGCCAGGACGACCTCCGGTTCGGGGACCTTCTCGGTGGATGCGCTGTCTCTCACCGCTGATAACACCGCTTTCACGATTGGCACAGCCAAGGCTGCTGCGGCAGGTGCCCCGAAGACAGTCACGGCAACTACTCCTAACTCGAGTTGGACGGTTGCCTCCGTCGCCATCAAGGATGTCGAGACCGGCGCGGTGAAGTACACCCCGACCACATCGACTACAGGCAATAACACCACCATCTCCTGGACTCCGACACTGGGCGACGATGTGGTGGTGGAAGTCATCTTCTCCAAGAACCCCGATCCCGCGAAGTCCACTCTGACTCTCGACAAGGAGTCCGCGACAGTGGGTTCCAACATCACCGCCACGGCCACCATTGTTGATGCCGATGGCAACCCACTGCAGAATGTGACCGTGTCGTGGGCCAAGGCGTCGGCCGACACGTCCATCTCAGGCCCCACCTGCGTGACCGAGGCGGATGGCACATGCTTCGTCACAATCACGTCGAATGTGGCCAAGACCTACACGGACGAATTGACCGCCAAGGTCAACGTGTCCGGCACGGCGACTCAGATTTCGGGCTCGCCCAAGACAGTGACCTTCACCCCAGGCGACGCCACTGCGGAGAAGTCTGACTTGGCCGTCTCTCCCGCTGGCCCACTCGTCGTGGGCACCGGCGCGGCGAACACGTACACGGCAACGACAACGGCTCGTGATGGCAACGACAACTTGTCGCCCAACCAGACCATTGAGTACACAGTGACCAAGGCTGACGGCAGCGCTGTCGACCCGGCCAAGACTGCCCTGTCGGCCACCTCTTGCAGCACATCTGCGGTTGTGGGAGCCAACTATGGCAAGTGCAATGTGACGCTGACATCGAAGGAGTCCGGGTCCTTCCTCATCCATGCCACCGTCGGCGGCACGGATGTGAATGATTCTCCCGCGACGGTTGTGTACACCCCTGGTTCCGTCTGCATCCCCAGCGCAACAGTGACTTGCGACCCCGATCCTGACAAGAGGACCGAAATCCGCGTCACAGTGGACAACTCTCCGGCTGACGGCGAAAGCCCTGACATTGTCCAGGCTCGTGCGTTCGATGCTGAGGGCAATGCCATCGAAGGGGCTGTGTTCACCTTGGCGACCACGGACTCCACGCTGACGGTCAGCCCGCTGACAATCTCGACTGGCGAAGACGGGACTGTGACTACGGATGCCACGTCACAGGTCGCCGGAGGTCATCAGCTCACGGGCAAGGTCAACGGCGCAGACTTGACTACGCAAGCGGGGTCGCCTCTGACGGTGCATTTCGAGGCGGGCGAGCCTGACAAGGATCAGTCCACCTTGGTCCTGTCTGCTAGCACAGCAACTGTCGGAGCACCGATCACGGCGACCGCGACAGTCAAGGACGCCACAGGCAATCCCCTCGACGGTCGTGACGTGACCTTCGCCATCACGAACCACGGCACGTTCGGAGCAGCCGCCGACCCGGCGGTCACGACGGCCACTTGCACAACAACTCTTCCCTCCGGCGCATGCTCGGTGACGTTCACCGATCCGAAAGTCGAGTCTGTGGAGGTCAGCGCCGAGATCATGATCGAAGGGGCCATGACTGGTGTGAGCGGTTCTCCGGCTTCGGCTTCCTTTACCCAGGGAACACCCAAGACGGACTGCGTCGATCCGACCAATCCGAATGCGGAGAAGCCGAACGTCTCGGCTACCCCGACCACGCTTTCCGTGGGCAACGATTCTGCAGTGAGGGCATACGTCACTGATGAGTTCTGTAACCCGGTTTCCGGTGTGGCGGTGGACTTCGGTGTGGATGGCAGTGCGAGCCTGGCCGATGCTTCCAAGCAGACCGGTTCCGATGGTGTCGCCAACACCACGGTGACTGACGATGTGGCGCAGACGGTTCATGTCACGGCTGGCTTTGGCACCCACACCCTTCCTGGTTCTCCCGCCCAGGTGACCTTCGAGGCTGGCGACCCTGATCCTGATCAGTCCTCTGTGGCTCTGGATCGCGCGTCCCAGACGGTTGGTTCCTCGATCATTGCGACGGTGACAGTCAAGGATGCCCAAGGCAACCTGCTCGATGGCAAAGACGCCTATGTGTCAGTGACCGGGTCTGCGACGACGGACGGACTGGAAGGTGCCGCGAGCACTTCTTCGTGTACGACCGATCAGTCCGGCACATGCACGGTGACGATTGATGACAAGGTTGCTGAGGACATCTGGGTCGCGGCCACGTTGGGCTCTGCGACTGGGCCTGAAGTATCGAACTCTCCGCTCGCAGCGACCTTCGTTCCTGCAGATGTGGATTTCGACAAGTCCACCTTCGCGGTCGATCAGCTTGACCTCCTCGTCAACACCAACGCGACCGGCACAGCGACGGTGGTCGATGAGTTCAACAATGCGATTGAGGGTGCCGTTGTGACCTTCGGCACATCGCTCTCCGGCAATCTGTCCGCTTCCACGTGTACGACCCTGGACACAGGCAAGTGCACAGTGACCCTGACCGATGCTGTGGCTGAGACAGTGGCTTTCAGCGCCAAGATTGGCACTGACGATCTCAACGGTTCGCCGAAGTCGGTGAGGTTCAAGACTGGTGGCATCCATGTCTTGAACTCTGACTTCACGGTTTCTCCGGCTGGTCCGCTGGTTGCCGATGGCGCCGACTTCTACACGGGCACATTGACCGCGCGTGATGCGGACAACAACCTGATCAAGGACCTCGATCTGGCCCTCATCCTGTTCGGCGCTTCGTCTGACGATGTGGTCGTTTCCTCTCCGGTGGTCAACCATGGCGACGGGACGTACACGGTGACGTACCGGACGACGGTCGCCTCCCCCCATTACACCGCTCAGGTCTTTGTCGACGGAGCACAGATTGGTGGCAACGAACCGATTCCGTTCACGGCTGGTGCTGCGAACGCTGAGCACTCTCGCTTGGCTGTCGATCCCACGTCACTCGGTGTGGGTGGGACGTCCACCGCAACCGTGACCCTGCGCGACATCCATGACAACCTCGTCGGTGGGACTGCGGCGGATCTTTCGGTAACGGGTGCCGCCGCGCTGGCGAACCCCTCCTGCACAACCAACAACGTATTCACAGACACCGCATTCGGCACATGCTCTGTGACACTGACAGACAATGTTGCTGAGACTGTGACGGTGACGGCCACACTGAATGGCGACACCATCCCGGTCCCCACGGCTGTGACGTTCGTGGTGGGTGGCGTCTCCGACAAGTATTCAGACATCACGGTTGCTCCTTCGCAACAGGTCGTCGGTGCTGCCGTGACCGTGACGGTCAAGGTGAGGGATGATTCGAACAATGCGATCAATGACTTGACTGCGGACAAGTTCGTCATCACCACCACTGGCGATGATTCTCAGCCCGCACTGGCGATGACTGGTTTCACACCCCTGGCTAATGGTGTGTACACATTCCAGACGACGTCCAAGATTGTGGGGACGTTCACCTTCGCCGCTGTGGTTGACTCGGTTCCTCTGTCTGAGCGTCCGACTGCCAAGTTCACGAACGCAGGCGTCTGTGTCCAGAACTGCGAGACGATTGATGGTCCGAATGGTGCGACTCGTTTCGAGATGGCCGTCAATGACCAGTTGGCCAATGGCACTGCTGCCGATAAGGCGACGGCCTATGCTCGTGACACGTATGGCAACGCTGTTCCGGATGCGACGGTGTCTGTTGTGGACAAGACAACTGGTGTGAATGCTGGTGTCCTGTCTCCCGAGACGGCGACGTGTACGACTGGTTCTGACGGGACATGCCAGGCGTCGTGGACTGCGACCAGTGTCGGAACCTATACCGGTGAAGGAACGATTGCTTCCCTCGCGCCTGGCGATGGTTCAGGCATTCTCAACCAGATTCGTTTCACCAACGGCGCGGCGAACCCAGCGAACTCCGAGCTGGTCGTGACGCCGACAAGTCTCCCGATTGACACAACCGCCACCGCGACTGTGACTGTTCGTGACAATGAAGGAATCTTGATTCCTGGTGCTGTGGTGTCCTTCTCCTTGGAGGACGCCATCACCGGAACCGGCCAGCCCGCTCTAAATGAGACGACCTGCACGACGGGTTCTGATGGGACGTGTTTCGTGACCCTGACGTCGAGCCTTGCTGGCGAGACGAAGGTTCATGCGACTTTGCCGAATGGTTCCGGTGTTGCGACTGATCTTGGTGGCAATGGCGATCAGACCAAGGGTTCCCCTGTGACCGTGACGTTCACTCCTGGACCTGTCTGCTACAGCAATTGCCATCCAATTGATCCGACGCACACGACCCGCGTCGAAGTGACGGTGAATGGTTCTGAGGCCAACGGTTCTGCGTTGGATGTGGCAACTGCCTATGCCTATGACGACAAGGGTAATGCGGTTCCTGGTGTTCCCGTGGCCACCGGTACGACCGATGTGGCTCTGAACGTTCTCACTCCGACCGCCTCGACCGGTCCCGATGGGACAGTCGCTCTGAATTACTCGTCTTCGGTGGCTGGTGATCACAAGGCCACAGCGACCATCGACTCGGTCGTGCCGTCAGGTTCGCCGCTCACCTTGACCTTCGGGTCCGGGACCGCTGATCCCGCGCATTCCTTCCTGACGGTGTCTCCGGCTGGCCCGATCAAGGTCGATGAGACCTATACCATCACGGCTCATGCGAATGACGCGACCAACAATCCGGTTGACGGTGCTGTTGTGGCGTTCCAGATTCCGGGTGAGCTGTCCGCTGATCAGACATCGTGTACGTCGGTTGCTGGGGTGTGCTTCATCACGGTGACGACGACGGTTGCTGGTTCTTACGATGTGGGTGCCGAACTGTCGAATGGTGCTCTGTCGAATTCGCCGGTGACCGTGGTGTTCGAGGCTGGCGCGGTGTGTACGGCTGCTGATGGGTGTGTCAAGGATCCTGACGTGGACGCTGCACATACGACTCGTGTCGAGTTGACTGTGAATGGTTCTCCTGCGGATGGTTCCACACCTGATGTGGCTGTGGTTCATGCGTTTGATAAGCATGGCAACGCTGTTAAGGATGCTGTGGTCACATCGACGACGTCGGATGCTGCTCTGGCTGTCTCGACTATTGCCCCGACGTTGGCTGATG